>JANWJQ010000153.1 GCA_025451875.1 Rhizomicrobium sp.
TACGACACCGATACCGCTCCGGTGCTGGTCGATATCCGGAAGAACGGCCAGACGATCCCTGCACTGGTGCAATCCACCAAGCAGGGATTCCTCTTCGTACTCAACCGCAAGACGGGCGCGCCGATGTATCCGATCACCGAGAAGCCCGTTCCGCGCTCCGACATTCCGGGCGAAGCGGATTCGCCGACGCAGCCTTACGTCTCCATCCCGCAGCCCGTCGTGCCGGACAAATGGAATGGCATCTCACGGATTTCCGATATCGCGAGCGGCGGCCAATGCACGCGCATATTCAAGAAGCTGCGCTATGACGGCCGTTTCACGCCGCCCAGCCTGCAAGGCAGCCTCGAATATCCGCCCACCGTCGGCGGCGTGGAATGGGGCGGCGGCGCGGCCGATCCGGTGCATGGCATCTATGTCGTGAACAATTCCTACACCGCGCAGATTTATCAGCTGCTGAGCCGCAAGGACTACGACGCCAAGACCAAGGGCATGACGCAAGAAGAAGCGGCGGATTATTACCCGCAATCCGGCACACCTTATGGAGTCTACGTCCACAATTTCTTCAACTGGCTCGGCATGCCGTGCTGGGCGCCGCCTTACGGCTCGCTCTCGGCTTACGATATGACGACGGGCAAACTTCTGTGGAAGAAGCCGTTCGGTGAAGTGCAATGGTGGGGCTTCTATATGCCCAAGTCCTGGGGCTCGGTGACGATTGGCGCGCCGATCATTACCAAGACCGGATTGATCTTCATCGGCGCCTCGATGGACTCGCGCGTGCGCGCCGTCGATCTGAAGACGGGCAAGGTTTTGTGGAAAGCCGATGTCGATGCGCCCTCCGTCGCGATCCCCGCCACCTACATCTACAAGGGCAAGCAATATGTCGTGTTCAGCGCGGGCGGCAATCCGCTGCTGACGCCGAAGATCAGCGACCAAGTCGTCGCCTTCGCGTTGCCGTCATGACCGGCTTGCGTGGACTTCTTCTGGGATGCGTGGCGGCGTTTCTGGCCAGCAGCGCGGCGCTCGCCAACGATACGGATTTCCAGCCGGGACTGACTGGCGACTGGAACGGCGCGCGCACCGATCTGAAGAACGAAGGCTGGCAATTCCAGGTCAAAGGCGTTTTCGAAGGCGCGTGGAATCCGTCCGGCGGCGACCACCAATCGGCGACGGGCGCGAACGAGCTGGATTTTGAGGCGCTGGCCGATCTGGGCAAGCTGATTGGCGACGACGGCGGCTCCATCGAAGCCAACATCACCAGGCGCTTCGGCGCGAACATCGCCAATATGGCGGACCTCCATACGCTGATGCAGCCGCAGGAGATCTGGGGCCGCGGCAATCTCTGGCGCCTGACGCAGCTGTCCTTCGAACAACACCTTTTCAACAAAGCGATCGACATCGAATTCGGCCGGATGAATCCCGGCGCCGATTTCGACGTCATTCCATGCAATTTCCAGAATCTCGGCTTCTGTGGTTCGACCCCCGGCAATGTGGACGGCGATTACTGGTTCAATTCGCCGGTGAGCCAATGGGGCGCGCGCCTCAAGGCCAATGTCAGCGACACGGTGGACGTGGGAGTCGGCATCTACCAGATCAATCCGAAGAACCTCGCGCACGGCTTCTCGTTCGATTTCTCCGGCGGCAATGGCGAATTGATCCCGTTTGCGCTGGAATGGAAGCCCTCCGTCGCCGGCCTTCCCGGCGATTATCAGATCGGCGGCTGGCACAGCAGCAGCGAAGCGCCCGACGTGTTATACGACGCGAACCGCGATCCGGCTGCGGTGACGGGCTTGCCGTCGCTGATGGATCACGGCCGCGACGGCTTCTTCCTGGATGCGCGGCAACAGATTACGGGCGAAGCGCCGCCCAAGGATGCGCCGGGCGGCAGCTACGGCAAGGGCCTCACGCTCTTCGCCAAATACATGCAATCGGATCGACGCACATCGCTGTTGGACAAGCAATTCGCGGTGGGCGCGACCTATAAAGGCGCGCTTGCCTCCCGACCCGACGATGAGATCGCGCTCGCGTTCGGCGCAACGCATGTCAATGGCCGCGTGGCCGAGGGTGAACAGCTCTACAATGCCGCCGGGCTCGTGCCGTCGCAGCCGGTGCAACACACCGAATATGCCGCCGAGCTGGATTATCGCGCGATTGTCGCGAAAGGCGCGGAGCTTTCGCCCAACCTGCAATATATCGTCGATCCGGGCGGCGTTTCCGCGCGCAAGGATATCATCGTGCTCGGTCTGAAGGCGACGCTGACGCTCTAACTACGCTTCCAGCCAGTGCATGCTGAACAGCCGGGCCGGATCGCTCCAGACTTCGCGCGGCGTGAAGCCGGCTTCGATCGCCAGTTCGCGGAAGCCTTCCACCGTATATTTGTGCGAGTTCTCGGTGTGGATCGTCTCGCCTTCGGCAAAGGCGATGCACTCGCCCGCCACGCTGACCTTCTGCTTCTCCATGCTCATCAGATGCATTTCGATGCGCTGATGCGGGGGATTGTAGAACGCATAATGCGCGAAGGCGTCCAGGTCGAAATTGGCGTCCAGCTCCTTGTTGGCGCGCGCCAGGATGTTCTTGTTGAACGCTTCGGTCACGCCCGCCGCATCGTTGTAGGCCGCGTGCAGGATCGCCGGATCTTTCACCAGATCCACCCCGATCAGAAGCCCGCCGCCTTTCAGCAAGCTTGCCGCGCGGCGCAGGAAAGCCAGCGCTTCGGCGCGGGTGAAATTGCCGATGGTCGAGCCGGGGAAAAAGCCCACGCGGCGCGCGCCTGTCGAAACCAGCTTCAAGGGCTTGGTGAAATCGGCAACCACCGGATAGACCGGCACATGGGGAAAGGCGCGTTCCAGCTTCTTCGCCATGCCGTGCAGATAGTCGCCGGAGATGTCGATCGGCACATAGGCGCGCGGATTTTTCAGCGCGCCGAGAACGATGCCCGCTTTGGCCAGCGATCCGGCGCCGAATTCGATCAGCTCCGCGTTCTCGCCGATGGCGCCCGCTATGGCGTCCGCCTTCTCGCGCAGCAGCTTGGTCTCCGTGCGCGTCGGGTAATATTCCGGCAGCGCGCAGATGAGATCGAACAGCCGCGAACCTTCCTCGTCATAGAAGAATTTGCACGGCAATTCTTTCTGATGATGACGCAGGCCCGTCAGCACCGCGGCGGCGAATTCGTTTTCGATGCGCCGGCCGCGTTCGACCGGTGAGCGGAAGAGAATTCCTGCACTGCTCATAAAATATCCTCCGCCAGCCGGATTCCGCTGAACTGCCATCGCGCGGACGGCGGGAAAAAGTTTCGATAGGTGGTTCGAATGTGATCGGCCGGCGTCACGCAGGAGCCGCCGCGCAACACAAGCTGGCTCACCATGAACTTGCCGTTGTATTCGGCGAGCTTTCCGTCGAACGGCTGAAAGCCCGGATAAGGATCGTAGGACGAGCGCGTCCATGCCCAGGCATCGCCCAGCATGCGCGTTTCGCCATTCGCGGCGCGCGGGTGCAAATGATCCAGATCGAGGAATTGCCCGGCGGTGGGATGCGCTTCGGCGATGACTTCCCATTCGAACTCGGTCGGCAGGCGCTTGCCCGCCCACGCCGCATACGCCGCGGCTTCAAAGAAGCTCACATGCGCGACGGGCTCGCCCGCATTGATCGGCCGCACGCCGTTCAGGGTGAAATGCTGACCATCTTCCAGCCAGTAGAGCGGCGCCTTCCAGCCTTCGCGTTGCGCCAGCGCCCATCCGTCGGAGAGCCACAGATCGGAGCGCGCGTAACCGCCGTCTTCGATGAAGGCCGAATATTCGCCATTGGTGATGAGCCGTGCCGCCAGCTTGAACGGCCGCAGCAACACGTCATGGCGCGGGCTTTCATTGTCGAACGCGAAATCCTTGCCGTCATAACCGCTCTTCGCCAAACCGCCCTTGTGTTCGATCCAGTCCAGCGCGGGCGTTGCATCCATCGCTTCGGGGGACGCGGGGCGATAGGCCGGCAGCAGCGGATTGTGGAAGAAGGCATGCTTGATATCCGTCAGCATCAGCTCCTGATGCTGCTGCTCGTGATTCAGTCCGAGGGTGGTGAGGGTGCGGCGCTCGGGACCGGCATGCGGCAGCATCTTCTCCATCGCCGCATCCACATGCGCGCGATAGGCCTTCACTTCGGTGGCGGATGGCCGCGTCAGCAATCCGCGATGGGCGCGGGTGAATGGCGTGCCGAGACCCAGATAATAGGAATTGAAGATCGCATCGAAGCGCGCATCGAATGGCTCGTAGCCCGGTTCGCGCGACAGGATCATCGTCTCGAAGAACCAGGTGGTGTGCGCCAGATGCCATTTGATCGGGCTGGCGTCGGGCATGGATTGCACATTCTGGTCTTCCGCCGACAAGGGCGCGGCGATGGCCATGCTCAGCGCGCGGACATCGCGGTAGCGCTGGCCCAGGCTCGGTGCGGGCATGGAAGAGGTCTGCAAAGACATGGGTTGATACATAAGCACGCCCGGCAAAATAAAAGGCGCGCGACGTGCGAACCCAAAAGAATAATGACCCGCTGATGCGATAGTTCCAACCTTTGAGAATCTGTCACCAATTAGAATGGCTTATCAGGGATCGTGCCCTCGATATTGGAAGACATTGCGGTTTTCGCATTTCCCTCATGCAAGTACGTGTTTGGGACGCGGACATATTCTCCGCGTCCCGAACGTAGATTTCAGGCGAGCCCGTAAGAATCCACCATGGGCACATCGAGGCGCAGAATCTCCGGCGTCGTGGCGAAGCGCGCGGCGTTGTCCTTGGAAAACGCCTTGAAGCTCGGCAGATCAACCAGCGGTGCGGAATCCGCATCCGCCGTGTTGACGAACAGGTGCACAAAGTCGTTGCCGTTGCGCAGCAAGGTATAGGCGACGCCCTTCGGCTTTTCCTGCTTCAATTCGGCGAATACGGCGCGGGACAGGGCCTCGTTTTCCGCGGCGCATTCCGGCTTGGTGGTGTAGCGGACAAGTGTAATTCTCTGCATGGTCGCATCCTTTTGCGAGGTTTCGCGAACAAGGACGCATCCCGCGGCGCCAGGGATTCGCCGCGAAAAATATTTCAGACGAAGGAATCCTTTTGCGGGTCCCGTTCGTCCTTGCGAAGAGGCTCCTGCACGTGGAGGCGTGATGGATGCGGATTTGACGGCTTTGAACGGCCTCATAGAGAAATTGCGGCCACGGCTGCACCGCTATTGCGCCCGCATGGTGGGCTCGGCGTTCGACGGCGAAGACGTGGTGCAGGAGGCGCTGGCGAATGCGGCGTCGGCCTGGAGCGCAACCATCGAAAGCCCGGAGAGCTGGCTCTTCCGCATCGCGCACAACGCGGCACTGGATGCACTGCGGCGCCGCAAACGCCTTTCCGCATTTGAAGCCGACGCGGAGCTGGCCGCCTTCGCCGACCCCGCCGCGATTGCCGATGCGCGCGTTTCTGTCGAAACGAGCCTCGCGGCTTTGCAGGCCCTCACGCCGGTGGAGCGCGCAAGCGTCGTGCTGGCCGATGTGCTCGGCTATGCGAACGAAGAAGCGGCGCAGATCCTCTCCATCAGTGTCGCAGCTGTGAAGGCGGCGATCCATCGGGGACGAAAGCGCCTGCACGATGCGCCGCCCGCATCCGCAACGCCCGCGTCCTATTCCTTGGAAGAACGCGACCGTCTGCGCGCTTATGCGGATCGCTTCAATGCGCGCGACTTCGATGCGCTGCGCGATCTTCTGGCGGAGGACGTGCGGCTCGATCTGGTGAACCGCCGGCAGCTGTCCAGCAAGAAGGATGTCGCAATCTATTTCACGCGCTACAGCGAAATCCCCGACTGGCGCGTGAATGTGGGATTGGCGGAAGGCTTCCCCGTGCTTCTGTTCAGCAACGTCGCCGATCCTTCGCATGTCCGCTTTGTCGTGCGGATTGGCTGGCGCGGCGGCAGGATCGCGGGCATCCGCGATTTCCATTATGCGCAATATGTGATGGACAGCCTTCCCGTCTCGGTTCTGTAGGAAGTTTTTGCTGTGACCGTACGGGCATGGCGCTAGGCATTGTTCGCGCCGGTCACGACGACAAGAGCAAAATCATCACAAAGGTCAGCGACGACGATCAGGCGACGAAGCTGCTCGGCAGCTGGCACGATTATTCGAAAGTCCAATTCCGAAAAATCACCGGCTGGACGAAAGACACCTGCACCAACGAGAACACCACCTGCTCATAACCATCCGTCAGTGCGGGGCGCGCTGCGCTTGCAGACGCGCCGCGGTGAGGTCGTCTTCCTCGCCGTCGAAAAAGCGGGTGAGGGTTTCGCGAAATACCGTCTCGGTGTCTTCCGGCGCGGCATGCGCGAACAGCGTCATGCAAGAGTGGAATTTCATCGTGTCAGTCGTGCCGAAAATATCGTCCACGCTTTTGGACTTGGCCTCCAGTACCAACGCCGCGCATTCGCGCAAGCGCTGGCCGAGTATGGGATGCGCAAGATAGGCGCGCGCCTCATCGAGCGAGGCGATGGCATAACGCTGCGCCATGTCGCTACTACCCAACCCGCTAAGCTGCGGAAACACGAACCACATCCAGTGCGATTGCTTGCGACCAGCTCGCAGCTCCGCCGTGACCGCTGCGTAAACGGGATTTTGCGCTGCGACAAACCGTTCCAGATTAAATGATGCCAATTTTCGCCACCTTTTTTTTGCGCGCGAAAGATCCTCTCCCATAACGCGCGACGCCGATTCCGGTGGCTGTTATCCCTAACAATAACGGGGCGATTTATTGGCAATTATTTAGGCGCTTTTAGCCGCTCCGCCGGGCTAGGGTCTTTTCCAGCCCGGGCTGGGCTGGGCCGGAGCCGTTAAAACGCATCCCGCTCTCCAAATTGCTAGACGTGGAAGGCCGGTTCATGAGTTTGGACAGCGTCGCGCGCTTCGCGCTCGACCATGCGGGTTCTTTGCAATGTGCCCTGTTTTTGCTGATTTTCGCCGGCGGCTGGATCACGGAGAAAGTCGTCCTTGCGCAGCCCACCACGGAGAAGCTGCGCCATAGCGCGTTCAACGTCGCCTTTCTTGCTGTCGTCACGCCGGTTCAGCTTGTCACTATCGCGCTCTGCGTCGCGGTGGCGGAGTGGAATACCGCGCATCATTGGGGACTCGTCTATTTGCTTCCACACGCCAACAGTCTGTGGATTCAGCTCGGCGTGATGTTTGTCGTTCTGGATTTTCTGGATTACGCCTATCACCGCACCGCACATCGGCTTCCATTCCTGTGGCGCCTGCATCTGGTGCATCACAGCGATCAAGCGGTGGATGTCTCCACCACCTTCCGCGAGCATCCCGTTGAGACCCTGGTGCGCGTGAGCTTTCTCACGCTCGCGGTTTTCATCTGCGGCGCGTCGCTACCGGTCCTGATTTTGCGGCAGACGGTGGAAAGCGTCGCCAATATTTCGCAGCACATCACGTTTCGCCTGCCGCCGCGCACCGCGCGCTGGATGGGCTGGCTGTTCGTGACGCCGAACCTGCATCACGCGCATCATCACTTCCAGGA
The DNA here is from genome assembly GCA_025451875.1 of Rhizomicrobium sp. Lineage (GTDB taxonomy): Bacteria > Pseudomonadota > Alphaproteobacteria > Micropepsales > Micropepsaceae > Rhizomicrobium. Next base: position 7,527 of record JANWJQ010000153.1, read on the forward strand.
GCCGGGGACCAACTGCAATTACGGCGACGTGTTCAGCATCTGGGATCGCATCTTCGGCACTTTCGCGCCGATGCCCTCCGATGAGATCGTGTTCGGCGTGGACACGCATATGGGCGCGGCGAGCCGGTCATTCCCGGATCTTCTGGGCCTGCCGCAGGCGGCCCGCGCTGTGCGCCGCCGCTATCGGGCGCGGTCCATCTTTCCAACCTCGGCTCCGTCCGAAGTCTAGGTGCGGATCGCCAACGTCTGGCGATTTTTCAGGCAGTTACAGGCTTTCATGCCCTAATATTGTATCGACGATTATAAACCATATACAAAACATCACTTATAATCGTTGAGCCTGAAATGTCTGTGTTACCCCGTCGATTCTGGCGGTTGTCCCGCTGTTTCTGGCGTTTGGCGCCTGGAAACTGCGCGTCCGCACGGCAGCGGGCGATATTCGCGGCCCGAAGATCGCGTTGCTCAAGGCGGCCGATGAGGTTTTGCAGACGGCGCAGCGCGAAAGGCTGCCGCTGCTCAAGGGCCTCGAGCATTCCGGTGAAAATCCCAGCGAGTGATCTGCCTGCAGCATCGCCGGTGTCGTGCCGGTCTGCGGCCGCAACGCGGACGGCTATGAAGTGTGCTGCTGGGGTGACTGCGACCCGCTATCCCTCTACATACGCCAGAGGGATGTACGTACCTATTTGCGCTGGGCGCGCTCGGTGCAGTAACAGTCGGCGCCTGGCCGTCATACGGAAGCACATGTCGATTTCGCCGGAGATTTTCTCCACCCGGAGTGCACAAGCATGATCACCGCGGCGCAATTGCGCGCAGCGCGCGCACTCGCCGGCATAGACCAGCGCGATCTGGCTGAGCGTTCCGGCCTGTCCGTCCCCACCATCCAGCGCATGGAAGCCAGTGCCGGCGTGATCCGCGGCAATGTGGATTCGCTGATGAAACTGATCGGCGCGCTGGATAATATCGGAATCGTATTGATCGGCGACGACGCCGTCAGCGGCGAAGGCGGCCGCGGCGTTCGCCTGAAAAAATAGCGCTGACCGCGCGGGAGTGATTTTGTCCAGCGACCCCATGCAAGAACTTATCGACGGCTACCACGCCTTTCGCAACGGGCGTTGGCCGGCTGAACGCCAGCGTTATCTGGATCTCGCCAAGCATGGGCAGAAGCCGCAGACGCTGGTCATCACCTGTTCTGACTCGCGTTCCGATCCGGCGACCATTTTCAACGCCAGCCCCGGCAGTATGTTCGTGATCCGCAACGTCGCCGCGATCGTGCCGCCTTACGAAACCGATGACAGCCATCATGGCACCAGCGCTGCGATCGCGTTCGCGGTGCTCAATCTGGAAGTGCGCAACATCCTCGTCATGGGCCATGCGCAATGCGGCGGCGTTTCGGCCGCCCTCGACAATTCCATCGCGGACGGCGTGCCGTTCCTGCGCGCCTGGGTCGATCTTCTGAAGCCCGCCGTGGACCGTTTGCCCGAAGGCACGCCTGACGCGCACACGCTGCTGGAGCGGGACGCGGTGCGCCTGTCGTTGGAACAGCTGATGTCGTTCCCGTTCGTCGCCGAGCGCGTGAATGCCGGAAAGCTCGAACTCAACGGCGCCCGCTTCGGCATCGCCGACGGCAAGCTGGAACTGCTGGACAAGAAGACCGGCAAGTTCGCGGCGCTTTAGGGCGCGCCATCACCAATCACCTCCCCACAAGGGGAGGCGATGACAATCAGCGCTTATTCTTCGCCAGCCACTTGTCGATTTCCGGCAGGGATGTGCTGCGGATTTTCGCGTAGTAGCCGATCGCGCCTGTCGCCCTCACCGCATCCCCGCGCGCGCCTTCCGAGATGTATTTCTCCGCATAGGCTTTCAATTTCGGGATCATCGCCGGATCGAACGAACTGCTGGCGAGCTCCGGCGGGAAACGGTCGCGCGCATCCGGCTCCAGGATTTTGTTGAGCGCGTCGCGATGCGCCACGAAGAAGTCGAACGCCATCTCCGGATGCAGGCCCGACACCACGGCGACGATGGTCAACCGCACCGTCACCGGCGGCTCGTCCGTCAAGGCCAGATCGAGCGCCTTCTGCGCGACGGCCTGGTCCTCTGCGCGGCCGAGATAGACGTAGAACTCTTCCTTCAGCGCGCTGTCCGCCGTGGTCTTCGCGAGCTGATGGATCTGTTCCCAGCGCGCCGCATCCGCGTGGCGCGCCACGACGCTCATCACGGCCTGACGCATGTCGCCCGACATCGAATCCGGATTGGCGCGGTAGGCATCGAAGCGCCTGTCTGCTTCGGCGATCACCGGCGGATCGTTCACCTGGCTCAAGGCATCGATCAGATCGCCCCGCAGCAGTGGCACGTTGGAGTTCTCGCCCGGCTTCGCATCCCAGCCCACTTTCGTGAACACCGGATCGAGCACGCTGACCACGAAGGCGCGATAGGCTTTCTGCCCCGGCAGGCCGCGATAGAGCGTGTCGATGCCCTGCATGCGGCCGGCCAGCGTATCCAGCACCTTCACATTGGTGTCCGGCGTCACTTGCGCGGCGAGCGACAGGAACTGGCCGAACGGCGCCAGACCCACATAGCCGTTGTCGCGGGCATCGTTGATGAGGCCGAGCTGGTCTTCCTGCGAGAGCGACGCGAACGCCGCCGCCACCTTCTTGAAGGAAGCATCGTCATAGGCGGTGCGGAAATAAGCGGTCTGTCCCGCATTCACCAACGCGCCTTCATCGCCGGGCAGCGCCACATCCTGCGGCGCTTCGCGGCTGACGATGCCGTGCCACATCTGCGAGGTGCCAAGGCTGCGCGTCACCACCGGCACATGCCAGCTCGTCGGCGGGTTCTCACTGTCGTCATCGACGGCGCGGTCCTGCGTCAGATGCAGGCCGCCCTTCGCCGTCGCCACGCGGATCAGCGGCACGCCCGCCTGCAGCGTGAAGTCATGCGCGATCTGCGTGATCGGCTGTGGCGACACCTTGTCGATCTCGCGCCACAGATCGTCGGTGACGGTGTTGCCGTAGGCGTGATCCTTCATATAGGCGCGGATGCCGGCGCGGAACGCATCTTCGCCGACATAGCTTTCCAGCATGCGGATGACCGCCTGGCCTTTCTGATAGGTGATGTTGTCGAACGCCTGATCGGCCTGCAGCACGTCATGGATCGGCGTGATGATCGGGTGCGTTCCGGCGCGCGCATCCTCGCGCATGGCGCCTTCGCGGTTGTTGATGGAGTCCATCCACATATGCCACTCCGGATGGAAGTGATCGTTGGCCTTGTTCTCCATCCACGAGGCGAAACCTTCGTTCAGCCAGAGGTCTTCCCACCAATCCATGGTGACGAGATCGCCGAACCACTGATGCGCCATCTCATGGGCGACATCGACGGAGATGTTGCGGCGGTCCTGCTCGCTGCCGGTCTTGGGATCGAGCATCAGCGCGCGCTCGAAATAGAAGATCGCGCCCCAGTTCTCCATCGCGGCGAAGGTCTGGCTGGTGCCGGGGCCTGCGATCATGTCCAGCTTGGGCAACGGATATTTCACGCCGAAATAATCTTCGTAATAGGGCAGGAACTTCGCCGCTTCATCCAGCGCATATTGCGCCTTGGCGCCATCGCCGCGCTTGAACACCACGCCGACATCCACGCCGTTCACCTTGCGCGACACGCGCTCGAAATCGCCGGTACCGAAGAAAAGGAGATAGGACGACATCTTGGGCGAAGGCATGAAATGCACGCGCTTCAATCCCCCGGCGAGATTCTCCGTCTTCGCGATGGGCATGTTGGAGATCGGCAGGTTCGCGGCGGGCACCGTCGCCGTCAGCGCGAACACCGCCTTGCGGTTCGGCTCGTCCCAGGACGGCACGAAGCGCCGCGCATCGGAGTTCTCGAACTGGGTGAACAGCGCGCGCTTCTTGGCGCCGGTCTTGTCGGTGTAGTCGAGCGCGAACAGGCCCGACGGATGCGGATTGATCTTGCCGGTATAGGCGATCGACAGAAAGTGCTTTCCCGCTTTCATGGCGGCGGGGAAGGTGAGGGTGGCGGTCTCTTCGGTAGTGTCGAAGCTCACCTTCGGCGTGGCTTTGCCGTCAAGCGCCACTTTGTCGAAGGTGATGTCCGCGGAATTAAGTTCGATGGTCTTTGTCGCGCTCTTCACATCGAGTGCGATCTTCACCGTGCCGGTGAAGCTCATATGCGCCGTATCCGGCACGATGGCGAGATCGTAGCGCGTAGGCTGCACATCCGAGGGCAGCACGATGCGGCCGTTTGTGTCGGCGGCTTGAGCGGCAGTGGATAGAGCGAAAATGGCTAGGCAGGCCAAAATGAAGCGGTGCATAAGGACCCCCAGAGTCGTACGGACACTATCTAGAAAGTCGCCCGGCCTATTGCCAATGGCGCCAGAAGGGATAGCGCTGCGCCGTGCGCACATATGCACAAACTAGTGGCGCGAACTGGCGTTAGGAGCAGGCGCATCCCGCCTTCCCGCAGTTCCAACATTGATGAAAAGTATTTTTGCGGCGAGCCGCAGCGCGTCCGCAGATTTCGCCTGGTATTTCGCGCTGTTCCGCAAAGGAATGAACGCCGGATGAATGGGCGCGACAGCCCGCATTCAAGCCGCGCCAATATCTTTGGACCCGACGATATGTCCCTGTGCGTTTCCCTACCGGATGCACAAGGCATCGGAAAAGGAGATGACTTATGAAGAAGATCGCAAAATTCGCATTCGCCGGCGCGCTTGCCGCAGGCGCGGCGATCGCGATGGCGGCTCCGGCCGAAGCTGCGCATGTGTCGTTCGGCATCGGTATCGGCGTGCCGGCCGGCTATTACGGCGAGCGCCACTACGCGCCGGCCTATTGCGACCCGTACTACTATGATTGCCGCGACTACGGTTCGAGCTATTACGCTCCGGCATATGTCGGCATCTACGGCGGCGACCGCGACGGGTGGTACCGCCACAGCGACCGCGACGGCTACGGATGGCATCGCGGCTGGCACCGCCATCATGAGGATGACGACGACGATTGACCGCTGATGCGGCATAGAAAGGCGCGGTTGCCTCACGGCAGCCGCGCTTTTTTGTTATGGTTGCGCGATCACAAGGGAATGGCATCATGAAAATGGGTCTGGAGATCATCGGCGCGCTCGTCGTCGCGCTTGTCGTGTTCATCGTCTTCAAGCTGATCGGACTGGCGATTCACATCGCCATCGTGGGCGCGGTGGTCGGCCTTGTCGTCGGCTTTATCGCTGCGCGGATGTTCCGGCGCGATTAGCTATTCGGCCCGGTGGCGATAGGCGTCATAGCCTTCGACTTCCTGCGTGAGCCGGCCTTCTTCCAGCCGGGCCTTTATCCACAAACCGAGCATGATGATAAACGCGCCCACGACGCCAGCATCGTGCCCTTCAGCGCCACCACCGTCCAGAACAGGTCGCGCGCCGGATACCGGAGCCGGAGCGGCTCTTCTTACTATACCTGCTTTGCGGTGTCCGCCCGTCTGCGGCGGCGGCGGGAAATGCCGGCAGCAAAGCTGATCGCCATCAAGCCATAGAGCAGCCAGTTCACGGCGTCGTTCGTCTTGTCGGGCAGCACGAACGAGGCGATGCCGAAGCAGAGCGATGCCATGAGCGAAATCTGCCGCCACGGCATTTGGAAACCGGCTTTGCGGTTTCTTTTCCATTCGCGCAATTCGTCGTCGAGCGACGGCGTGTCCGCCACCGGCGCATTTTCGAAGACCGATTGTTCGGACAGCTTTGTTTCGGGGACTATGGCCGGCGCGGTGCGAGTCTTCTCAGTCCGCGCCGGCGCCTGCGGACTCGCGCGACGGCCGAATGCTGCGCTTGGGGGCATGGGCTTGATCCCGGACGAACGCCATACGATGCCGCGTCCCGGTTAGCACCCGCTTAAAAAGCGTGCCGAATTTGTCGAGACCCGGTGCCTTATTTCTTCGTCCAGCTTCCGCCAAGCGGCTTGTAGAACTGGCCGGACGGCACTTTGGCGAGAAGCTGCGTGCCGGTCGCTTGTCCCGCGGCTTCCGGTGTCACGCCGGATTTCGCCGCGGTCTGGCGATAAACGTTCGCGCGCCCTGCATTGATCGCGGAGACCGCCGCGGTCGTCGCCGCATCGGCGGAGCCGTTCACGTAACCGAGATAACCGTCGGCCTGTTCGCCGACCGTGCCGGCCGCCTTGGCGGCATCCACGGTGGCCTTGTCGCTGGCCAGATCGGCCAAAGCGGGCTGACTCATCAGCACCGTCATCGGAACCGCAACGGTGAGCGAAAGCGCCAGTGCGGTAGCGCCTGCGCGAAGTGTGCGGAGGGAATTTTGCAGCGTCGTATTCATGCGGTTGCTTCCTTCGCGGATCAGAACAGGTTCGGGTTTTGCTGGATCGCCGTCTGGACTTCCTTGTCCAGCCGGATGCGGACATCGGCATCGAGCTTGGCGTAAATGTTGATCGGCGCCACTTCCACGCGGATCGTCGGCGTGCAGGCGCCCAGCGTCGCAGCGATGGAGGCCGCGAATAAGACGGTGCGTGCGTTCATTTCTTCGTTCCCCGTTTCGGCGTCGGCGTCCCGGTCAGGCTGTCTGACCAGGCAGCCTGATAGGACTTCAAGAGTTCGTCAAAATTAAGGGAGGTTTCCAGCGTCAGATCGATAGGCGTTCCGCTGGGCAGCGCGATGGGCTTGTCGAACGCGGTGCCCCGAATGAGGTCGAACAGGCCAACCTTGGCTTCCTGCGGCTTGGGGGGATCGCTGCGGCCCTTGACGTGGAAGATGATTCTGAGCCGCCCATTGTCCACGCTGTCGATATCGGCGGTCATCGAATCCACGGCCAGGTTTTCGAGCGCCTGATAGGCGAAATCCTGCACGCCGTTCACCGCGACATCGCCCTTCGTCCAGAGCGAGCGGTCGATGGAAAGCCGTCCTGGCCCCACCGATTCGACATGCCCCTTGGCGATACGGAACCCTTCCGCGCTCGATGTGAACGGCACCACGCCATTCACGCGCCCGACCACCTTCACCTTGCTGCCGATATTCGTCGCCGACACGATCTGCGCCAGATCGATATTTTCCAAACGCGCGGTGTCGTGGAGCGCACCTTTGCCGCCCAATTCCACGGTCATCCCGTCGAGCGAGGCCGCGCCACCGGCGACATTGGTTTTCGCGCCATCGACGCGCAACGCATCGGGCGTGAGCGCGAACACCGCATGGGTGTCGGTGAAGGGCAGGGTCCAGTCGATCTTCGCAATATCGAGCTTCTGGCCGTCCGCGGTGATCGGCGGCAGCAGCGATCTGAACGCGATGGAGGATTGCAGCGCATGCGCCGGGCCGAGCGGGCTGGCGAAATCGAGTTGCGCGATCTCGAGCACGCCCTGGCTCGTCATGGCGCGGCGCGTCCACGCGACGGTGCCGGTGAAGCTGGCGCGGCCCTTGGCGTTGCGGATCTGCGCCAGCAACGGCGAAAGGCTTTCCGGCTGCAATCCCTTGGGATCGAAGCTGAGATCGCGCGCGGCGATATCCGCCTTGCCCGTGCCGCTGGCGATGTCATGCATGAACGTCACGCGCCCAATCCGCGAACGCGCGCGGGTGACGATGGCCTCGCCCACGATGCGGTTGCCATTGAGCGTGGCGGTGGCGCGGCCATCCAAGGGATGAAAGCGCATGGCTTTGCCCGTGTCGGCAATCCGCGCTTGGGCGAGTTGAAAGAGACCCGAAAGCTTGCCGTTCCGTCCTTCCAACAGGAATTTCCCGTTTGCATGGGAAAGCTTCGCCGGCGCGCTCGGAATATCGGTGGCGAGAGTTTTCGCAAGGCCCGTCACCGTCCAGCCGTTCGCATCGCTCGCGATCAGCGGCGCATTGCCGGACGCGCAGACAACGCCGTTGATCCGGCGCAGCATGGTTTTCCGCCGCGCACGCACCGCGCCGATCCGCGTTTGCGCGCATTGGCCAAGGGTGAAGGCAAACCGTCCTGCATGGATCGACGCATTTCCGGTGGCGGAAATATCGGCATCCTGCAGCATGTCGAAATCGAACCGCGCGGTGAGCGCCGCATCGGCCGTGACATCATTCGCTGCACGCGCCCAGGTGAAATTGTGCGATGTCAGCGACAGCGACGGCAAGCCGCCGCCGTCCAATCGCGCATCCGCCGCGCCGCGCAGGGCGTCTGCGGAATCTTCCAGCGTCAGCGTATTGAGCCGCAGCATTGCACCATTGCTGCCGTCCAGCGTGGCGGGCGTGGCGAGTTGCAGCCCGAACGTGCCGTCGCCACCGCTGACATGCGCGGCGAGCGTGAGTGTCAACGAACGCGCCGCGCTGGCAACGGCATTGCTCAAATTGCGGTCCGTCCCGACCACCGGCAATTGTTTGAAGAGCACCAGCATGTCGGCGGGAACGGTTTGTGCGCTCGCCTGTGCCTGCATATCCGCCCGCGCGGCCCAATGTCCGTTGGACGTGGACGTGCGGATATTCGCCAGCGACACATGTGCGTTCGGCGTCAAAAGATGCGCCGCGCCTGCGCGAAGATCCTGCGCAGTCATCTGCAATTGCGCTGCGGCCGCGGATATGTCGCCGCCTGCACCCCATTTTATGCCGGAAGCCGCGAGCGTGGCGTTGATGCCCGTCGCGCGCAGGGATTGCTGTGGCTGATCGCGATTCAGCGCGCCTGCGAATTGCGCATTCAGCGAAAGTCCCGTCGCCAACGTGCGCGCAGACACGCGCGCGCCATCGATGCGCAGCACCTGACCGTTGTGCGAGAGCGCCGTGGGCTGTGCCGTCAGGTCCAGGAAGGTGAGCGCGTTGTGCCGCATCTGCGCATTGCCGCCAAGATCGACCGTGCCGCCCGGCGTCGTCACGATCGCGCGCAGATTTTGCAGATCGACCAGAAGATCGTCGCTGACGAAGCGCGAATGTCCGGCGGGGCCGGACGTGATCTTGTCGATCCAGCTTTGCAGCGCCGGCAGCGTCACGGTTCCGTTCGCATCCACGCGTGCCCGCACGACCGGATGCGTGATGCGCAGCGCCACGATCCGCGGCAGCCATCCATTTTGGTCGAAGACGACCTCCACATCATCGGCGGAAAGGTCCGGCGCGTTGGCGTCGCCCAGCGCCACGCGCCCCGCCAGCCCGGACCATTGCAGGCGGCTGACCGTGACATCCGAGACGATGCCCTGTTCCTTGAAATAGGCGCCGATCAGCGTCTCGGCGATGGACGCGCGGAACAGCCACGCCACGATGGCCAGCATCGTCACGCAGCCCAGAACGATCCCGATCCGCCGCAACCAAATCATTGTGGCCATCTTATCGCGATGAACGTCAAAATTGTGGTGTCGTCAGACGGCGACCACAAGTTCCTCCAGCCCCCGGAAGAAGGGCAGGGTTCGCCATTTCGGTTTCATGCCGGGATCGGCGAGTCGCACATTCGGATAGCGCTCGAAGAAGGCGAGCAGCGCCACCTGCGCTTCCAGCCGCGCGAGCGGCGAGCCGATGCACAGGTGCAAGCCGCCGCCGAATGCCACATGCGGTGCATCCTTGCGCGCGATGTCGAATTTGTGCGGATCGGGGAAGGCTTCCGGATCGCGGTTGGCGCCGCGCAGCGAAAGGAACATCGACTGGCTCTGCTTCATCGGGCAGCCGCCGACCTCCATGTCTCGCGGCGCGATGCGGCCGGTGATGTCCACCGGCGATTCATAGCGCAGCACTTCCTCCACCGCGCCGTTGATAAGCGACGGATCGGCTTTCAGCTTGGCCAACTGGTCCGGGTTTTTCAGGAACAGCCAGATCGCATTGCCGATAAGATCGGTGGTGGTCAGATTGCCGCCGATGAGAAGACCCTGGAGGTTCGTGGAAATCTCGCCATCGGTAAGTTGCGCGCCTTCGGCCTGCAAAATCACCATGTCCGAGGTGATGTCATCTTCCGGCTGCTTGCGCCGTGCATTCATCAGCTCGCGCATATAGGCGGAGAGCGCGTTGCGCGACTTCACATAGAATTCCGTCTGCTCCGGCGTGCGGAATGGATTGAGGCCCAGAATCGAGCCTTCGCTCCATTCGCGGAATTCCGGCAGCCGCGCGTTATCGACGCCCAGCAGCCGCGCGATCACATCCACCGGCACGCGCAGCGCGAATTTGTCCATCACGTCGAAGGTCTTCGCATCGCCGATGCCGTCCAGCCATTCGCGCACAACTTGCGTGACCTTGGGCTTGGATTTCGCCACGCGCTTGTAGAGCGCTTTCGCGAACGGCTCGCGGATGCGCATGTGGTCCGGCTCGTCCATCAGAAGGATGCCGGAGCGCTCCTCATCCTCGTCAACCTTCAAGCCTTCGGGCCGTGAACCCAGGATGGCGCGCGTCACCACGGCGGCTTCTTCCGCGCGTTCGGGGCTGCGCCACATGGATGTGTCCGAGAGCACGCCGCGCACATCGCCATGGCGCGTCAGCAGGAAGAGCCCCGCCATGTCGTCGCGGCGCACGGGACATTCGTTGCGCAGCCGGTCGAGCAGCTTGTGCGGGTCTTCGTTGAACTCCGGATTCATCGGAGTGAGTTGAAGCACGCCGGGCAGGTCGGTCATCGTCATCTCCTGACAATTTGTCAGAGCGAACCATAACCGAAAGTGACGCCGATGCCAGCTTCAAAAACGGGCGATCAGATCGCCACGCGCAATGTTTTGAAGCCGCGGAATAACGGCATCGTCGCCCATTGCGGCTTCTCATCGGGATTGGCGAGGCGCGCGTTGGGGAAGCGGTCCAGGAAGGTAAGGATCGCCACCTGTCCCATCAATCGTCCCAGCGGCGCGCCGACGCATAAATGCAGCCCGCCGCCGAAGGCCACATGCGGCGCGTCCTTGCGCGTGACGTCGAAGCGGCGCGGATCGGGAAACACTTTCGGATCGTGATTGGCCGCGCGCAGATGCAGCAGCATGGATTGCGTCGGATGCACCGGGCAGCCGCGCACTTCCATCTCGCGCGGCGCGATGCGGCTGGTCAGGTCCACCGGCGACTCGATGCGCAGCGCTTCCTCCACCGCGCTGCCGATCAGCGAAGGATCGGCCTTCAGCTTCGCCAGCTCCTGCGGATGGGTGAGCAGCAGCCAGATCGCATTGCCGATGAGATCGGTCGTGGTGAGGCTGCCCGCGATCAAAAGCCCTTGCAGATTGGTGGAGAGTTCGCTGTCGGAAAGCTCGGCGCCTTCGGCCTGCAGGGCAACCATGTCGCTGGTCAGATCGTCCCGCGGCGCCGCGCGCCGCGCCGCCATCAATTCGCGCGTATAGTCCGAAAGGCAGTTGCGCGCATGCACATAACCCTGCGTCTCCGCTTCGTTGCGGAAAGGATAGAGGCCCAAAATCGCGCCTTCGCTCCATTCGCGGAACTCGGCGAGCCGCGCCGGGTCCACGCCCAGCGTCCGCGCGATCACATCCACCGGAACGCGCGTTGCAAAATCCGTCATCACGTCGAAACTGCCGCTGTCCGCCACGCGGTCCAGCCATTCGTCCACCACCTGCTGCACCAGCGGGCGCGATTTGGCGACGCGTTTGTAAAGCGCCTTGGCGAGCGGCGCGCGCACGCGCATATGGTCCGGCTCGTCCATGAAGAGGATGCCGGCGCCGCGTTCGTCTTCGGGAACCGTCAGGCCGGGCGGGGCGGGCTGCAGCCCGGCGCGGCTGAGCACGGCCGCTTCCTCCGCGCGTTCGGGATGGCGCCACATCGTCGTGTCCGACAGCACCGCGCGCACGTCGTCATAGCCGGTGAGAATGAAGCTGCCCGAATTGGTGTCGCGATGGACCGGGCAGGCGTTTCGCAGCCTGTCGAGCAGGACGTGGGGATCGTCGTTGAAAACGGGGTTGAAGGGCGTCAATTCCATAACGCCCGGAAGCTTGTCCTCCGCCATGCGGCCTTCACCTTGATGTCCCCGGCGAGGACGATAGGTTCCCGGGGTTGAAAAGTAATGAGTGGCCCGTCGCCGCAAGTATGACGTCCGCGCAATGAAAAAGGCCAGATCCGCTGGGGATCCGGCCTTTCGTTGCAGCAAGCCGCCGGGATCAATCCCAGTGGCAAACGCGGTGATGGTGGTGCCAATGGCAGCTCTGATGACGGTGACGATAGTGGTGATGCCCACGCCGACGTCGCCGACATGAACGCCAACGCCGGCCGAAGCCGCTGTCGCGCCCAGAAGGGCCAATGCGATGATTGATGCGACCGGCCCGCGGGGGCGGCGAGGACCGCAAAAAGTTCCATCAAAATTCCAGGTGCCGGGCGGATCGGAAAAATTTGAATCAAACACCGATGTTTTTCTTCAGCGTGGCGGAATAACAGCCGGCTTTAATGCCGCTCATGCTGGACGCGATGATGAAGGCTGCTTCGGGGTTACAGGCCGCTTCGCTGTGGATGCAATCCACCGCGTCGAATGTCGCCAACGCCAACACGAAGAACTATCAGCCGACCACGGTCGTCAATCGCACCACGGCGGATGGCGGCGTGTCGGCGCAGCTCGTCCCGTCGCCGCGCGCGGATCTGGAAACGCAGATTGCGAGTCAGCTGGAAGCATCCGCCGCCAGCCGCGCCAACCTCGCGGTGTTCAACGCCGCCGGCCGCGCCTACAAATCGCTGATCGACATTATTGCATAGCGCTCTGCGCGTTCGAATCACCACACCTCTTCAATCGCGCCGCTTGATATTGGACCAAAGCCCAATCGAGCATTTTGGACGTCAAATCTAGATTCGTCCGGCACTATCGGGAGTTGCTGGGGTGATCGGTCATTTGCCGTCCTGGAAAAACGGCGCGGCGAAGAGCGCTATTCTGGACTTCGTCGCCGCGATTTCCGCGCCGGGTGAGGATTTTGTGCCCGCGGCCGAACGCATCGCGGTGTTCGGCAATGACGGCACGCTGTGGTGCGAACAACCGATGCAGGCGCAGGTCTTCTTCGCGCAATCCCGCGCCGAACGCCTTGCCGATGCCGATCCTTCGCTGAAGGAGCGCCAGCCCTTCAAGGCCTTTCTTGAACACGACCTGCCGGCGATCCACGCGCTCGGCAAACAGAGCGTGTTCGAATTCGCGCTCGCCATTCATTCCGGCGTCACGGTCGATGATTTCACGCGCATCGCCAAACGCTGGCTCGACACCGCGACGCATCCGGCCACGCACCGCCACTACACGCAGATGATCTACCAGCCGCAACTGGAACTGATGCGCTATCTGCGCGCGCAGGGATTCAAGACCTTCATCGTTTCCGCAGGCGGCGCGGACTTCATCCGCGCCTTCGCGCAGGAGGTTTACGGCATCCCGCCCGAGCAGGTGATCGGCAGCACGGTGAAAACGCGGTTGGAGAACGGCGGCAGCCGCTTCAGCCTGATGAAACTCGCCGAGCTGGACAGCTTCGACGACCGCGAAGCGAAGGTGCAGAACATCGGTCTGCATATCGGCCGCCGCCCGGTCTTCGCCTTCGGCAATTCCGACGGCGATCTGGCGATGATGCGCTACACGCTCGCCGGCTCCGGCAAGCGCATGGCGATGCTGCTGCATCACGACGATGCGGCGCGCGAAGCGGCTTATGACCGTGAATTCCGCCTCAGCCCGCTTACCGAAGCGCTCGATCGCGCCGACGAATTCGGCTTTCGCATGGTGAGCATGAAGAACGATTGGGAGGCGGTATACGCGTTCGACAAATAGCCCTCAGGCGCCACGCAGCTTGAATGCCTTCTGAAGTTTCTGCCGGCGCGCCCGCAACTGCGCTTCCTCGCGCTCGATCGCTTCCAGCTCGGCCTTGGCCTGCTGTTCCTTGCGCTTCTCGGCGGCGCATGCGGCTTTTCCTTTGCGAGCCGCTTCCTTTTCCTGCGCCTTCAGGGCGCGCGCATGCGCCGCTTTCTGTGTGGCGGAAAGCTTGGGCGCTTTGGGAAGATCGGGCTCGTTCTTGAATTCGCCGCGCGTGCCGAACGGACGGCGCAACACCACGCCGGGCTGCGCCAGCGCGGCTTGCACCGCGTCGGCGTCTTTCGTCTCGGCAGCAAAACCTTGAGAGAACAATGTGGGCCGCGCGCCCCAGGCTTCCAGCGCTTTCTTCTGCGAGGGCACGGCGACAATGCTGTCGTAAAATCCCTGATGTGCGCGAAAGACTTTCAGCCTTGGCATATTTCACCCGTAATTCGGCTCGCGCTTTTCCAGGAAGGCGCTGATGCCTTCACGGAAATGTTCGCCTTGCGCGCAGAGAATCTGGTTGCGGTCCTCCATCGCGATGGCCGCTTCGAGCGATCCGGCGTCGATGGAATGGTTCAGCGCTTCCTTTGTGAGCCGCAATCCCAGTGGTGTGGCGTGCAGCATGTCTTTCACGAAGCCGCGCGCTTCATCTTCCAGTTTGTCTTCGCTGACGATCCTGGAAAGCAGGCCAAGCTGTTGCCCGCGTTCGGCATCGATGAAGCGTCCGGTGAGCATGAACTCGCTCGCCGCACTCGCGCCGATCATGCGCGGCAGGAAATAGCTCACGCCAATATCGCAGGCCGACAGGCCGATGCGGATGAAGGCCGCGTTCATGCGCGCCGTCGGTGTCGCCACGCGGACATCGCTTGCCAATGCCAGTGCAAAGCCGCCGCCGCTCGCAGGCCCGTTCACCATCGCGATGATCGGTTGCGGGCAGCGGCGCATCGCCATCACGATCTCGCTGATCTTGCGCTGGCCGACAAGGCCCCCGCTGACCGAGCGCTGCGTGTTGCTGTCGTCGTGCTCCTTCAGATCCAGCCCCGCGCAGAACCCGCGCCCCGCGCCACCCAGCACCACCACCCGCACCTCATGGCGCCAATAAAGGCCCACGAAGAAGTCGCGCAGTTCCTCCACCATCTGCCGGTTGAGCGCGTTCAGCCGCTCCGGGCGGTTCATCGTTACCCAGAGGGTGGGGCCATCCTCGCGGATGATAAGGTGCTGATAGTCCATGGCGGGCTCCTGTGTCGGTTCCCCGATCATAGGCGCGCGCCGCCGGAGCCTGCAAAATCAAGGGTTCCGCAGCGCCGCGCATCGGCGGCAAGATTGCGCTAAGATGGCAGAGGGCGTCGTTCCAGCGATTCGATGCCAGCACGGCCGCCGTTTCGCGGCCGCAAGATGTCAGTTGCGAACAGAAGGAATGCCGATGCCGAGAGTCCCAGATGGAAAGCCGAATGTGAAAGCCCTGGCCGCGCGCGCCGAGAAGAACAATGCCGCCCAGGCCAAGGCCGCTGAAGCCGCCGCGAAAGCGGCCAAGAAGCCGGCGAAGAAGAAGAAATAGCGTATTGCGATGAAGGCGTGCGCCGGATGACGGCGCACGCTTTGTTGTTTCAGGCCCGGCGGATCAGGCGGATCACCAGCAGCAATACGATCGCGCCGATCGCCGCGTCGATGATCACGCCGACAATGCCGGTGGCGAGGTGAAAGCCCAGCCGCGGAAACAGCCATCCGGCGATGAATGCGCCGATGATGCCCACGATGATGTCGCCGACGAGGCCGAAGCCGCCGCCGCGCACAACCGCGCCCGCAAGCCAGCCCGCGATGGCGCCGACAATCAACCAGATAATGAGTGTCTCAGCCGGCATTGAGATATCCCTCCACAATGTGATTGCTGCCTTCTCGCGAAGCAGCTTGCGCAAGCCTGCGCGCATCTTCGATGTTCCGCAATCGCGCGCGCGAAGGAACCGGGCGGGAACCCGCCGGAAACAGGTGTGGAACGTGGATGCGGCAGCCGTTATTTGCCGGGGCGATTTTCGATGTGTTCCGCACAAAGCTTCGGAAGGATCACGCCCATGAAATTCCCAACGATCGCGCCGCTATCCGTCGCCGCCTTGCTGTTCGCCGCCGCGCCCGCCATGGCGTAACCGAACCGGCCGATGTCCGGCAGCGCCATGTCCAACAGCAACGCAACGGCGAACGGCAATGCGAGCAGCGTGTCGGGCACAACAGGCGGCAACACCCTGACCTGCCGGCAGATGATGGATAAGGCCAACACCATGACGCCGCCGACGGACCTCGCCAAGAAGTCCGCCGTGACGACGGACATGACTGCCGCGAAAGCAGCGCAGGCGGCCGGCAATGAGTCGTCCTGCAAGTCGCATCTACAGGCGGCTATACGGAATATGATGTAGGCGCCGCTGTGCCGAACCGGGCCGTCCGCGAAATGCGCGGGCGGCCTTTGTTTATGACGTTGAATTAATCGGACAGGCTATCGGCGGCCCATGCATGGGGCACAAAGCGTGGTTGCCCGGCGCATTTCCAATTCGTCACTGGAAGCGCGATGGGAGCGGGCGCAATTTGCCCGCGTGGCAGCACGACGCGTTCGGGCGCGAAAGATGATGTGGTTTCTGGTTGTGGCCGAGGGAGTCGCGGCCTTCGTGGCGGCGATAGCGGCGTATCTGTCGGGCTATCTCGACGGCCGCAAGGATATCCGCGCCATGCGCACAAAGATGGTCGATGAGTTGCGCGACTTCGAATAGCGCGCAGCCATGAGGTCAGGGCGCGGGCGGCTTTGGCAGGGGATAGAGAAAAGCCAGCAGCTCCGGCCTGGCCATGCGCATCACCGGCAGCGCCAGCGACACGCCGAGCAAGCCGCCGATCGCGGCATTGAAGACGCCCACGCCGAGAAAGATTCCGAGCATCGGCCAGAGAAACCCGCCCACGAACGCGCCTACGATGCCGATGGTGATCTCGCCGCGCCAGCCATAACTGTTTTTCGGCGCGGCGAAGCGCAGGAGCGCGCCCGCAATCGCGCCGATGGCGAGCCACATGAACATGGAAAGAAACATCGGACGCTTTCGGAAAAACGAAAGCCGCGCGGGACTCAGGATCCCGCGCGGCTTTACGTTAGCGAACGAACTTCAGGCTGATCGAGCCGATGCCAGCCGCGACGTTCAGGCCTTCATTGCCCGAGACGCTGAGCGGCTGCAGATCGATCGACTTGTCGAACCCGCCAACAAGAACATTCGCGCCCACGCCGACGCCGACCGTGGCGCCCGCGCTGACACCCACATAATCGCCTTCAAGCGCATCGGCACGCATGTCCGATGTCGGTGCGATCACGCCCCAGATCAGAACGCCGCCTTCGGTGTAACCGATGTCGACGCCGATCTTGTTGATCGTGCCGATATAGTGAACGGTGCGGCGATTGTTCTGGCGGAAGACGCAACGCAGGTCCTTGCTGGACCCCACGATGAAGCCCCAACCGCTTTCGACGTTGCAGGTCAGCGTGCCGACCTTGATGCCGCTGTTGGCGGCTTGCGCCGGCGCCGCGAGCGCCAGCAGGGAGAGCGCGGCCGCGCCCGTCATCAAACGAATGGAATTTTTCATTGGATTGTCCTTTTCCTGAAAAAATCCGTGCGGGCCGATATCGACCCGCACGGTGAAATGCGATGCGTCAGCAGCGACTAGTGCTGCCAGCCGTCATTGTCGTAGTTGTCGTGATTGTGGCTGTAGTAGTGGCTGCCGTTGCGATCGCGATAGGCGCGCGAATCGTGGCGGCTGTGCCAGCGATGCCAGGTATGGCCGTTGTCCCAGTAACCGTCGCGATAAGCGAAGGCGACGCCGCCGACATCGACAGCGATCATGCTGGCCGGCCGCGCATGCCAGGCTTCGGCACGGTAGCGGTCATTGCGCTCGCGGCGCGCCATGGCGTCGTCATAACCGTAATTGTAGCCATTGCCGTAATAACCGGCCTGGCTCTGGTCGCCCACGGTAACGGACATATTCGGTCCATTGTCGCGGCGATCCTGCGCAACTGCTGCGCCCGCGCTCAACGCGACGGCAGCCGTCGCGGCGAGCAAGATGCTCATCTTGTTCAACATATTGGTTTTGCCTTGGAGTATGGCCGCGCGAAGTTCCGAAACGGAGAGGCGCGGATTAGGGGCTGCGCCTATTGCGCTGCCTCGCAGACACAACCTTGCCCCGCCCTATTCGTTCCTTCGCCCTTTGCGGATAAGGCCATTGCGACTCGCTAAGAGGTTGCAATGGGCCTACTCTACGGGCGGCAAAAATAGGTGTCTGTTGGAACGGCTCTTCGCGCGGCTCGATGCGCGTTCACTCGCGCAAATCATCGTGGACACGGTCCGCGAACCTTTGCTTGTCCTCGACGGCGATCTCAACATCCTCTTTGCGAGCAGTTCCTTTTATCGCGCATTCCAGACCGCGCCGGAGAACGCGCGAGACGAAAAGCTGTTCGCGCTGGATCATGGCACGTGGGATATTCCCGAACTGCGCACGCTTCTCGAACACACTCTGGCGACGCAAAGCGCCATCGAGGGTTTCGAATTCACGCATGAGTTTCCGCGCATCGGGAAACGCATTCTGATGCTGCATGTGCGCAAGGTGGTGCAGGACGATCCCGCGCAGACCACAATCCTGATCGGCGTCGAGGACTGCACGGCACGGCGGACCGCCGAACAGGAAGCGGTGCGCCTGAAGAAACAGACGGGCGACCTCCTGGCGCAGAAGGAAGTGCTGCTGGCGGAGATGCAGCACCGCGTCGTCAATTCGCTGCAGATCATCGCCAGCATCCTCATGCTGAAATCGCGCGCGGTGACGTCGGAGGAAACACGCGGTCATCTGGAAGACGCGCATCGCCGCGTCATGTCGGTTGCGGCCGTGCAGCAGCATCTCAGCAGCACGTCGATGAACGAGCCGATCGAAATCGCGCCCTATCTCACCAAATTGTGCCAGTCGCTTTCAGAATCGATGATCGGCGATGCACGGCCGGCGTTGTTGAAAGTGCTGTCCGATCCGGGGAAAGTCATTTCTTCCAGCGCGGTAAGTATCGGCTTGATCGTTACCGAGCTTGTCATCAACGCGCTGAAATATGCCTTTCCCGGCAGCAAGAGCGATGCGCTCGTGACGGTGCGCTACGATGTGAATGGCACGGATTGGAAGCTGTCGGTATCCGACAACGGTATCGGCAAGAAAGATGGCGAAGGCTCGCCCGCGAAAGGCGGCCTCGGCACCAGCCTTGTTAATGCCCTGGCACATCAGCTCGATGCGAAGGTTGCTACGCAAAGCAGCGGGGATGGCATGATGGTTTCCATCACGCACGCCACCTTCAGCGCGCGCGTTCCCGAAGCGGCCTAATTTTCAATTCTCAGATCGCGAGCGAAATGCCGTGCGGCGCGGCTGGCATGACGGCGTTCAGCTGCGCCAGAATGTCATCGGCCGGCTTCATGCCCCCGGTCGGGGTGCGATCCGGCAGCGCCGTATCGCCATCCAGCAGCTTCGCCAGGGCAATGCGCGCGCGCGCCACGCGGCTTTTCACCGTGCCGATGGCGACGCCGCAGATTTTCGCGGCGTCTTCGTAGGAAACGCCACCGGCCGCCACCATGATAAGCGCCTCGCGCTGCGTGTCCGACAACCCGCGCAAGGCCCGCGCCATGTCGCCAAGCTCCATCGACCATTGCTGTTCGTCGGGCGCGGTGGGAATGGCTTCGCTTTGCGCCGCATCGTAATGGCTTTCGCGCCAGGCGCGGCGCGCATGCGAATAGAATTCGTTGCGCACGATGGTGAAGAGCCACGCCTTCATGTTCGAACCCGGCTCGAAGCGTTCGCGGGCGCGCCACGCGTTGACGAGCGCGTTCTGCACCATGTCGTCGGCTATGCCCTGCCGTCCGCAGAGCGAGCGCGAAAACGCGCGCAGCGCCGGAAGCTGGGCGATCATATCGCGTTCGAAATCCGAGGCGGCGGCGCGCGGCGTGGAAACGGCGGCGGGGGAAGTCTGTTGAAGGGCCAAGGCGGACAAGCGCGTTCTCCTTCGATCCGGAGGACACAGCCGGGCCTGCCGCGCGATGGCCGCGCGTCGTCATGCAGTATTTTGGCAAGTACCGGACAAGGCCGGGAGGAAAGCGCTGCGGTCGATCCGCATATCGCGCTCACATATAGAACCCGCGTGCAGGCCGAAGGTTCCTTGGCCTTTCGGGAGCAAGGCCTTCGCCCGCAAAAAGCAAAAGCCGCCGCGGCATCCGCGGACGGCTTTTGTCTGTTCGGACGAATGGCGCTGCGGCGCTTATGCCTTGGCTTTGCGCGCTTTCTTCGTCTTTTTCACGTTCGGCGTCACCTTCGCCCTGGCGGCGCGCGCCGTGCTTTTCACCGCTTTCACGGCCTTCTTCGTTTTGGCTTTGACGGCCCTCTTGGCCTTGGCAGGCGTGGTGGTTTTGCCTTCCACCGCGTCAATCATGCGGCGAATGAAACCCTTTTTGGCAGCCATGATGCTGTCTCCCGATTGGTTGCTAGAAGCCCGCGCGGACGGCGGTCGGCGTCTCCCGGTCGTCTTCGATGCGCGCGGACACGGCCGCACCCATCGCCACGATGGCGCCAAACAAAAGCGAGAACGCGATCCACAGGCTCGTATAGCTGGCGATCTTGCGCGCCGTTTCGGCGGCACGCTTGATCTTGGCCGTGATGTCGGACTGCATCGCATCGACGCGCTGTTCGGCGGCGTCATGCGAAACGCCGGCTTCGCGCGAGACCAGGCCCACGAGGCGGTCGTGATCGTCCGCCGCCAGCGCGCCGCCATTGGCGATGCCGGCTTCTAGGATACGCGCCGCTTCCGCGCGTGGCGCAACGGCATCCGCGGAGGAACTGCCGCTGGCGGGGCGATAGAGCTTGTCCACCAGATAGGCGGTCGGCCCCACCACATTCGCTTGCGAGGTCGATGCGCCATAGAGCGCGGCGGTCTTTGCGCCCGTGCTCGCCACGGTGAGGCCCGCAAAGGCCACAACGGTCAATGTCGCCAGAACCGCGACGGCCCAGGCGACCAGCGCATGCGCGCCGGCGCGGATATCTTCCTGCATCTGCGTCTCGACCAGCGGTCCCAGCAAACGGCCGGCGAAATGTCCGCCCACCGCAAAGCCAAAAGCCTGTGCGACGAAGAAATAGATCGCGCCGCCGGTGAAGAAGGTCGGCGCCGAGACGCCGCCATGGATGGGGCTAACAAGAAGAAGGCCGAAGCCAGATCCCAAAGTGAGAAGGAAGAAGGTTACCGCCGTGGCGATGACGCCGCCGCCGATGGCGAGGCTCCATGAAAAGCGATAGCCCACACTTTGTGCGGCCGGTTCGGCGATGACGACGGTGTCTGTCATGGCGGCGTTCCTCGAAATGACGTTGCGAAAAGGATCAGGCGTGGCCGGTGAGGAGCCACAGGATGATGATGATCGGAATCGGAACGCCAATGAGCCAGAGACATCCAGAGCGCATGTGAGTTACCCCCGTTCGGTTGCGGGCGGTTAACGGAGCGGGCCGCTTTAAGTTCCACTTTGCCTTCCGATGGATCGCAAAAGGCAAAAAAGCGCCCGGCCAATGTCCGCCAACGTACACTGATGCGCCAATTGTCGCCGTCGAAAGTGGAACGTGAAGTGCGGGCGACAACTTGTATCCGCAGCCGATACGCGCGCACCGCGCAACATCAGGAGCACATCATGGCCGCGAAAAAGAAACTGGACGCCATCGCCTTGCTGAAGGCCGATCACCGCGCCGTAGAGGCGCTGTTCAAGAAATTCGCCAAGGCGAAGGACGCGCGCACCAAGCAATCGCTCGCCAGGGAAATCTGCACCGAGCTCAGCGTGCATGCGACCATCGAGGAAGAAATCTTCTATCCGGCCAGCCAGGACGCGGTGGAAGACGATCTGCGCATGGAATCCTATGTTGAGCATGACGGCGCGAAAGTGCTGATCGCGGAACTCGCGGGCAGCAGCCCGGACGACGAATTCTACGACGCCAAGATGACGGCGCTGTGCGAGCAGATCCATCACCATGTGAAGGAAGAAGAGAAGCCGGGCGAAGGCTTCTTCGCACAGGCGCGCAAGGCCGGCCTCGACATGGATGCGCTGGGCGAACAGCTCGCCGCGCGCAAGGCGGAGCTTCTGGCCGCCATCAAGAAGGACGGGCTGCCGCCGCCGATCACGCGCAGTTTCACCGGCCACAAGATGCAGCAGGGCGAACCTCTGGAAGCCGCCCGATGAGCGGCACGGCGAACGACAATCCCGTGCCCGACGACAAACCGAATGGCGGCATGCGCCGTTCGGGAAGCGGCGACGTGAAGGGTGGCTAAGCCGAACGTCCCGGCCAATCGCCGCACGATGAGAAGAACACACAGACGGACGAAAAGTCCGGCTGAGTTGCGATGGCGGCGCTGAATATGATCGCACAAGGCGCGGCGTTTTTGCCGGGCTTCGTGGTCATTCCGCTGTGGCTGGCCAACGGGCTGTCGGACTAGCCATCGCGCTTCCCATGCATCAGGCCCGCGCGGGGTCTGCAAACAGCCATCGCGCGCAGGGATAGGCCACAAGCGCCGCGGCGAGTTGCGCAACCATGAAGCCGGGCGCGGAGTGCGGCGCGATGCCCGCGAAACTGTCCGTCATCGCGCGCGCAATCGTCACCGCCGGATTGGCGAAGGAGGTCGAGGCGGTGAACCAGTAGGCGGCGGCGATGTAAAGCCCCACCAGCGCGGGCGTCGTGTCCGGCTTGCGCGCGCATCCGGCGATGGTGAGCAGCAGTCCGAACGTGGCGATGAATTCCGACAGCCATTGCGAAGGCCCGTCGCGCAGCTTGTGCGAGACTTCCACGATCGCAGAGCCGAACATCGCATGGGCGATCCACACGCCCGCGATGGCGGCCAGGATCTGCACCGCCATATAAAGAAGAGCGGCCGGCCAGCCGATCTCGCGGCGGAGCGCGAAGTAGAGCGTCACCGCCGGATTGAAATGTGCGCCGGACAGGGGTGCGAACACGGTGATGAGCACGACCAGCGCCGCGCCCGTCGCAACGGTGTTGCAGAGCAAAGCGAGCGCGTCGTTCCCGGCCGCCAGCCGTTGCGCCATGATGCCGGAGCCGACCACGGCCATGAGCAGGAACGCCGTGCCCAGGACTTCGGCGATGAGGCGGCGGGGGAGCGTCATCGTGAAATGCGCTTGCCGTGTTCGTCCACCACGGGCGTGCCGTCTTCTTTGGCGAACGCGCCGCGCTGGGGTTTCGTCAGAATATCCAGCACGACTTCGGACTCCGGACGGCAGAGCTTCGCGCCCTTTTCGGTGACGACCACGGGCCGGTTCATCAGGATGGGATGCGCCGCCATGGCATCGAGCAGCGCCTCATCGCTCACCGAAGGATCGGAGAGACCAAGTTCGCCCGCGAGCTTTTCCTTCGCCCGCAACAGATCGCGCGCGGAGATTCCGAGCTTGCCCACCAGCGCGCGCAATTGGTCCTTCGTCAGCGGCGTTTTCAGATATTCGACGATCACCGGCTCCTCGCCGGTGTTGCGGATCAGCCCCAGCGTGTTGCGCGAGGTGCTGCAATTGGGGTTGTGATAGATGGTGACGGTCATGCGTTCTCGTTCATATGTTTGCCGATGGCGTCTAGCTGATTCTTCAGCGACATGCGGTCCAACGATTTCACCGGCAGGCTGGTGAACAGCTCGATCCGGCGCTGCAGCACGCGGAACGCCTCGCGGAATGCCGCAGTGATCTGTGCCTCGCTGCCGTCCACGGCAGCAGGATCGGGCAGTCCCCAATGCGCCGTCATCGGCTGGCCCGGCCACACGGGACAGACTTCATTCGCGGCGTTGTCGCAAACGGTGAACACGAAATCCATTTTCGGCGCGCCGGGCCTGGCGAATTCATCCCAGCTCTTGGAGCGGAAATCCGCGGTCGGATAATCCAGCCGCTTGAGCAGCGCGATGGCGTGCGGGTTCACGTCGCCTTTGGGCATGGAGCCTGCCGAAAAGGCGGCGAACTTTCCCTTGCCGATCCGGTTCAGGATCGCTTCCGCCAATATCGAGCGCGCGGAATTTCCCGTACAGAGGAAAAGAACATTGAATACCTTGTCGTCCGGCATGGCGCCCTCCTAGGCGGGTGATTTGTGTTTGGCCGTGCTCTCGGCAACGCCTGAGCGCAGGAACGCATCGCCCGCCGAAAAATTCGGCTCGACGATCCATAGCCGCAGCAGATGGCGTTTGCGCGCGGGTTCCGGCCAATCCTCATAGGCGGTGCGCTTGTGCAGGATCGAAGCGTTCTTCAGGAACTGCATGTCGCCCGGCTCGAAATGCA
>JANWJQ010000154.1 GCA_025451875.1 Rhizomicrobium sp.
AGTTCTGGATATCCGGGCTCGCCTCCAGGATCACGCGATACTGGTTGGATTCGGTGAAGATGGTGGAGACGATGCGCTGACCGAACGCATCATACAGCGCATTGTCGATGGTCGCGGCGGTGATGCCGAAGCGCGCCGCCGTATCCCGATCGATGGCGATATAGGCGGAAAGACCCTTATCCAGATAATTGGTGGAAACGTTTTCGATATCGCTCTGCTTGTTAAGCTGGGTGAGCAGTTTGGGCACCCATTGGTCGAGTTCTGCGGCCGTCGCAGAGCCGAGCACGAAGGAATACTGCCCTCGGCTGATCGTTGAATCGATCGTAAGATCCTGCACCGGCTGCATGAAAAGCGAGATACCGGCGACGCCACGGGTCTGGCGGTTCAGGCGGCGGATCGTATCTGTGATGTCGCCGCTGCGTTCGTCTTTCGGCTTCAGATTGATGAGAAAACGTCCACTGTTCAGCGTGTTGTTGGTGCCATCGACGCCGATGAACGACGACAGACTCACCACATCGCTGTCGCTGAGCAGGGCCTTGGCGATAGCGCTCTGCTGCTTTGCCATGGTGGCGAAGGAAACTGTCGGTCCCGCCTGCGTGATGCCCTGCACCAATGCGGTATCCTGCAACGGAAAGAAACCCTTGGGGATGACGATATAAAGAAGGACGGTCACCGCCAGCGTGATGACCGCGACCAGCAATGTCAGCGACTGGTTGTTTAGAACCCATCCCAGCGACCGGTCATATTGGGAGATCACGCGGTCGAAATATTCCTGGCTCTTGCGCGAAAGCGCGCCCTGTTTGCTTTCGTCGCGGTGCCGCAACAGCTTCGCGCATAGCATCGGCACCAGCGTCAGCGACACGACGGCAGAGATCAGAATCGTGATCGCCAGCGTTACCGCGAATTCGCGAAACAGGCGGCCCACCACTTCCTGCATGAAGAGGAGCGGAATCAAGACGGCGATCAGGGAGACCGTCAGCGATATGATGGTGAAACCAATTTCGCCGGCGCCTTTCAGCGCCGCGTCCAAAGGCTTCTCGCCTGCTTCAAGATAACGCGAGATATTTTCGATCATCACGATGGCGTCGTCCACGACGAAGCCGGACGCGATGGTGAGTGCCATCAGCGAGAGATTGTTCAGCGAAAAGCCCAGCAGGTACATCGCCGCGAACGTGCCGACGATGGAAAGCGGGACCGACAGGCTTGGAATGATCGTCGCCGGGATGCTGCGCAGGAAGAGGAAGATCACCAGAACCACCAGCGCGACGGCCAGCGCCAGTTCGAATTCCACATCGGAAACTGACGCGCGGATCGTCGTGGTGCGGTCGGTCAGCACCTGCATGTCGACGGAGGCCGGAAGACCCGCCTGGATTTGCGGCAGCATCTTCTTGATGCTGTCCACCACGTCGATCACGTTCGCACCCGGCTGGCGCTGCACGTTCAGCAGGATCGCCGGCGTCGTATTCATCCAGCTCGAAAGCTTGTCGTTCTCCGAACCATCGACGACGGACGCAACGTCGGAAAGATGCACCGGCGCGCCGTTCTTGTAGGCAATGACGATGGTTTTGTATTCGTCCGCACTCTGCAGTTGATCGTTGGAATTGATCGTGTAGGAGCGCGTCGCGCCGTCGAAACTGCCTTTCGGCGCATTCGAGTTGGCGTTGGAAATCGTTGAGCGCAGATCGTCGATGTTCAGACCATAGGCCGCCAGAGCCTGGATATTCGCCTGAACGCGCACAGCTGGCCGCTGCCCGCCATTGATGGTGACAAGACCAACGCCGGAAAGCTGCGAAATCTTCTGCGCAACGCGCGTGTCGGCCAGATCCTCGACCTGAGTCAATTTCATCGTCTTGGATGTCAGCGCGATGGTGAGGACCGGCGCGTCGGCGGGATTCACTTTGGCGTAGATCGGCGGCGCCGGAAGCGTCGATGGCAACAGATTGCCCGATGCGTTGATCGCCGCCTGCACTTCCTGTTCGGCGATATCGAGGCTGAGACTCAAATCGAATTGCAATGTGATGACAGACGCGCCCGCAGAACTCGCGGACGACATTTCCTTTAGGCCCGGCATCTGGCCGAACTGGCGCTCCAACGGCGCGGTGACCGAGGTCGTCATCACTTCCGGGCTGGCGCCGGGAAGAAATGTCTGCACCTGAATGGTCGGATAGTCGACTTCCGGCAAGGCGGAGAGCGGAAGAAAACCAAAGCCCACTGCGCCCACGATCAGGATCGCAATCATTAAGAGCGATGTCGCGACGGGACGAAGAATAAAGGGTGCGGAGATGTTCATGGCGGGCGCTCAGGCGCGGAGCATCACAGCCCGCCCCCGCCTCCGCCGCCACGATGATGTCCGCCGCCCTTGCGCAGCTTGGCCAGCGCGTTCTTGCAATCGTCGCTGAAGCTGTCGCGGTTTGTGAAGAAGCAGCGGCGCGCCTCGGTCGAACCGGGCTGCATACCCGCGCAATACTTTGCCAAATCCGCACTGCAATATTGCTTCATCGCAGCCGCCATCGCGGCCTTGCGCTTGGCACGTGCGTCGTCGCTGGAACTTGTCCCGGCGGGCGGCGCAGCTGTCTGGATGGGTTTGCCTTTGTTGCTGGGCACGTCCACATCGGCGCCGTCCTTCAGACGATCCGCGCCATCGGTCACGACGGTTTCGCCGACCTTCAGGCCTTTTGAAATCGCCTGCTTGTCGCCTTGCACCGCGCCCAGCGTCACCGCACGCATGCTGACGGTGCTGTCGGAGTTGACGACATAGACAAACGCGCCCGACGAGCCACGCTCGATCGCGGCGGCGGGAACGATGATCTGGTTGTGCAGCGTGTTGACCAGCAATTGCACATTCACGAATTGCTGCGGAAACAGCGCGCCTTCGTTGTTGTCGAACGTCGCGCGCAATTTCACGGTGCCGGTGGTCGGATCGATCTGGTTGTCGACGGTGGAGAGCGTGCCGCTCGTCAGCTTTTTCGTCTGCGCGCGATCATAAGCATCGACGCGCAGGGTTTGGCCGCTGTTCACCTGCTCCATGACGGCGTCGACATTGTCTTCCGGAATCGAAAATAGCACCGAGATCGGCTGCAATTCGGTTACAACGACAACGCCGTTCGTCTGACCGGATTCGACGATGTTGCCAACATCGACCTGCCGCAAGCCGACGCGGCCTGCGACCGGCGAGGTGATCTTTGTGTATTGCAGATTGATGTTCGCCTGATCGACGCTGGCCTGGTCGGTCTTGACCGTGCCTTCGGCTTGTTTCGCTGTGGCGATGGATGCTGTGTAGGTCTGCGTCGAAATCGCGTTCAGCTTGACGAGATTGGCGTAACGCTGCACGTCGATGCGCGCTTCCTGCAGCGCGGCTTGATCCTTCTGCAGCGTACCGACAGCCTGATCGACTGCCGCCTGGAATGTGCGCGGATCGATTTCCGCCAGCACGTCGCCGGCCTTCACCATCTGGCCTTCTTCGACATCGAATTTGAGAAGTTGCCCGCTGACCTGCGGGCGGACCGTGACGGTCGCGATCGGCGTGACGGTGCCGAGGGCGTTGAGCGTGACGTCGATGTCGCCGCTGACGGCTTTCGCCACGCCGACCGGCATCGCAGCACCACCAATGCGGTGGCGGTTGGAGCCAGCATTCGGATCGGGCTGGATTGCCCAGAGGACCAGCAGCAACAACAAGAGTCCGCCGACGATCCAGAGCACCCGCTGGCCGCCCGGAAGATGGTCGTCCGCCCAGCGCCCGGCGCCAACTATGCCGACGCGAATCTTGCCGCCGGCTGTGCCAAGAGCACTGTGGCCGTGTACATTTGGATCGCTCACCCGAAATCTCGCAAATATATCAATATCTTATGAAGAAACGCCCGCGCTGCCCGAGGGTTGGCGTCGTTCTTCAACGCGCGATCAAGGTTCCCGCTCCACACAACCTGGCCGCGCGCAGGTTGCCACCCGCTTCCAATACCAGACGCGGAATGGGGAAATTTGTCGAAAGTGTCGCGATTTCCTATGCGCGCCCTTCATCTTGACCGGCGAGTCGGGCGCGCAACCACGCCTCCGGCCAATGCCAATCCAGCGCCAGGTAGAACCAGCCCAACACCGCCGCCAAATCGAGCACATAGAGATAGCGGTAATCGCAGGCGATCGAGATCGCGAAGAAACTCGCAGTATAAACGAGCGCGGACAACAGCATCATGCCGATCGCGATATCCACGGGCCGGCGCCGACGCCGCAAAAGAACCCAGGCGGCAACCATCGACAGCAGTGCGAACAAGCCATGCTGGAAGACCGGCGTGCCGCGAAAACTGTTTCCATAAGTTTGCAGCCAGACATCGCGATCATCCCAGCGCGGATCCATGTTGACCTGATCGAGTTCGTCCTGCGGACCTTGCACACCGACGGTGAATGGCAGGCATTTGTCGATCCGCGGCGTGAACAGCACCCATCCGAACATGTCCGCACGCGACGACAGATAGAGCACCGGATGATGCAGGATGAGGCTGATCCACTGCGCGCGCAGGAGCGGCGGCGGCACCGCCGTCAGCGCCGCCTGCAATGGCTGCGATCCGGCAAGAGGATCGTTTCGTTGCGGTGTATAAAGGCGAACGCCATCGGTGCGCATTTCCTGCGCCAGCGCCGTATCCTGCTTATCCAACTTGTCCAGTACCAGATCAGGCTTCGCAGCCAGCGCGGCGATGATGTCGTAAGCTTGCAAAAGACGAAACTGCCGCGCGCCGCCAAACTCTTTCGTCAGGCGCATTCCCAACATGACATTGGCGGCGGTCAAAATCACAACACCGGCCAGCAGCGCATAGAAGCTGCGGACTGCCGTCTGGCGCAGGTTGATATTTTCCTGCCGCATCGCGATCCATCCGAACGCAATGACGCCGCCCAACAAAAGTAGAATCCCGTTCTGGCGTACCAAAGATGCGAACACCAGAAGCACCAAAGCAACGCCAAGCCAGGCGTAACGGATCACGAGGCGCGACCACGCATTGGCCGCGCAGGCGATGGCGGCAAAGCCAGCAAGGCCTGTGGCCGAAAACAGCACGTCTTTCCAGACGATACCTGGGTAGATCAAATATTGCGGCGTTACCGCCACCACAAGAACCAGCGCCGCAGCAGCCCAGGCTGGCCGGCTGGCCCGCCGCATCAGCAGCCAGAAGCAGCCATAGATAAGGAGCGTATCGAGAACCACGAAAAGAGCGGTTCCCGGCAGGATTGTGTCCAGAACCCCCAAGAGCCATGAAGTGGCCGGCGGATGCCACCCGGCATAGGCGCCCGTGCGCCCCTCGACCAGCTCGATGATGGAATCGAAGGACATATGGCCCGGCAGGTTGGCTGCCAAAGAAAAGACAAACCCGGCGAAGATAATCCCCGCCGTGACCTTGCCGCCGATTGATTGTTGGGGTGCCAGCGTCATCTATGCCTTGGGCTTTCGAATCGGAACAGAAGTAAAATAGAAGGCGGTAATCCGGCCCAGCCGGTCTAGGTCATCATGGCAAAGAAGCCCATCTTTTTCGATGCTTCCGGCAAACGCGCCGCGCGCATCTCGCTTATCGGCTGGATTGCGGTCGCCCTGAGCGTTGTCCTGGGCGGCGCCTTCGTGGCCAGCCTTATCGCGGTGCCGCGCGAGGCCATGCTTAACCTGCCCGGCCGCATCACCGCGATCCACGCGCCGGAACTGGAGAAAAAAGCCGTCGCGCCAGGCCTTCTGAAATCCGCCGAGCAATTGGCCGAAGCCGCGCGCATTCGCAAAGCCGAACGCCAGCGCGCGCGGCGTCTAGCGAAGCAGAAGGAAAGCCGCAAAGCCGCCGCCTCGACGCTGCTCCCGCAACGCGGCCGCCCTCTCTCCACCGCGTTCTTTCCGAACTGGGAAGCCTCCGCTTACGATTCGCTGCGCGTGGCGCTGCCCAAGCTCGACTGGGTGATGCCGACCTGGATCAGCCTTCAGGGACCGGACCTCACCTTCAAGGATGGCTTCAACCAGCAGGTCTACAATCTGATCCGCCGCAACAAGAAGAGCGTCGCTATCCTGCCGACCGTGCAGAACGCCACGCTCGGCGTGTGGGACGGCAAGGGCATGGCCGCGCTTCTCGCCAATCCCAAACGCAACGCCGCACTCGTCAAGCAGCTCGTCGATTATCTGGCGCAGCGCAAGCTCGATGGCGTGGTGATGGATCTGGAGTCGCTTCCGGACAACTCTTACGACAATTACGGCATGTTCCTGCGCAACCTGCGCGCGGCATTCAAGCCGCATGGCTGGATTGTGGTGCTGGCGTCACCGGTGTCGAACAACAAATGGCCCTGGGCCGCGTTCGCCAACGACGTCGATTACATGATGCTCATGGCCTATGACGAGCACACGACGCCGGATGCGCCGGGCAGCATCGCCGGCCAGTCGTGGTTCGAGAATATCATCGACAAGCGGATGAAGCTTCTCAATCCGGCGAAGACGATCATCGCGCTCGGCTCCTATGCCTATGACTGGAACGGCGATGATGTGAACAGCCTCGCCTTCGAGGAAGCCGTCATCGCCGCGCACGACTCCGACGCACAGGTGCAGTTCGACGACGCGACCAACAACCCGCATTTCTCTTATGTCGAGGACGACGGCACCAAGCACGACGTGTGGTTCCTGGACGCGGTGACCGCCTACAACCAGATCCACGCCGCCGACATCTATCAGCCTGCCGGCTATGCGGTGTGGCGTCTGGGAAGCGAGGATCCTTCCATCTGGTATGTGATGGGCCAGCCCTACGGGTCGCCCGCGCCGGAAACGCTCCACCAAATTCCGGTGATCGAGGGCATCGACTACGAGGGCGAAGGCGAAATCTTCCAGGTCGTCGCTCATCCGCAGGCCGGCGCGCGCACGTTCGAGCGCGACAAGGAATTCGGCGACATCGACGACGAAGCCTATACGAAGCTTCCCACCGGCTATGTGATCCGCCAGTTCGGCGCGGCGAAGAAGCAGGTCGCGCTTACCTTCGATGACGGCCCCGATCCAGAATGGACGCCGCAGATACTGGACATCCTGAAGGAAAAGCGCGTTCCGGCGACCTTCTTTCTGATTGGCAGCAATGCGGAAGCGAACCCGGGAATTGTCGAGCGCATCCTCGGTGATGGCAACGACATCGGCAGCCACACCTATACGCACCCCAACCTGTCGGATATTCCGCCTGAAGCTGTTTCGTTGGAGTTGAATGCAACACAGCGCCTTCTTGAGGCGCTGACCGGTCATTCTGTCGTGCTGTTCCGGCCGCCCTATCTCGGCGATGCGGAACCGACCGATGCGGACGAAATTGTGCCCGTCGAAGTCGCGCAGAACCTTGGCTACATCGCGGTCGGCGAGCATGTCGACCCAGTCGACTGGGAATTGCCGGGCGTCAAGAAGATCGTGCAGCGTACGCTTGATCAGGTCCACGGCGCGAAATCCGATTCGCCGCGTAACATCGTGCTGTTGCACGACGCGGGCGGAGACCGCTCGCAGACCGTCGAAGCGCTGCCCATCATCATCGATAAACTTCGCGCCGAAGGCTATCAGTTTACCACGGTGGCGAAACTTGCCGGCATGACGCGCGATCAGGTGATGCCTCCCCTGCCACCAACCATCGCGCTGCTGACCGATCGCTTTGTGTTCCTGACGCTCTCGATTCTTGGCAAGATTTTGTACTTCTGCTTCCTGGCTGCGATCTGGATGGGTGTCTCGCGCCTCTTCTTCCTGGCGGGCCTCAGCCTATGGAACCGGCGCAGCGAGGCTCTCGCGCAGGAGCCACCACCGAAGAAAGACCCGTTCCACGTTTCGGTGATTGTTCCCGCCTATAACGAAGAGAGCGTCATCACCAATACGGTGCGCGGGATTCTGTCCAGCACCTATCGCGATCTGGACGTCATCGTCATCGACGACGGCTCAAAAGACAAAACCTTCGAAGTCCTCATCCGCGAGTTCGGCACCAATTCTCGCGTGGACCTCATTTCGGTCGCCAATGGCGGCAAGGCAAACGCGCTTAACACCGCCCTCACCCACGCGCGCGGCGATATCGTCGTGGCGCTGGACGCCGACACCCAGTTCGAGCACGACACCATCGCGCGGCTCGTGCGCTGGTTCACGGACGAAACCATCGGCGCTGTCGCGGGTAATGCGAAGGTCGGCAATCGCATCAACATGATCACGCGCTGGCAAGCGCTGGAATATGTCGTCGCGCAGAATCTGGAGCGTCGCGCACTGGCCGCGCTCGGCACGCTTACCGTCATTCCGGGAGCGGTGGGCGCCTGGCGCAAAAGCGTTCTGCAGGAGCTGGGCGGGTTTCCGGCCGAGACGCTGGCCGAAGATCAGGATCTCACCATCGCCGTGCAGCGCGCCGGATATGACGTAAAGTTCGACAGCTCCGCCATCGCCTGGACCGAAGCGCCAGCCACCGTGCGCGGACTTGCCAAGCAGCGTTTCCGCTGGGCCTACGGCACGCTGCAATGCCTGTGGAAATATCGCAGCATGACATTCAATCCGCGCAATGGTGCTCTCGGCACGATCGCGCTGCCGCAGGTGTGGGTGTTCCAGATTTTTCTGACTACCTTTGCGCCGCTCGCCGATCTGCTTCTGCTTTGGCAGCTCATCTGGCAAGGCCTCGCCTATCTGGAACACGGCGCGGAATTCCAGAATACCGATCTCATCACCGTCGGCCTCTATTATGTGGTGTTCGTGGTGGTCGATCTTCTGGCGGCGATCTTCGGCTTTATGATCGAGAAGCGGGAAAACTGGAGCCTGCTCTGGTGGCTACCATTGCAGCGCTTCGGCTATCGCCAGATCATGTATTATGTCGTGGTGCGATCCATTATCACCGCCATCCGTGGCCCCTCCGTCGGCTGGGGCAAGCTGGAACGTGCCGGCACCGTGAAGATACGGCATAGAGAAGAAGTTTCCCACGAGGCATAGACGCGACCATCCTTTCGCGGGAACATGCGTCCAGCGAAATGGGGGAGTTCTTCGATGCGTTCACTTGTTCGTCTTGCCGTTGCCTTGGGTTTTGCGATCGCCGGTTCTTCGTTGGCCTTTGCACAATCCACGCCGTCGCTTCCGACCAAGGAAGGCGACTACACGGTCAAGAATTTCAAATTCACCGATGGCGAAAAGCTGGACACGCTCCGGCTGCACTACACCACGCTGGGAACGCCGGTTCGCGACAAATCCGGCCGCGTGACGAACGCCGTGCTCATCTTGCACGGCACAGGCGGCGACGGACATCAGTTCCTGCGCCCGCAATTTTCCGGCGTGCTCTTCGTTCCGGGTGGACTACTCGACATCAAGAAGTATTACATCATCCTGCCCGACGACATCGGGCATGGAAAATCCTCCAAGCCCAGCGACGGCATGCGCGCGGGCTTTCCGCAATATGGCTATGAGGACATGGTCAATGCCGAGCATGACCTCGTCACCAAGGGCCTGAACGTCAATCACCTGCGCCTCGTCATGGGCACGTCGATGGGCTGCATGCACTCCTTCATGTGGGGCGAAGCCTGGCCCGACGCGATGGATGCGCTGATGCCGCTTGCCTGCGAGCCGACGCAAATCGCCGGGCGCAACCGCCTGTGGCGCAAGATGGTCATCGACGCCATCCGCAGCGATCCGGCCTGGGATAACGGCAATTACAAGACCCAGCCGCTGATGGGCCTGCGCGTGGCGGTGGACATGCTTCTCATCGCCGGCAGCGCGCCGCAGCAGATGCAGAAATCCTATCCTACGCGCGACGAAGCCGATGCCTATCTCGCCGACACGACCGCCAAGTACTTCGCCGATCTCGATGCGAACGACTTCCTGTACCAGGTCGGCTCATCGCGCGATTACGACCCGTCCGCCAAGCTGGAGTCCATCAAGGCACCTGTGATGTGGGTGAACTCGGCGGATGATTTCATCAATCCGCCCTATATCGGCATCGCCGAAGGCCTGGCCAAGCGCAATCCGCGCATCAAATATGTCGTGATCCCGGAGTCGATGCAGACGCACGGCCACGGCACGCATACCTGGGCGGCGGTTTGGCACGATTATATGGCGGAGATTCTGAAGGAATCAGCGCACTAGGCTTCGCACGACCCACTGCAGCTTTTCGCGCCCGACATGCAGGCACATCCTTCCCGCATATCGCGCGAAAGCTGCTCGAAATAGGCTTCCAGCGCATCGCGCACCAGCTCGTGGCGCGTAAGCCCCGTCTTCACCGCGGCGATCGCCAGCCGCTCATGCTCGCGGTGCGATAATGCGATGAAGAGCTTTTTGGGCCGCGAAGGATCGTGCGGCAGATGCGTGTCGTGTTCGTTGTCCTGTGGCATCATTGCTTCCTCCGTTGCCACTGCCGCTGCCGGCTGCGTGGGACGAACCATTTCACCGAGCGCCGGCGCAGCCGCATAACGCGGCGCGATGGTCGAGGGCACTGCGCCACCCTTGCGCGCCAGCAGACTTGCCGTCATCGGCGCAAAGCGCGCGTGACTCATCGGCCGCCTCCGTTTTCATAGGTCGGCCGATCCGTCGAACGGCGGCCGAACGAGTGTGTGCGGCGCTCGCCGCTGCCGAACACATGCGGCTGCGCCCCACGGCGATCGACGCCGGACCTCCGGTCAATGCCATCCGGAAATGGCGGCTTCTCCATGGTGACCACAAGGGAGTCGTTGGCCGGCAGCGGCGGCAGCGGCGCGTTCTCCGTCATCACCGGCGGATTCCATTCCGGCTCTGGCTCTTCGAAATCTTCGGTATCGGCGACTGTGAGCCCACTCACCGCGAAATGCTCGGGGCGGTTCTCCGGCACGATCTTCTCGTCATTCGTCAGGCGCGAAAGGCGGTCCTGCACATAGAGCCACAGATCGCGGACTTCTTTGGACGAAGCCGATTTCGGCGCCGCTTCGCCGACGGTACGGCCGTCCGTCATGCTCGCCGCGAAATCGACGCGATGATGCAGCATGATCGGCGCGACGGTGCCATGCTGCGACAGCGCCACCGCGGCCTCGCCGGTGATGCGCGCCCGCGCGGTCGCGCCGTTCACCACGAACACCAGCGGCTTGTTGTGCTTCTCCGCGATGTCGACGGTCGCGCCGACCGCGCGCAGATCGTGCGGGCTTGGGCGCGTGGGCACCAGCACCAGATCGGCATGCGCGACGACACGGGAGATCGAACCGGTGATCGCCGGCGGCGTGTCGATCACCACCAGCTTCATGCCGGCTTTTTCGAGATGGTCTAGTGCCTCATCGAGTTCGAGCACGCCGACCTGCGCGAAATGCGGTGTCGGCGCTTCGCGCGCGTTCCACCATTGCGCGAGCGAGCCTTGCGGATCGGTATCGATCAGCGCCACGGGGCCGATGCCGGCCTTGTCGGCTTCGACCGCCAAATGGCCCGACAGGGTGGTCTTTCCGGAACCGCCCTTTTGCGAGGCGAGCACCAGCACATGCATCCGGTCCGTCCGCGGGGGCGGCGCAAAACTTTCCCGATCGCTCAAGGCAATTCTCCCAGCCAAACCGGCGCTGAAGCCGGTCCTCGCATCTTGCGGCGCAACTGATTGCGGCACGCTGAAACCGGACGCGTGCAATTGCATCGATTTGTGCGACAGTTTTCATCGAATGATATCGGCCGCATCACGGGTGACGCGGCGACAACCATTGGGAGGCAGCCATGCCGCGCTTGCACGAAGTCTCAAAAGCGGACGCCCATGCCGGCGCACAGCAGATCTACAAGCTTCTCTTCGGCGAGCGCGATCCGGTGAAGGAGCCGGGCACCGCAACCGGAACGCCGGGCAATTGGTGGACCGTCTATGCCGGATCGCCCGATGTGTTCGATCATGCCGTCGCGGGCTTTGCGCTTTACCGCAGTCCCAAGCGCAAGCTCGATCCCAAGCTGCGCGAATTGGGACAGACGCGCGTCGGCTGGGCGCGGGGCAGCCAGTTCGTCTATTCGCAGCACTGCAAGGCTTGCCGTGGCGTTGGCCTGCCGGAGGAAAAGATCACGGCCATTCCGCATTGGCAGGTGGCCGAGTGCTACACGCCGGTCGAGCGTGCCGTGCTCGCCTATACCGACGGGCTGGTGCTGATGGGCGGACGCGTGGCCGACGGCATCTTCGACGAATTGAAGAAGCATCTTTCCGAAGAAGAGATTCTGGAGTTCACCTACATCACCGCGCTTTATGATCTGCATGCCGTCACCACAAAGGCGCTGAAGCTGGAATATGATGACGTGCCGGATCGCATCGTCGAGGTCGCCGCCCCCAGCGACAACAAGGACGATCCGATGGGATTGATCGACCGCCGATAGGACTTCGCCATGACACAAACATTCGATGCGTTGCTGAAAGCGTCCGGCATTCTAGTTCTTCCTGGCGCGTTCGATGCGTTATCGGCGCGCATTGCGGTGAAGAGCGGTGCGAAGGCGGTTTACATGACCGGCTTCGGCGTTGCGGGCGCAGGCTTCGGCGTTCCCGATATCGGTCTCGTCAATGCCGAGCAGATGATCGAGCGCGTGCGCGTCATCGCCAGCGCCATCGCACCGGTACCGCTGATCGCCGATGGCGACAATGGCCATGGCGGTCCGCTGAATGTCGCGCGCCTTGTTCGCGCTTACGAACAATCCGGCGCGCAATGCATCCAGCTCGAGGACCAGGTCTCGCCCAAACGCTGCGGCCACATGGAAGGCAAGGAAGTCATTTCGCTGGAAGAAGCCGCCGCGAAAATTCGCGCGGCTTCCGAAGCGCGATCGTCTTCCAGCTTCAAGATCATGGCGCGCACCGATGCCCGCGCGACGCATGATCTGGACGAAGCCCTGCGGCGCGGCGAAGCCTTCCTGAAAGCGGGTGCGGATATTCTGTTCATCGAAGCGCCGCGCAGCGAAGACGAACTCAGCAAAGTCGCCGGGACATTTCCCGGCACGCCGCTCGTCGCCAATCTGGTGGAGGACGGCAAGACGCCGATGCTCTCGCCGGAAGCCCTGCAGCAGATGGGCTACAAGATCGCGCTCTATCCGGTTAGCGCCCTGCTGGCCGCATCGGCGGCGCTCGAACAGCTCTATGCGAAACTGCTCGGCACAAATGCCGAAGTCCGCGCGCGGGTGACGTTTTCGCAATATAACGAAATCGTCGGTCTGCCCGATTTTCTCGCAACTGCGAAGAGATTCGACACGCGATAGCTGTCGCGGGGCAGCCATGCCGCGCATGAATGATGCGGCAATAGTGCCGCGCACGGATTTTTGACGGCAAACAGCCTTAACCCTGCAATCCGCGCCTTGTTCGGCCGTATCTCGCCGCTTAACTCTTGGCCACCAATCTGGGGAGACCTTCATGCTTCATCGCCGCGATATCCTTAAGACCGGCACCGCCGTTGCCGCCCTCGCCGCCCTCGGCACACCGCTCGCGCGTGCTGCCGCCGCTGCTTCTGCCAGCCCGTCCGGTGCGGCGCTGAACAAATTGTTCGACCAGTTCATGACCGAGAACCTGGACACGTCGCCCATCAGCGCGACGTTCCTGGGTGTCGATACCGGCCCGCGCACGAAACAGCGCGGCCAGATCGACGACAATTCGCTCGCCGGTTACGAAAAGCAGAAGCAGCTCACCGCCAGCCAGCTCGCGCGCCTCAATGCCTTCGACGCCAAATCGCTCACCGGCATGGACGAACTCAATTACGAGATCATCCAGTACGGAATGCAAATCCAGGACGGCGACAACAAGAAGTACAATTATGGCGGCGCCGGCGCGGGCGCACCCTATATCGTCAGCCAGCTCACCGGTTCCTACCAGCAATTCCCCGACTTCCTCGCCAGCCAGCAACCGGTCGAGAACAAGGACGACGCGGAATATTACCTGCAGCGTCTCGATGGCGTCGCGCTGGCGCTGGACCGCGACAGCGAAGTGGTCCGTCACGATGTCGCGCTCGGCGTGATCCCGCCGGACTTCGCGCTGGACAAGGCGCTGACGCAGATGAATGCGCTGCGCGGCGTCGATGCCGGCAAGTCGGTGATGGTCGAAGCCATCGTCGGCAAGGCGAAGGCCGCGAACATTCCGGGCGACTGGGAAGCGCGTGCGGCCAAACTCGTGGCCGAGAAAGTCTATCCCGCGCTCGACCGCCAGATCGCGCTCGCCAAGGATATGCGAGCCAAGGCCGTGCATGACGCGGGCGTGTGGCGGCTGCCGCAAGGCGATTCCTATTACGCCGACAGCGTGATCGCGGCGACGACGACCAACATGACGCCAGAAGAAATCCACAAGACCGGTCTTGAAGTCGTGGCGGATTACACCGCGCGCATCGATGCCGACATGAAGAAGCTGGGCCTGACCAAGGGCACGGTCGGCGAGCGCCTGCGCGGCATGTATAACGATCCGAAATTCCGTTATCCGAACACCGACGAAGGCAAGGACAAGCTCCTCGGCGACCTCAACGAGAAGATCAAAAAGATCCGCGCGCGGCTGCCCGAATATTACGGCGTGCTGCCGAAGGCCGATCTCGTCATCAAGCGCGTGCCCAAAGCGACGGAAGCGGGTGCGCCGGGCGGTTACTACAATCCAGGCTCGCTCGATGGCAAGCGCCCGGGCATGTACTACATCAACCTGCGCGACACGGCCGAAGTGCCGAGCTGGACGCTTTCGACGCTCAGCTATCATGAAGGCATTCCGGGCCATCACTTACAGCTTTCGATCCAGCAGGAGACCGACCTTCCGCTGATCCGCAAGGTCTCCGGCTTCACCGCCTATGTCGAAGGCTGGGCGCTTTACTCCGAGCAGTTCGCCGACGAGATGGGCATGTATGCCGACGATCCGTGGGGCCGCATCGGCTACATGCACGATGCGATGTTCCGCGGCGTGCGCCTTGTGGTCGATTCCGGCATGCACGCCATGAAGTGGAGCCGCGAGAAGGCGGTGAAGTACTTCACCGACACGTTGGGTGATCTCGACGCCTCGGCGATCACCGAAGTCGAGCGTTACTGCGTGTGGCCGGGTCAGGCTTGCGCCTACATGGTGGGCAAGCTCGATATCCTCAAGCAGCGCGAGAAGGCGAAGGCCGCGCTGGGCGCCAAGTTCGACATCAAGGCGTTCCACAAGGCGATCCTGGTGTGCGGCGCGGTGCCGCTCGCCATTCTCGACAAGGTCGTGGACCGCTATATCGCGGAGACCAAGGCGGGGTAGTTTTTCCGATCCAGCGAAAATGCAGAACGGCGGAGACAGAAATGTCCCGCCGTCTTTTTTGCGTTCTTCGCATCGCACGTCTCTTGATGAGCATCGTGGGCGAGTGCGGCGGTTGATTGTGTTTATCCCTCAACACCGGTCGCGCATGCGGCGCGAACCCGTCCAGCGGCGATCCCTATGGGCGCGGCGGCGGGGTGATGATCGTTCTCCGGTCCATCCGGCGGTCGCGTGCGTCAGCAGCGGACGGCGTCGGTAGGCGGGCCAAAGGCGATCAGGGTGAGGGAGAAGTTAGAGTCGTCTGTGCATGTTCAAAAACCTTTCGAGATGAATCCCACCCTCCCCTTGAGGGAGGGACGAAACGCGAAGCGTTTCGGGGAGGGGCCAAGCTCCGCGCCATGCCCCTCCCCGAAAACGCAGAAAACCCGCGGCTTTCGCAGCGGGTCTGAATTTCGGGCGCAGTCCGAGAATTGGAAAGAATGTACGGGACCACCGTCACGGTGTCAAGCAAATTGGGAAAATTAATTTTAGAGCAGGGAATTTAGCCTAAGTATTTGATCCTATTATCGAAACCTTTTATCGCCGTCCCTGCGTCATGGATTTGCGCACGAAAAATCCGGCAAAAAATATTTTCGGGATGCGCTCAACTGTTGCCGTCGAGCGCCTGTTCCAGGTCGGCGATGAGATCTCCTGCATCTTCAATGCCCGCCGACAGGCGCAACAGATCCATCGGACATGGCGCACCCGGTCCCTCGGTCGAGCCGCGGTGCTCGATCAGGCTTTCGGTGCCGCCCAGCGATGTGGCGCGCTTCCAGAGTTTCACGCGCGCTGCCGTGGCGATGGCCGCGCCCTCGCCGCCCTTCACGCGGATCGACAGCATGCCGCCGAAACCGCCGCTCATCTGCCTGGCCGCGATGGCATGGCCGGGATGATCCTTCAGGCCGGGATAGAGAACCGCCTCGATGCGCGGATGTTTCGCGAAATGCTCGGCGAGCTTCTGCGCGTTGGCGCAGGCCAGCTTCACGCGGGGGAACAGCGTGCGCATGCCACGCAACAGCAGCCACGCCCCGAACGAGCCGGGAATGCCGCCGATGCGCGAGCGGACGCCGGAGATGCGTTCCCAGTAATCGTCTTCCGCTTTCGTAACGAGTGCACCCATCACGATGTCGGAATGGCCGTTCAGATATTTCGTCGCCGAATGCATGACGACATCGCAGCCCAGATCGAGCGGATGCGTCAGCACCGGCGTGGAGACGGTGGAATCCGCCACGGCGCGCGCGCCGGCCTTCTTTGCGATCTCCGCGACGGCGGCGATGTCGGTGATGTTCCACATCGGATTGCCCGGCGACTCGATCCACACAAGTTTCGTCTTGCCCGGACGCATCGCGGCTTTCACGGCGGCGAGATCGCTCATCTCAATGTCTTCGACGTCCAGCCCCCAGCTGCGCGCGAAATCGAACAGCCACAGGCGCAGGCCCCAATACATCACCTTGGGGATCACCACATGATCGCCAGGCTTCAGCGCCAGGAAGCACGCCGTCGCCGCCGCCATGCCGGAGGCCAGCAGCATCGCATCCTTGCCGTTCTCCAGCGCAGCCAGCACGGCTTCCGGCTGGTCATAAGTCGGATTGTCGGACCGCGCATATTCGCGGCCGGAGCGGAACTGGTTGTCCGGATCGCGGATGAAGGTGGACGACAGATGGATCGGCGGCGACACCGCGCGCGTAATCTCGTCGATCCAGCCGAGGCTTTGGGCGGCGATAGTTTCGGGTTTCATGGCTTTGTCGGTCATCGGTGAATTCCTGACATATCACCTCCCCCTTGTGGGGAGGTCGGAGAGGTTCATAGCGACAGCGTATGAACGCGATCCGGGTGGGGGACCATATCCGTAATCCCCCCACCCGAAAAATCTTTCGCTGCGCTTCAGATTTTATCGACCTCCCCACAAGGGGGAGGTGACTAGAGAGAGTGTTTCCTCAGAAACTCCAGAACCGCGCTGTTGAACGTCTTGGGTTTGTCGATATTGGCGGCATGTCCCGCGCCGGGGATGACGACCTTTTCCGCGTTCGGAATCTTTTTGGCCATGTAGTCGGCGGCGACGAGGAAGTTGATGTCGTTTGCGCCGACGATGACGAGCGACGGCACCTTGATGTCCGGCAGCGAATTGATCACCCGCGCGTCGCGCTGGGCAAGCATGCCGCGCGCGGCGAGTTCCAGCCCGCGCGCATTGCGATGATGCGCGGTGCGGCGTTCGGCAGTGGCGGCGTGCAGCGGGCCAAGACCTTCTTCCGCATATTTCCGCGCCGTGCGCTCGGCATTGGCGTTCCAGTCGTTGCGCGGCTCGTCTTTCTTGAAGCCGGGGCCGGTGTCGATGATGAGCAGCGCCCGGGTGCGATCCGGATGCGCGAGATGGAAAGCGAGCGACATGTAGCCGCCCAGCGACAGGCCGCCGATGACGGCTTCGCGCACGCCGACGGCATCCAGGATCGCCGCCATATCGGCGACGGTGTGCTCTTCGCTGTATTGCGCCTGGTCTTCGGGATAATCGCTCTGCCCATGGCCGCGCATGTCCCAGGTGACGAGCGTGTGCTCTTTGGAGAACGGCGCAACCTGCCCGCGCCACATGGCGGACGTGGAAGAATAGCCGTGGCTGAGCAGGATCACGGGACCGGAGCCGTGAACCTCGTAGTAAATCTGCACGCCATTGCGGTCGATGGTCGGCATGAATGACTCCCAATCACCTCCCCCTCGTGGGGAGGTCGAAAAAGCGAAGCTTTTTCGGGTGGGGGGCCGTGCGCGCATTGGCCCCCCACCCGAAAAATTCTTCGCGTCCGCTCGCTGTCGCTCTCGGACCTCAGAATTTATTCGGCCTCCCCACGAGGGGGAGGCGATTAGTTTGCGTATCTTTTATTCAAGCTAGCAATCGTTTCGTGGAACTCCGCCACCGTCTCGTCGATGATCTGCTTCACGGGCTTTACGCTGTCGATGCGCCCCGCGACCTGGCCCGACAGCGCGATGGACGCTTCCATGTCGCCGCCGAAATAGAGATCCAGCGCATTGCCGAACTCGGTCATGATGTTGGCCGGCGGTTCCTTCTCGAACTTCGTCGTCTTCTCGGTGCGCAGCGCGCGCAAGGCGGGACCGGGGCCGAAGCGGT
The DNA here is from genome assembly GCA_025451875.1 of Rhizomicrobium sp. Lineage (GTDB taxonomy): Bacteria > Pseudomonadota > Alphaproteobacteria > Micropepsales > Micropepsaceae > Rhizomicrobium. The sequence continues at coordinate 18,289 of JANWJQ010000154.1, forward strand.
TGAGGAAGACGGTGGAGGTTTCCTCCGCTTCAAGGATCGCGTCCTTCCAGTTCTGATGCACGGGCGATTCCGCCGCCGACACCATGCGCGTTCCCATCTGCACACCTTCGGCGCCCAGCGCGAAGGCGGCGGCCATGGTGCGGCCATCGGTGATGCCGCCAGCGGCGATCACCGGCACCTTCACCTTCTCGCAGACGAGCGGCAGCAGCACCATGCTCGACACCTCACGTGGGTTCTTGAAGCCACCGCCCTCGCCGCCTTCGACGACAAGGCCGTCAACACCCGCTTCGATGGCGCGCAACGCGGTCTTCAGCGACGGCACGACATGAAACACGTTGAGCCCCGCTTCCTTCAGCGGTCCCACGATCTTCATCGGATCGCCGGCGGAGGTGGTGACGAATTTCACGCCCTGGTCGAGCACGAATTTCACGATGTCCGGATCGCGCACGAAGGCGAGCGCGACGTTCAGGCCGAAGGGCTTCTTGGTCAGCTCGCGCATCTTCTTCACTTCGGCGCGCACTTCGTCGAGGCGGCCGGAGGAGGTTTCGATGATGCCGAGACCACCCGCGTTGGAGACGGCGCTGGCAAGCTGCGCGCGGGCGATCCAGCCCATCGGCGCCTGCACAATGGGATATTCCACGCCCAGCATGTCGGTGATGCGGTTCTTGATCGGCATGGGCAGCGTCCCCGGATGGCAGGGGCATGTTAGCCAAGCGGGAAGATGCGCGCGAGGTGACGCTAGGTCAGCCTTTCAGCACCGCCGTCGGCTCAAACGTCACGGCGCTGAGGATCATGTTCACAGTCTCGCCGTCGTCCGACAGCGGCAGATGAATCGTATCGAAATCCAGGTGCGGATGATCCAGCCATGCCGCAGAGCCGTGAAGGCGCATGGTGAGGCGATTGCGCGCCATATGAGCATAGGCGCCGACAGCGCCCTCCGTCGCGGCCTGCCCGTAGCGCGCGAAAGCTTCGCGCACCGTCTTGCCGGTGGCGTCGCCCAGCATGTGCTCGGTGACGTCGCTGCCGATCATGCGATAGCGGAAGTCGGCGTAATCCGGCAGCGCCTCCACCAGAACGACGGCGCGGATGTGCTTCTTCATTTCGGCGGGGTTGATGTCGGCACGCGACGGCATGGTGCGCTGGCCCCGCTTGGCGTCCCAATAGTCCTTCAGAAATGCGAGCGCCGGCTTGGAGGAAGGTGAAGGATCAAACTCGACAGATACGCCAGACACACCCGATGACATCGCCGCTTCCGTGAATAAGAGCCGGACTGCTCGAACTGGTTACAACCCGCGGCGGTATAAGCGACGCGCCACACTCACATCGTCCCTAGTACACCGGAAACGTCAATACGCGCGATGTGAGATCCGCCATGCGCGTCAAACTTGTTCGTAACTAGCCGCGGAGGCGTGTCACCAGCGCAACAGGCGGGAGCCCAGCAGCGCGCCGACGCCGGTGATGAACCCGATCGCAAGCGTGTACCATGTCGCCACGAATAGCGGCGAATCGTCCGGACAGTGCATGGCATAGAAGACCGAAGCGATACCGGCGGCAACCAGCCCCGCAAGCGCGCCGGCGCGCGCGGGATTGGCGGGCGCGCCGCGCCGAAACGCCCAGAGCATCAGCACCAGCGGCCCCAGCGACATCAACGGGATCATCGTCATGCAGAAGCGCGCATTGTGCCCCACAAGCCGCACCATCCAGAGCGATTGCGGCAGTGCGATCAGTTCCGCGATCACGGCGCAAACAAGAAGCAGCGGCGCGCTCCACAACAGCAGGCGCAACCTGCTGTGCTCCACTTCCGGGCGCGCCATGTCGCGTGCCGCAAACACCGCCGTGACGGCGAGCACGGCCGTGACGAAAACCTTGAATGCAAAGCGCGGCGTCAGCCACGATTGCAGGAAATCATGGTGGAGACCGAGCCGCCCGATCCAGATCGCGGCAGCAATGGCGGCCGCCAGGACGATCGCGATCAGGAAAGCGCGGCGCGGCGGCATCTGCTGTTCCGGCGCATCGGCGGAAAGCGCGGTGATCAGATCGTTCGTTTTCATGTCGCGCTCGCCTCCCTGTAGAGCGAGGCCAGTTTCTTCAGGCCGCGATGGAAGGCGACGCGCACCGCGCCCTCGCTCATGCCGAGCTTCGTGGCGGTGTCCTTGATGCTGTTGCCGTCGAGCGAGATGGAGGAAATAACCGTCTGCTGCTTGCCGTCCAGACGCGAGACGAGCTTGGTGAGTTCGCTGTGCGAGCTCTCCGGTTCCGGCGGCGTGTCGGGCAGCACTTCGATCAGGCCTTCTATAGGCACTTCGCCGCGGCGGCCTTTGCGGCGCATGACGTCGATCAGCTTGTGGCGCGCGATCGCATTCAGCCAGGGGAGAAATGGCTGATCCTGCATCCATGTCTGGCGCTTCAAATGGATCGCCAACAAAATCTCCTGCACCACATCCTCGGCATCGGCATTGCCGATCCGCGACAAACCATGGACCGCGAATTTCCGCAGCCTTGGCGCGATGGCTTCCAGAAGCTGACGATAGGCGGCGGCGTCCCCCGCCAATCCTGCCCGCATCAGCTCCGCCCACGCCATTTCGGGCGACGCGCTGTCAGGTTTGTTCGCTGGAGGCATGGCCGTTGTTACAGCGATTTTATCCGAGGTTCCACGGGCGTCCGGACCGCCGCCTAGTGATGGCGGCGGCGATGGACCGGCCGGGCATTCGTCGGCGGCAAGGCGTCGGAGGCCCCCGGCGTAGCATTGGTCAGCGACCAGCTCACGATGTCATTGATCGCGTGCCCCGTCGCGTCGTTGAAGGCGGCGACCACGGCCGGAACGCTGTTCACGCTCGCCCTCACTTCACGGCGCGCATCGAAGGTCGCGATCACGTCGTGACGGGTGGCAGTGACCAGCTTGGCGACGATATCGACCACGATGGTGGGGATGCCGTCTTTCACATCGTAATGCGCGCTGAAATCGCGGATTTCGGTGGTGACGAGGATGTCGGCGCGCACGCCAGCGGAATTACGGCCCACGGCCTTGATCTTGCCGCTCTTCTCGAAAGCCTCGACGAGAAGGCTTTGCAGGAGATCCGGCGTCTGATCCGACCAGGAGGAATCGGCGTAGTAATCCATCGTCTGGCCGAGAATGAGCGTGATGCGCTTGTTGTCGAAGACAGCCGGCGATACCGGCTCGGTCACGCCGAACTGCCATTGCACGGCGGGCGCTCTATCGACGGGGCCGAACTGCGGGTGCAGCACATAGATCTGCGGCGGCGCCTCGCTGGGGCCGAGCAGGCCGCCGCAAGCCGAAAGCGCAACGGTGGAGAAGATGACGAGCGCCGCGCGGCGCAGAGTGTTCGTGATCATTGGGGTGTGTATCCTTTGCGGCGGTCGCCAAAGAGAAGTTTGGTCGGCTCGCGTTCGAGGCCGTTGGAAAGTTTGGTCAGGCTCGATGCCAGCGTGCGCACCTGCTCGGAGAGCTGTCCGAGATCCGCGCCGTTGACGGCGCTATCCGCATCATCCGCAAGACGGCTCACTTTTGTCACCGCGACATTGGCGTTGCCCAGCGTCTCATGCAGATCCTTCAGATCGACATTCAGCGTGTCCGACGCCAGCGAGACATTGTGCAGCGTTTTGTCGATGTCCTTCGAGCGTGCATTGAAAACATCCGTCGTGGTCTTGATGTTGGACAGGATACCGGAGAAGCTCTTGATGTTCTCGTCGTTCAGCGCGCGATTGAGGCGGTCGGCGACATGGCTGAGCTTGGCGATGAGTTCCGGCGCCGATTGCTCCAGCTGCTGCAAGGTCGATTGCTTGGACTGGATCACCGGATAGTCGCCGAACATCCTGCGTTCCAGGACGGGCGTCTTGTTGGTGCCGCCGTCGATTTCCACATAGGAGCCGCCAGTCAGCCCTTCGCTGGCGATGGAGGCGATGGAGTCGCTGTGGATCTTCAGCGTGGGATCGACCTGCAGGTCCACGATGACACGCTTGGGATCGTTGGGGTCGAAGGTCAGCTTGCTGACATGGCCAACATTGATGCCGTTGTAGCGCACGATCGTGCCGTCCCCGAGGCCCGTCACCGCGCCGGAGAAATAGGTTCGGTAATAGGCATACTCCGCGGAGTATTGCGCGCCGGCAAGCCAGAGCAGCGCGACCACAAATCCCAATACGCTGGCAAGCACAAAGGCGCCGACCGCTACATAATTTGCTTTTGTTTCCATGGCTTTTCAGCCCCTCTCCTCAACCGCCCAGCGCCGCGCGTCCACGCGGGCCGGCGAAATATTCGTGAATCCACGGATCCTTGTCCTGCAGCAGTTCCTTGATCGTGCCGACCTTGATCTTCTTGTTCACCAGCACGGCGATGCGGTCGGTGGTGGCGCGCAGCGTGTCGATATCGTGCGTGACCATGAACACGGTGAGCCCGAGGCTCTTCTGCAAATCGCCGACCAGCTGATCGAATTGCGCCGCGGAGATCGGATCGAGACCCGCCGTCGGCTCATCGAGAAAAAGCAGTTCCGGATCGAGCGACAGCGCGCGCGCGAGGCCGGCGCGCTTCTTCATGCCGCCCGAAAGCTCGGATGGAAATTTGCGCGCGGCGTCTTCGGGCAATCCGACCAGCGACAGCTTCATCGCCGCCAATTCGTCCATCAGCGATTGCGACATGTTCGTCCAGCGGCGCATCGGCACCTGGATGTTCTGCGCCACCGTCATGGAGGAGAACAACGCGCCTTCCTGGAACAGCACGCCCCAATGCAGTTGCAGCCCGCGCATTTCATCCGGCGCGAGGCCGACGGTTTCCTGCCCGAACACCTTGATGCTGCCCGACAGGGGGCGGTTGAGGCCGACGATGGAACGCAGCAGCACCGACTTGCCCGAGCCTGATCCGCCGACCACGCCCAATACTTCGCCGCGCTTCACATCCAGATCGATGTGATCGTGGATGATCTTGGTGCCGAAGCCGTTGACCAGTCCCTTGATGCGGATGACCACATCATCCTTCTTGCCGGCCCGGAGCGCGGCGGCCTTGTCGGCTTTTGTTCCCGCGCCGCTCATATGCCCAGCACCGAAAAGAGAACGGAGAAGCCTGCGTCGGCGGCAATGATTAGGAAGATGGATTCCACCACCGAGCGTGTCGTCAGCTTGCCGACGGAGGCCGCGTTGCGCTCCACCCGCATGCCCTCGAAACAGCCGACCAGCGCGATCATGAAGGCGAAGACCGGTGCCTTGATCAGGCCCACCATCAACGTCTTCACGGTGATGGCGTTGCCCAATTCGCGCATGAAGGCGGGGATGGTCACCCCCAGATCGAAATAGGTCATCACCATGCCGCCGATGATGCCGACGATATCGGCAAAGAGCGTGAGGATCGGCAATGCAACGATCAGGCCCAGCACGCGGGGCAACACCAGTGTCTCGGCGATATTGAGGCCAATGGTCTGCATCGCGTCGAGTTCCTCGTTCACCTGCATGGTGCCGATCTGCGCGGTGAAGGCGGAGCCGGAGCGGCCCGCGATGATGATGGCGGTGACGAGACCGCCCAGTTCACGCAGAAAGCCGATGCCGAGAAAATCGATGGTGTAAATTTGCGCGCCGAAACGGGCGAGCTGGTCGGCGCCCTGATAGGTGATGACGATGCCGAGCAGGAAGGCGAGCAACCCAACGATCGGAAGCGCGGTGAGGCCGGTTTCCTCGATCTGGTGAATGAACGCGGCCCAGGGCAATTCGCGGCGCGGCGCGAGCGCGGCTTCCACGGTTTCCACCGCAACGCGGCCCAGAAAGCCCAGAAGGTCGTAACCCTGCCGCAGCGCAAGGACCGTGCCTTCGCCGGTGCGTTCCAGAAGTCCGCGCAATCCTGTGTGCGGCGGATGGGTGACGGGCGGCGCGGTATGCCCGCTATCCATTGTCTCAAGCAAGGGATGATATTTGTCCGGAAGATTCAGCGTCGCTTTCGCACCGGCTTTGTCAGCCGCGCGTTTTGTGCGCAGCAACAGCCACGCACCGCCGCTGTCGAGCGACGTGATGCCGGTCGCGTCGATCTCCAGATCGCGCGCGCCCTTCAGATCGAGATCGGAGAGCTGCTCATCGAGATCGGTGAGTTCGCTGACGGTCCAGTCGCCCACGCAGACAAGGCGTGCGCGACCTTGGGCTTTCTCAAGCTTCGCGCTCGCCGGATTGTCTACCGGCAAGGTGACCCGAAAATTTTTCACCATGTCGGAAACATACCCCCGGCGGACCCCGATCCGTCAGACCGGAGATTGGCAATTCGCGGGCTATTTCACAATGCGCGCAAGCACTTCTTTGTAGCGGCGTGTAATTTGTTCCCTCTTTTCATGGCGTCCGCCCGCCACCAGCCGCGCTCCGCCCCGCCAGACGCAATCCACCGAATCGGCTCCCGCAAAGACCCAGCTATCGAGGATGGTATCCGCTTTCTTGCCCGCAAGGCCCGGACTGTCGGCATCGAGGCTGACCAAGTCGGCGGGCGCCCCCTCTTTCAGTCCAAAAACGGGAACGCCCAGCGCCTGATATCCACCCGCAAGCGCGCCATCGAACAGCGCCCGCCCGGTGGAGTGTCCCGGTTCGGCGGCCAGCACATTGCGCCCGCGCAAGGCAAGACGCTGCGCGTATTCCATGATGCGCAATTCTTCCGCTGCGCTGATGAGGACATTGGAGTCGCTGCCGATGCCAAAGCGGCCGCCCGCAGCAAGATAATCGGGCATCGGAAAAATCCCGTCGCCGAGATTGGCTTCGGTGATGGGACAAAGCCCCGCCACCGCATTGCTGCGCGCAAGGCGGGCAGTCTCTTCGGCCGTCATATGCGTGGCGTGGACGAGGCACCATTGTGCATCGATGCCGGCATTGTCGAGCAACCATGTGACGGGACGCGCGCCGGACCATGCGATGCAATCATCGACTTCCTTGGTCTGCTCGGCGATGTGGATGTGGATCGGGCCGCCCTGCGCGAGTGGAATGATTGTGGTCAATTCCTCCGGCGTCGCGGCGCGCAGCGAATGCGGTGCGATGCCGATATTGGCCCCGTTGAGCGGCGCAATCGCCTTGCGGCTGGCGTCCATCAGTTTCGCGAAGCTTGAAGGATTGTTGAGGAAGCGGCGTTGTCCCGGCACCGGCGGCTTTCCGCCGAAATTGCTGTGTGCGTAGAACACTGGCAGCAAGGTAAGCGCGATTCCGGTTTCGGCGCTCGCCGCCGCGATGCGCGCGCCAAGCTCGGCGATGTCCGCATAAGGCCGCCCGTCGATATCGTGATGCACATAATGGAATTCGCCGACGCGGGTGAAGCCGCTTTCCAGCATCTCGATGTAAGCGAGTTCGGCGATGGCCTGCACATCGTCCGGCGTGAGGCGGTCGATGAAACGGTACATGACATCGCGCCATGTCCAGAAACTGTCATGCGCGGGGCCGCGCACTTCGGCCAAACCCGCCATGCCGCGCTGGAAAGCGTGGCTGTGCAGATTGGGAAGGCCGGGGACGGCAATGCCATGGCGCGCATCAGCTGCGGCGGGCTTTATGCCTTTTTCGATGCGCCCGATCGCCGATCCGTCAAACGTGATGCGGACGTCCCCGGCCCATCCATCGGACAAAAGCGCGGACTGAAACCACAGCGACGTCATTCCGGCGGCCTCCCGTTGCAACGCCGGTTTAGCGGACCTAAGAGACAAAGTGGAGCGCCCCAAGAAATTCCGGCCCATGAACTGCGAAACGCTTTGGCACAATGCACGGCTGGCGACCCTGACGGGGCCGGGCCTCGGCGTGGTCGAAGGTGGCGTGGTGGCGGCGCAAGGCGGGCGTATCGTCTATGCCGGGGCGCAGGCGGACGCGCCGTCACTCAACGGCGCCAAGCAGATCGATTGCGGCGGTCGCTGGATCACGCCGGGGCTGATCGATTGCCACACACATCTTGTCTATGCCGGCGATCGCGCGCGTGAATTCGAGATGCGGCTGGCGGGTGCGTCTTACGAGGAAATCGCCAAGGCCGGTGGCGGCATCGTTTCGACAGTGAAGGCGACACGCGCGGCCTCGCAGGAAGAACTCGTCGCCTCCGCCCTGCCCCGCCTCGATGCGTTGATCGCAGACGGGGCCTGCACGGTCGAAATCAAATCCGGTTATGGGCTTTCGCTGAACGATGAATTGAAGATGCTGCGCGCCGCCCGTGCGCTGGCAGGCAAGCGCAAGGTGCGCATCGTCACCACCTTCCTCGGCGCCCATGCGCTGCCGCCGGAGGCGAAGGGCGACAAGGACAAATATATCGACCTCGTCGTCAATGAGATGATGCCGGTGGTGGCGCGCGAGAAGCTTGCCGATGCCGTCGATGCGTTCTGCGAAGGCATCGCGTTCTCGGCCGAACAGACGCGCCGTGTGTTCGAAGCCGCGAAGAAACACGGCCTTCGCGTCAAATTGCATGCGGATCAGCTATCCAATCTTCATGGTGCCGAACTTGCCGCAGCGTTCGGTGCGCTGTCCGCCGATCATCTGGAATATTCGGACGAGGCGGGCATCGCCGCGATGGCGAAAGCGGGAACCGTCGCCGTGCTTTTGCCCGGCGCCTACTATTTTCTGCGCGAGACGAAACAACCCCCGCTCGATCTCATTCGCAAGCATCACGTTCCAATTGCAATCGCGAGCGACAACAACCCCGGGACTTCGCCGCTCACCTCTCTGTTGCTGACGATGAACATGGCGGCGACCTGTTTTCGCATGACGGTGGAAGAATGCATCGCCGCGGTAACGCGCGAAGGCGCGCGTGCTCTGCGGCTATTGAATCAAACTGGAACGCTGGAAGCCGGGAAAGATTGCGATCTTGCAATCTGGAACATCGAGAACCTTGCCGAACTTGTTTACCGGATGGGCTATAATCCCCTGCATGCGCGAATCCGGCACGGACAATGAGTGACAAATATCCCTGGCTGACGGTGCATCGCGGCGATGCGCCGCTCGTCGTCTCCATTCCGCATTCCGGCACCGACATTCCGCCGGAGATCGAAAGCGAACTTGTTTCATCCTGGCTCGCGCGCAAGGATGCGGATTGGTGGGTGGAGAAGCTTTATGACTTCGCACCCGCGCTGGACGCCACCATCGTGCGCACCGGCATCTCGCGCACCGTGATCGACGTCAATCGCGATCCGTCCGGCAAATCGCTATATCCCGGACAGGCGACGACGGAGCTTTGCCCTTCGACGACGTTCGATGGCGAGCCTCTCTATAAAAAGAATTCGCATCCGCCGGATTCCACGCAGATCGCGGCAAGGCGCCTGCACTATTTCAATCCCTATCATGACGCGGTTGCCGACGAGATCGCGCGGCTGCGCAACACCCATGAGCGCGTGGTGCTGTTCGAAGCCCATTCCATCCGCAGCCATGTGCCGCGCCTGTTCGACGGCGAATTGCCGAACTTCAACATCGGCACCAACAGCGGCGCGTCCTGCGCGAGCGAGCTGACGCGGACGGTGGAAGCGGTGTGCAACGCCTCGCGCTTTTCCTGGGTGACGAACGGCCGCTTCAAGGGCGGCTGGACCACCCGCCATTATGGCGAGCCGCAGATGGGCGTGCATGCCATCCAGCTGGAGCTGGCCTGCCGCGGCTATATGGAAGATCCCGCGAAGATCTCCGAGAAGAACTGGCCCGCGCCTTACGATGAAACACGCGCGGCTGATTTGCGGAAATATCTTTACGCCATCCTGGAAGGCTGCATCCGTTTCGCCGATACGGGGCATGCTTTCGGCGCCGCGCCGGCGATCACGCCGCAGCCTATCCACAGCCACTAAGTGGCATCGCCCGCGCCGCTATGACAAAGTGCGCCCGCATTTCCCGCGAGCGCATAGATGACCCGCATCGACAACACCCGCCATATCAAGGCCGCGCACGGCACGCAGCTTTCCGCGAAAAGCTGGCTGACCGAAGCGCCGCTGCGCATGCTGATGAACAATCTGGATGCGGACGTGGCGGAGCGGCCGGAAGAACTCGTCGTCTATGGCGGCATCGGCCGCGCCGCGCGCGACTGGGAATCCTATGACCGCATCGTCGCGGCGCTGAAGCGGCTGGAAGGCGATCAATCGCTGCTCATCCAATCGGGCAAGCCCGTCGGCATTTTCCGCACGCATCCAGACGCGCCGCGCGTGCTCATCGCGAATTCCAATCTCGTGCCGCATTGGGCGACGTGGGACAAATTTCACGAGCTCGATAAGAAAGGTCTGATGATGTACGGCCAGATGACGGCCGGATCGTGGATCTATATCGGCAGCCAGGGCATCGTTCAGGGCACTTACGAAACCTTCGCGGAAATGGGGCGCAAGCATTTCGGCGGCGAGCTGCGCGGCAAATGGATTCTCACCGCGGGCCTCGGCGGCATGGGCGGCGCGCAGCCGCTGGCGGCGGTGATGGCGGGCGCCTGCATGCTGGCAATCGAATGCCAGCCGTCACGTATCGAGATGCGGCTGAAGACAAAATATCTCGATTACCAGGCGAAAACGCTGGACGAAGCGCTGGAGATGATCACGCGCGCCTGCAAGGAGAAAAAAGCGATCTCCGTCGGCCTGCTCGGCAATGCGGCGGAGATTTTGCCGGAGATGGTCAAGCGCGGCATCAAGCCGGATGCGGTGACGGATCAGACCAGCGCGCACGATCCATTGAACGGCTATCTGCCCGCGGGCTGGACGCTGGATGAATGGGCGAAGAAGCGCGAAAGCGATCCCAAGGCCGTCGAACATGCCGCCAGGCAGAGCATGGTGAAGCATGTGCAGGCGATGCTGGATTTTCACGCGATGGAAATTCCCGTCGTCGATTACGGCAACAACATCCGCCAGATGGCGCTGGAAGAGGGCCTGAAGGACGCGTTCGATTTTCCCGGATTCGTTCCGGCCTATATCCGTCCGCTGTTCTGCCGGGGTATTGGGCCTTTCCGTTGGGCCGCGCTCTCCGGCGATCCGGAAGACATCTACAAGACCGATCAGAAGATGAAAGAACTGCTGCCGAACGACAAGCATCTGCACAACTGGCTCGACATGGCGCGCGAACGCATCAAGTTCCAGGGCCTGCCCGCGCGCATCTGCTGGATCGGTCTCGGCGATCGCCATCGCGCCGGATTGGCGTTCAACGAGATGGTGGCGAAGGGCGAACTGAAAGCGCCGGTGGTGATCGGCCGCGATCACTTGGACAGCGGATCGGTCGCCTCACCCAATCGCGAAACGGAAGCCATGATGGATGGCTCGGACGCGGTGTCCGACTGGCCGCTGCTCAATGCGCTGCTCAACTGCGCGAGCGGGGCGACGTGGGTGTCGATTCATCACGGCGGCGGCGTCGGCATCGGCTATTCGCAGCATGCCGGCATGGTGATCGTGGCCGACGGCACGCCGGAAGCGGCGAGGCGCCTGGAGCGCGTGCTGTGGAACGACCCTGCTTCGGGCGTCATGCGCCACGCCGATGCGGGCTATGACATCGCCATCGACAGCGCCCGTTCGCACGGACTCGATCTGCCGTCGCTCGCCTGAGATGCGACATTGCACGAACCCTGCTAGGTTCGCCGGGCTGGGGTCAATTGCATGAACATTCACTTGCCGAAGCCGCTGCACGGCTGGCGTGCCTTCATGGGCGAGGTCGGCGTCATCGTGCTGGGCGTTCTGATTGCGCTGGGCTTCGGGCAGCTGGCCGATTCCGTCCATGATAACATCATCGCAGGGCAGGCCCGTGGCGCGGTCAGAGCCGAGGTTCGCGAAAACCTGTGGTGGCTGGCGATACGCGAACAGGATGAGCCGTGCATCCGGCAAAGGCTCTCCGAGCTTGACGGTTTGCTTGCGCACGCAAGGCTTGGCGAGCCAGTCCCTGTTGTGCAGCATCTCGCCTATCTGCCGCACGCCAAAATCACGACGCTGCGGTGGGAAGCAAACGCGCAGGCAGGGCGTGCGAGTCTTTTCCCGTCAGACGAACAGCGGTTGCTCGACAATATGTATTATACAACAGAGCAGTTTTCGCAGGCGCAGTCGGAGGAAGCGATCATCTGGTCAAAGATCGGGTTCATCCAGGGACTGCGCCAGTTCACGCCCGCCGACGTCCACGACTTCAGTATCTTCCTCTCCGAGGCGCACTATCAGGACTCGATGGTGCGTCTGTCACTCTATAGAGCGCGGCAATGGGCGCAGAGGATGAACCTCGCGGCGGCCAATCCGAACTCGGTTGAAAACCTGAAGCCTTCCCAACCTCAAACCTGCCAGCCGCTGACGGGGCCATAGCGTTCCTCTGCAGGAGACACGGAACGTAGCGCGATCACACGGACTTGATCTGCCGTCGCCGGGATGAGCGCTATCCTTTCCCAAACAGGGGAAGACCATGCACTACGCAATCGCTTTGCTTATTGCTCTCGCCGCGACGCCCGCGCTCGCGGACGGCCGCGCGCTCATCACGCAGCAGGAACAGGAGATGGCTGACGCGGTGGCCGCCGGTCATGTCGATGTGTGGGACAAATATCTCGATCCCGACGTCATCTACGCCGAGGAGGACGACAGCTACAAAGGCAAGGCCGAGATGCTGAAGGAGATCCGGCCGCTGCCGAAGGGCCTGGGCGGCTTCATCAAGATCAAGCTGCTGTCCTATCACGAGGATGGCGACACGGCGGTCGCGCTGTTCCGGCAGGTCGAAACCGAGCACTATTTCGGCCAGACGATCCACGCGAACTATCTCACCAATACCGTATGGAAGAAGCGCGCCGATGGGTGGAAGCAGATCGAGGGACAGGTGCTGGCGGAGCGTGCCGATCCGCCCGCCATTTCGTTGCCCGCCGCCAATCTCCAGAAATTCGCCGGCACCTACAAGCTCAGGGATTCCGAGCCCACCTTTGCGCTAACGGTGACGGACGGAAAGCTGATGGGCGCGCGCAGCGGCCGCCCGGCAGCGGAATGGAAGGCGGAGACGCGCGATGTGTTCTTCATTCCCGGCGACAACCGCATCCGCAAGATCTTCCAATACGACGCGAACGGCAAAGTCACCGGCTTCATCGAACGCCGCGAAAGCTGGGACTTGGCGTGGGTGAAGCAGTAAGCCCTCATCCATTGCAGACGTTTAGCCTTCTGCTAGGCTTCCATAACTTGGGGGACCTATGCGTTTTCAACTGCCGAAACCGCTGCATGGCTGGCGCGAATTCGTCGGCGAAGTGGGAATTATCGTTCTGGGCATTCTGATCGCGCTCGGCGCCGGACAGATTGCTGAAACGATTCACGAACAGAAAATGGCGGCGGAAGCCCGTGAAAATGTCCGCGCGGAAGCCGCTTTCAACCTCTCTTCCATTCGCGGGCGACTCGACGTCCAGGGATGTATCGAGCGGCGGCTCGACGCGCTTTCGCGCATTCTGTCCGCGGCCGGTGAAAGCGACTTGCAGCCACAGCCAAGCTGGATTGCGCGCCCACCAACCATGCCGTTTTTTCGCGGACGATGGAGTGCCGCCACCGCGAGCGGCCGAAATAGCCTCTTCCCGTCCGAGGAGCAGGAGCGGTTTTCGCAGCTCTACGAACTCTTCGGCCGGTACGAGGACTATCAGGCGAAAGAGCAGATCGTCTGGGCGCAATTGCGGGCGCTCGAAACGTGGCGGGGGCCGCTGGGGGGCGAGGCCCGCTTGTCTTTCGCGAATGCCCTGCAGCAGGCGAAATATTACGCGTGGGATCTGAATTATGCCGGCACCTTCGCCGTGCAAAACGGCATTGCGATGGGCTTATTGGATTCTCATCCGCAAAAGGAACTCGCCGCCATCTGTCTGCCTGTCACCATGAAACGCAGCGAAGCATTGCGCCGATTGAAAACCAAATTCGGTGAGCCATAGAACTTTCATATGCGCCTTTGCATGTGGGCAAGTTCAAGGTGACGCCGCGAACGGATTGAAGTTCTTTTCTGCCAACGCTGCCCACGCCAATGGCGCGAGCGCGGGGATCGGGAAATAGGCGCGGTGCTGCTTTAGGTCGGTCTGTAGATCGAAGCCGGTTGAAGTCTTGCGGTCAGAGGCGCGGTACCAGCCGTCCGGCGCGCGGTTCTTCTCTGCCGCCGCCATCAGCGCGTTCGCTTGCGCGGATTTTCCGAGTAATTTCATCAGCAGCGCAGCCTGCAAGGTGCCTTCGGTCCAGATGCCATCCTTCTGTGCGCTATAGGCCATGCCGCCACCGGACCCGAAGCGCCGCCGCAGAGTCTCCATAAGGGCGGCGGCGTGCGGCTTGGCTTGCGGAAGCGCCAGCAGCGGCCAGATTTGCGCATCCAAGGCAAGCGTCGTGTTACGCGCCTTGCTGTCCTCCGCCATGCCGGCATCGAAGCAGCCACATTTCTCATTCCACATTGCGGCAACGAAAGCGGATGCGGTCTTTGCGCGGTCGCGCCAATGCGTGTCTTTCGTCACCCCGGCCAGTTGCGTGAACGCCGCTGCAAGATCGGTGTTGTGCTCGGTGGATTTCCAACGGTTGAGTTCAGGCTTCGGCTGATCACCGAAGGTGCCGCCCGTGAAGCCTTGCGGCGCGCGCGCGTCGAACTGCGTATCCACCCAATGGGCGATGCGGATGGCGCCGCTGCGATATTTCGCTTCCTTCAACGCCAGCAGCGCGAGCATCGCCCACGCCATGTTCCCGCTATCGCTCCCGACCTGATACCGGTCTTCCACCCAGCGGTTCTGCTTCCTGTCCCACCAGCCGGCGAGTTTCACGGGATTGCCGGCATGCCCCGCCGCATAGCCATTGCGCAAACGGCCGTCATGCCAATAGCGGTCGTGGTCCAGCGCGACCAGCATCGCATCGCCGATGCGCGCGGCATCTTTCTCATCACCACAGCCCACCAGTGCGATCGTCGCGACAGCGTTGTCATAGAGAAAAGCGGTGTTGTAGAGCGGGCCGTCCTTCTCCCGCGGAAAGCTCGGCAGGAAGACAGGACCGGGCGGCGATTGCGTCACCGCACTCTGCAACACTTCGCAGGCGGACGGCGCGGCCTGTGCCACACCCATCATCGCAGCAAAAGCAAACAGGGCCGCCGCGGTGTTCCGCATGCGTTACGCCAGCGCCTGTTCCAGATCGGCGATGAGATCCTCTGCGTCTTCCACGCCACACGACAGCCGCACCAGTGCGTCGGAGATGCCAAGTTCGGCGCGGGTGTGCGCCGGGATGGAAGCATGGGTCATGATCGCGGGATGTTCGATCAGGCTTTCGACGCCACCCAGCGACTCCGCGAGCGTGAACAGCTTGCAGCGTTCAAGGAAGCGCTTGGTGCCCGCCAGATCGCGCTTCAGGATGACCGTGACGATGCCGCCGAATGCCGCCATCTGCGTTTTCGCGAGCGCATGTTGCGGATGGCTTTCGAGGCCGGGATAGATCACGCGCTCCACGTCTTTGCGCGCTTCCAGCCAGCGCGCGATTTTCAGCGCGTTGGCGCAATGCCGCTCCATGCGCAGCGCCAATGTCTTCAATCCGCGCAAGGCGAGGAAAGAATCGAATGGCCCCTGAATCGCGCCAACGGCGTTGTGCAGGAAGGCCAGACGATCGGCCAGATCTTTGTTATCGCCAACGACTGCGCAACCGCCGACGATATCGCTGTGGCCGTTGAGATATTTCGTCGTGGAATGCACGACAATATCGATGCCCTGCTCCAACGGCCGCTGCGTATAAGGCGACGCGAAAGTGTTATCCGACGCAGTAAGGATGCCCCGCTTCTTCGCAAGCTTCGCGATGCCCGCGAGATCGGCGAGGCGCAGCATCGGATTGGTCGGCGTTTCCACCCAGATCATCTTCGTGTTCGGCTTGATCGCTTTCTCGACATTGGCGAGGTCTGTCATGTCCACGAAGTCGAAAGCGAGCCCTGCGCTACGCTTGCGCACCTTGTCGAACAGGCGGAACGAGCCGCCATAAAGATCGTCGCTGGCGAGAACGTGATCGCCGCTGTTCAGCAATTCCAGAACGGTGGAGATCGCGGCCAACCCAGACGCAAAGGCGTAACCGCGCTCGCCCGATTCCAGATCGGCAATGCAACGCTCGAAGGCCTGTCGCGTGGGGTTCTGCGAGCGGGAATATTCATAACCCTTGTGAACGCCCGGAGACTCCTGCGCATAGGTGCTGGTCGCATAGATCGGCACCATCACCGCGCCGGTGGTGGGATCGGGATGCTGCCCTGCATGGATCGTGCGCGTGGAAAAAGCGAGGCGGTTCTTGCCGTCTGTCATTTGCTCATTCTCAGATGGTTGATGAGATCGATGCGGGTGATGAGGCCCACGAATTTGTCGCCGTCGCACACGATGGCGACTTCGTTGCGCTCGAAGATCGGCGGCAGCTTTTCCAGCGCGTCATTCACCTGCACCGTCTTCAGCCGCGCCGTCATGGCGCAGCGCACCGGATCCTTGAACTGCTGGGCGCGGAATTCTTCATGGCCTTCGACATGGGCGAGAATGTCGTGCTCGTCGAGGATGCCGACGATGCGGCCATCGACCACTACCGGCACCTGCGACACGTCGTTGGCGCGCATGCGGCTGTAGGCGACCATCAGCGTGTCATCCGGCCCGACCGTCACGGTGCCGCCGGTGTCGTGCGTGCGGGCGATAAGATCGGAGAGATTGCCTTTCAGGTTGCGGCTGGAAAGTCCCTGCTCGATCACCCAGTAGTCGTTATAGACCTTGGAGAGATATTTGTTGCCGTTGTCCGGCACCAAGGTCACGACGCGCTTGGGCGTCGTCTGCTCGCGGCAATAGCGCAGCGCGGCGGCGAGCAAGGTGCCCGAGGACGAGCCACCAAGGATGCCCTCCTTCGACAGCAGCGCGCGCGCCGTTTCGATGCTTTCCTTGTCGCTGATGGCATAGGCTTTCTTCACCAGATCGAGATCGCAATTGGGGGGCACGAAATCCTCGCCGATGCCTTCGATGGTCCATGAACCCGGCTCGATCATCTTTCCGGTCTTGATCAGCGGCGCGAGGATGGAGCCGACCGGATCGGCCAGAACGATTTCGGTGTGCGGCGAGACCTTTTTGAAGAAGCGGCCGATGCCCGTCATCGTGCCGCCGCTGCCGACACCGACGACCACCGCATCCACATTATGATCGAGCTGCTCCCAGATTTCCGGCGCGGTGCCTTCTTCATGGGCTTTCGGATTGGCGGGATTGGCGAACTGGTTCACATAGAACGCACCGGTTTCTTCGGCGATGCGCGCGGCGACATCCTGATAATAGTCAGGATGGCCCTTGCCGACATCGGAGCGCGTGATGCGCACGTCCACGCCCATGGCGCGCAGATGCTGGATCTTCTCGCGCGCCATCTTGTCCGGCACAATGAGGATGAGCTTGTAGCCTTTGAGGATGCCGACCTGCGCCAGGCCAAGGCCGGTATTGCCGGCCGTGGCTTCGACGATGAGGCCGCCGGGCTTCAGCTTGCCGTCCTTCTCCGCCGCTTCGATCATGGACTTGCCGATGCGGTCCTTGATGGAGCCGCCGGGGTTCTGGTTCTCCAGTTTCACGAAAAGCCGGCAGGGGCCGGTGTCGAATTGCGTCAGCTCCACCATGGGCGTGTTGCCGATGAGCTCGAGCGCGGATTTCACAGGTTTGGGCGGATGGATATTTGTCATGGAGGGGCGATTTCTGGGGTTCGCTTTGCGCCGCGAAGATAGCCCCGCGCAAGGGGGCAAAGCCACCCGCGCCGGCGCAATGAAAGACCTGTTTCTGCGCTGTATTTGTTCGGGAATTTCCGCTATCCCGCTGGGCTCGCTATGATTATCCGTCAGCCCGAAAAGGCCCGAAATTGCGCGACATTCTGAAGGAACTGGAACGGAAGATTCTCTGGCTTTCCGCCTGGACGATTCACAACGCCAATCACCTGCGCGCCGAAGAGGATGTGGTAAAGGTCGGCGGGCATCAGGCATCCAGCGCGTCGATGAACGCGATCCTCACGGCGCTCTATTTCGCGGTGCTGAAACCGGAAGACCGCGTGGCGGTGAAGCCGCATGCCTCGCCGGTGTTCCATGCCATACAATATCTGATGGGACTTCAGACGCGCGAGAAGCTGGAGGCCTTCCGCGCGTTCGGCGGTGCGCAGAGCTATCCCTCGCGCACCAAGGATGTGGACGACGTGGATATCTCCACCGGCTCGGTCGGCCTCGGGGTGGCGATGACGGCGTTTGCCTCGCTGACGCAAGATTATCTCGCAGCGAAGAATTTGATCGATGCGGACAAGCTTGGCCGCTTCATCGCCCTCGTCGGCGATGCGGAGATGGACGAAGGCAACATCTTCGAATGCCTGCTCGAAGGCTACAAACATTCGCTGCGCAATACCTGGTGGATCATCGATTACAACCGCCAGAGCCTGGACGGTGTGATCCGCGAAGGGTTGAAGCCGAAATTCGAAAGCGTGTTCCGCGCCTGCGGCTGGGATGTCGTCACGCTGAAATACGGCCGCATGATGGAAGCGGCCTTCGCGCGGCCCGGCGGCGAACAGCTGCGCGACTGGATCGACAATGCGCCGAACGATCTCTATTCCGCCCTCACCTTCCAGGGCGGCAAGGCATGGCGCGCGCGGCTGCATGCGGATCTCGATCGCCAGTCGCCTGCGGGACGGCTGATCGACTCTTATGACGACGCGCAGTTGTCGGCGCTGATGTGCAATCTCGGCGGGCATGACATCGATCTGCTGGTCGAGACGTTCAATTCCATCGATCACGACCGGCCTGTCTGCTTCATCGCCTACACCATCAAGGGCATGGGCCTGCCGCTCGCCGGCCACAAGGACAATCACTCCGGCTTGATGACGCCCAAACAGATGGAAGAATTCCGCGCCAACATGAAAGTGCGCGAAGGCCATGAATGGGATTTGTTCGAAGGACTGGAGCATAGCAAAGCAGAGTTCCGCGCCTTTCTCGACTCCGTGCCGTTCTATGCCAAAGGCCGCCGCCGCTTCGAGGCTTCTTATATAGAACCGCCGAAAGAACTGCCGCTGCCCACCGCGGAGGAAATGTCCACGCAGGAAGGCTTTGGCCGCATCCTGTTCGATCTGGCGCGCGAGCAGACGGAGTTCGCATCCCGCGTGGTGACGACATCGCCGGATGTGACCGTCTCCACCAATATGGGCGGCTGGGTGAACCGGCGCGGTGTGTTCGACCGGAGCGAAGGCGCGGACCGGTTCAAGGAAGAAAAGATCGCTTCCACCTATCGCTGGACCCAGGGACCATCGGGCCAGCATCTGGAACTGGGCATCGCGGAGAACAATCTCTTCATCGCGCTGGCGGCGCTGGGACTGTCGCATTCGCTGTTCGGCCAACGCCTCATTCCCATCGGCACGCTTTACGATCCCTTCATCGCGCGCGGCCTCGATGCACTGAACTACGCTTGCTATCAAAATGCGCGTTTCATTCTGGTGGCGACGCCGAGCGGCATCACGCTGGCGCCGGAAGGCGGCGCGCACCAATCCATCGGCACGCCGCTGATCGGCATGGCGCAGGATGGCTTGGCGAGTTTCGAGCCGGCTTTCGTGGACGAACTCACCGAGATCCTGCGCTGGTCGTTCGACTATGTGCAGCGCACCGGCAAGGACGAGAAATCCGCCGGTTGGCTGCGCGACGAGACGGGCGGCTCGGTCTATCTGCGCCTCTCCACCATGCCGCTGGAACAGCCCAAGCGCGTGCTGGACAGCGCGCTGAAGCAGCACATCATTGATGGCGCGTATTGGTTGCGCCCGCCGGGACCGAATTGCGAAATCTGCATCGCCTATCAGGGCGTCGTCGCGCCGGAAGCGATCAAGGCGGCAGGGTTTCTCGCCGAAGACCGCAACGATGTGGCGGTGTTGGCTGTGACATCGGCGGATCGCTTGAATGCCGGTTGGCAAGCAGCCTCGCGAGCGCGCCGCGCCGGCGATCGCAGCGCGCAATCGCATATCGAAAGCCTGCTCGCAGACCTGCCCGCCTTCAGCGGCATCGTGACCGTTATCGACGGCCATCCCGCGACGTTGTCCTGGCTGGGCGCCGTGCATGGGCATCGCGTCGCATCGCTCGGCGTCGAGCATTTCGGCCAGTCCGGCCGCATCGCGCAGCTCTATGAGTATTACGGCCTCGACGCCGCCGCGATTTTGCACGCCGCCGGATCGCTCGTGCAGGGACGGCCTATCCGCTATCTGAAACTGGCATCCAAAAACTAAAGGGAGGGAATTATGGGAAGGCTT
The DNA here is from genome assembly GCA_025451875.1 of Rhizomicrobium sp. GTDB lineage: Bacteria > Pseudomonadota > Alphaproteobacteria > Micropepsales > Micropepsaceae > Rhizomicrobium. The sequence goes on from JANWJQ010000154.1 coordinate 38,433, forward strand.
CAAGGACGCGGTGCTATCGTCACCGGCGCGGGCAGCGGTATCGGGCGGGCGACGTCCAAGCTGTTCGCCGCGGAAGGCGCGAGCGTCTTGTGCTTCGACAAGACGGACGGCGTGAACGAGACCGTCGATGCGATCAAGAAAGCCGGCGGCAAGGCGATTGCCATGCAGGCCGATGCATCGAGCGAAGCCGATGTGTCCAAGGCCGTCGATACCGCGGTGAAGGAATTCGGCAAGCTGGATGCGATTTACGCGAACGCCGGCATTTCGGGGGGCGGCGATCCGCCGTTCTTCGAGCTGACCGCCGATCACTGGCGCAAGATCCTCGATGTGAACCTGATCGGCGTGTTCCTTGCGATCAAACATGCCTCGCGCGTGATGGTGCCGAACAAGAAAGGATCGATCATCTGCACCGCCTCGGTCGCAGGCATCCGCTCGGGCGCAGGCCCCGGTCCCTACAGCGCCAGCAAGGCGGGCGTGATCAATCTCGTCACCACGGCGGCGAACTTTCTCTATGGCACGGGCGTGCGCGTGAACGCGATCTGCCCCGGCATCATCGAAACCGGCATGACCAAGCCCATCTTCGACCGCGCACGCGAACGCGGCACGGACAGCAAGATCGGCCAGCTCAATCCGCTGAAGCGCTACGGCCATCCGGAAGAAATCGCGGGCGCGGCGCTTTTCCTCGCCAGCGACGATGCTTCCTATGTGAACGGACACGCGCTGCCAGTGGATGGTGGCCTGTCGTCGTCGCTGCCGGTAACGGGGAGAAGCTGATGCGCGCACTGGCGATTGCGGGTGCAGTGCTGCTTGGCGGGACTTCGCTCGTGCAAGCCGCGGATGCGGCGAAGATCAGCGTCGCGCCGCTATCGCGCACCGACACGACGATCACCGGCGAGAAGATCGTCGTTCCGCCGAACCCGGACGTGGTGACATCCATTGCCACCTTCCCGCCCGGCGCGGAATTGCCGGTGCACAAGCATCCTTATCCGCATTACGTCTACGTGCTGGAAGGAACGTTGACGGTATTCAATACCGACACCGGCAAGAGTTTCACGGTGAAGAAAGGCGATTTCATCGTGGAGACGAACGCCAACTGGCATTATGGCAAAAACGAAGGCGCCGTGCCGGTGAAGCTGCTCGTGATCGATCAGCTGCCGGCGGGCGTGAAGACGAATATGGACGTGAAAAAATAAACTGTCATCGCCCGATCCTGAGCTTTTCGCGAGGGATCCGGGCGACCCAATTTTCTTTCGGCAAAGATGGGTCACCCGGATCGCGCAAGAACGCGCTACCGGGTGATGACATTTGGGTTAGTAGCCCATCAATCTGGCGTAACGATCCCGATGGAACGATGCACTGCCATAAGTCGCTTCCGCCGCGCGGGCGCGTTTCAGATAAAGCCCGGAATCATGCGCGTCGGTCATGCCGATGCCGCCATGCATCTGCACCATTTCATTCGACACCAGATGCGCCAGTTCGTTCACCTTTGCCTTCGCCAATGAGCAGAGCGCCGGGATGTCGTTGGCGTTCTTGTCGATCGCGGTGAGCGCGGCTTCGACGCAGGAGCGCGTCAGCTCCAGATCGGTGAACATCTTGGCGGCGCGGTGCTGCAGCGCCTGGAACGTGCCGATCACCTGGCCGAACTGCACGCGGGTTTTCAAATAATCCAGCGTGACCTCGAATTCCTGCGTTGCGGCGCCCAGCATTTCGGCAGCCAGCGCTGCGCGGGCGCGATCGAGCGTGGCGTCAAGAACATCAAAGCCGTTGTCGACAGAGCCGAGAACGGCGCTGCCCGGCACTTCGACGCCATTGAACTCCAAATTGGCGACACCGCGGCTATCCACGCTCTTGAGCTTGGTGCGCTTCAACCCGCTCGCGTTACCGGGCACGAGGAACAGCGTGATGCCGTTCTTCTCACTCGCCTTGCCGGAGGTGCGCGCCGCGACGACCAGCACATCCGCGGCGCCGCCATCCTGCACGAACACTTTCTTGCCGTTCAGCGTGTAACCGCCGCCGGTCTTCTTGGCTTCCAGCGTCATGCTCTCCGGCGCGTGGTGCGATTTCTCGTCCACCGCCAGCGCGGCGATGGCTTTGCCTTCCGCGATCTTCGGCAGCCATTCCTGCTTCTGCGCGGCGTTACCCGCGAGCAGCAACGCCGAGGTCGCGGCGGCTGTGGAAAGCAGCGGCGACGCGGTCAGCGTACGGCCCATTTCTTCCAGCACCAGGCCGAGCGTGAGATAGCCAAGGCCCGAGCCGCCGAATTCTTCCGGGATGATGATGCCGGTCCAGCCCATTTCGGCGATTTCCTTCCACGCCGATTTGTCGAAACCGTCTTCATTGCCGCTGTCGCGCATCTTGCGGAAGGCGGTGACGGGCGATTTCTCGCTGACCCAGCTCTTGGCCGCGTCGCGCAGCATGGATTGTTCTTCGGTTAGCACGGCCATGTTCGTTCTTCCGAGTGGTGAAGAGGATGGAGGCAATAGGCAGTAGGCAGTCGATTGCCTATTGCCTACCGCCTACTGCCTCTTATTGATGATCCAATAGTCCAAGAATTCTCTTCGCGATGATGTTGTTCTGGATTTCGGCGGTGCCGCCATAGATCGTGACGGCCTTGCCACCGAGCCAGGCGCGGGTGGATTCGATTTCCTCTTTGGTGAAGCCTTCGCCTTCCCAGCCCAGGCCCTGCGC
>JANWJQ010000155.1 GCA_025451875.1 Rhizomicrobium sp.
CCGCAGAGCCACACATGATCTCCCGCTACGAAGCGATGGGCGTCAAAGCCCATGCCGGTGCGAGATTCCTGCGCGCCGCTTAGCAATCTTTCGGCAAATGCCATGTCGTCCTGCGTCGTGATCTTCAAATTTCGTTCTTCACCCGCGACGGCTTCGATTTTCAAACCGGCGAGTTCTGCCATCGCCATGTCGTCGGTTACGCTCTCATGGCCGAATTTGCGGTGCGCTGCGAGAATGGCGCCGAAGCGGAAACCTTGTGGCGTCTGCGCGCGCAAGAGACCATCACGCGGAACAGTTTTCCAATGGCCGTCGATTTCTGTCTTCAAGGTATCGGCGACCGGAAGAAGCGGGACTGCCGCATCCGCACCGCTTTCCAATGCGGCGATCACACGATCGACCAACGCCGGCGAGACGAGCGGACGCGCTGCATCATGGATCAAAACAAAATCCGGTTTCTGCACGGACAGAGTTTGCAAGCCATGAAAAACGGAATGGCTGCGCGTGTCAGAACCCGCAACCGGGGGAAGCAGTTTCAATCCCTCGGTTGCCGTGAGGAACATCTCTTCATGCCCGGATCCGATGACAACCTGCGTGACGGCGATATCTGCGCGATGCGCGAAAGCGGCCAGCGAACGCCGCAGAACGGAAATGCCGGCGAGCGATTGATATTGCTTGGGCACGGCACCACCGGCGCGCTTCCCCGATCCGGCGGCAACAATGAGCAGTGCGATGCGCGGCATGTGCGCCAAGTAGCGGGGCAAACGGCAAAGGGTCAACGAGGCTCAGACCGGACGGCTTGCGTGGGCCCCTCATCATTGCCTAGAATGTAGCCAGAGGCACATATGCCTTTTTTATAGGCAAACAGTGAAATTGACCAACGAAACTGCCGAATTGGAGAAGCCCGGCCTAGGCCAGATCTTCGCCGTTCTGCCCATGCCTGTCCTCCTGATAGGGCAGGATCTTCGTGTGCTCGCCGTGAATCCGGCCGCAGAGCAGTTCTTCGCGGTCGGCGCTGGCCTGATCACCCGCCAAAGGCTGGACGAATTGGTGCCGTTCGGCAGTCCCATTCTCCAACTCATCTCCCAGGCGCAAGAACGCGACGCGTCCGTCGGTGAACGCGATGTCGATCTGGCGACTCCCAAGGGCGGCGAACGCACGGCAGATGTCGTCGTTACGCCCGCGGGCGATCGAGACGGGAACGTCGTCGTCACGCTGCACGAAAGAAGTCTGGCGCAACGCCTCGATCGCCAGCTTTTGCATCGTGGGGCGGTGCGATCGCTGCACGGCATGGCAGCGGTGCTGGCGCATGAAATCAAAAACCCGCTCGCAGGCATCCGCGGCGCGGCGCAATTGCTGGAAGAAGTCGTGCCGCCGGCGGATCGCAATCTCACGCAGCTTATCTGCGACGAGACAGACCGCATCCGCGAATTGATCGACCGCATGGAATCCTTCGGCGATCGGCGCACCTTTACCCGCTCACCGGTGAACATCCACGAGGTTCTGGATCGCGTTCGCCAGGTCGCGCAAACCGGTTTCGCAAAGCAGATCAATTTCGTCGAAACATTCGATCCCTCGCTACCGTTTGTGCTGGGCGACAGGGACCAGTTGATTCAGGTTTTTCTCAACCTGGTGCGCAATGCGAGCGACGCGGTGCCCGAAAGCGGTGGCGAGATCACGCTGACCACGGGCTATCGTCCCGGCATGCGCGTCGGCGCGGGCACGTCCGGTGCGCGATTGAGCGTGCCGCTGGAAGTGACCGTGCGCGACAACGGCTCCGGTGTTCCCGCCGATCTGCTGCCCTACATCTTCGATCCCTTCGTCACGACGAAGCCGAACGGCAGCGGATTGGGCCTCGCCCTCGTGGCGAAAATCATCGGCGATCATGGCGGCGTCGTGGAATGCGACTCGACGAACGGGCGCACGGTGTTTCGCGTGTTGTTGCCCAAAGCGGAAAGTGGGAGCTGAGTATGCCGGCGGGAACTATCCTTATTGCCGACGACGATGCCGCGATCCGCACCGTGCTGCATCAGGCGCTGGGGCGCGCGGGTTACGACGTGCGCACGACCGCGACGGCCGCCGGACTATGGCGCTGGGTTTCGCAAGGCGAGGGCAACCTCGTCATTACCGACGTGGTTTTGCCCGACGAAAGCGGATTCAATCTGCTTCCGCGCATAAAGCGCTTGCGGCCCGACCTTCCCGTCGTTGTGATGAGCGCGCAAAACACGATTTTGACGGCCATCACGGCGGCCGAACGCGGCGCGTTCGATTATCTGCCGAAGCCGTTCGACTTGAAAGAACTCACAGCGCTCGTTCAACGCGCGCTCGCCACGCCGCAGGCGCAGGGCCAGCCTGCGAATAAGGAAGAGCCGGACGAAGAACGCCTCCCGCTCATCGGCCGATCGGCGGCCATGCAGGAAATCTATCGGGTTATCGCAAGGCTCACGCAGACCGACCTCACGGTGATGATCGTCGGTGAATCCGGTACCGGCAAGGAACTTGTTGCGCGCGCGTTGCACGACTATGGACGCCGGCGCGCAGGCCCCTTCGTCGCGGTCAACATGGCGGCGATCCCAAAAGAACTCGTCGAGAGCGAATTGTTCGGCCATGAACGTGGCGCCTTCACCGGCGCCACCAATCGCGGCATCGGCCGTTTTGAGCAGGCCGAAGGCGGCACGCTGTTTTTGGATGAAATCGGCGACATGCCGCTGGAAGCGCAGACGCGGCTGCTGCGCGTGCTGCAGCAGGGCGAATACACCACCGTCGGCGGACGCATTCCGATCAAGACGGATGTGCGCATCATCGCCGCGACCAACCGCGAATTGCGCCAGCTCATCCAGCAGGGCTTGTTCCGCGAGGATTTGTATTATCGTTTGAACGTCGTACCGCTGCGCCTGCCGCCTTTGCGCGAACGCGTCGAGGACATCCCAGATCTGGTGCGCCACTTCCTGCGAAAGGCGGAAGAAGAAGGTCTGCCGGCGAAATATCTGGACGCCGCGGCACTGCAATTGCTTCGCCAATATCGCTGGCCGGGCAATGTGCGCGAATTGGAAAATCTCATTCGCCGCCTCGCCGTGTTGCACGCGGGCGAAACGATTCCCGAATCGGCAATTGCAACCGAACTCAAGGAGCCGCCGCGCGCCAGCGCCGCGAACGATCCGGAGCAATCAGACTCCCTCTCCGCCGCGATAGAGCATCACCTCACGCAATATTTCGCGGAGCATGGCGAACGTCTTCCGCCCCCCGGGGTCTATGACCGCATCCTCCACGAGGTCGAAAGGCCGTTGATCTCGATCTGCTTGGCTGCGACTCGCGGTAACCAGATTCGGGCAGCCCACCTGCTGGGTTTGAACCGGAACACCCTGCGCAAGAAGATCCGCGACTTGGGGCTTGAGGTCGTGCGGGGGCTGCGGCCGGACTAGGCTTTTAACCCCGTTGCGTTTTTGCATCGCGGCATTCTTGCCACAGGCTGTGGCATCGCTACACTGTGCGCCTAATCTCAAATGCTGACCGGGACTTAGCGTCTGTTGGCGGCTGCTTGAAGGGCGTGGATGGCGACGACCAATACCATTGATACGCCTCCACCCCGCGGCTTGCTGGGGATGTTTCGCTCCGTGTCGCGCCCCTCGCTGGCCGCGTTCGGGGTTGCGCTGCTGGTCATCGCATCCGGTGGAATGACCTACGCCATCGTCACGGGCGGCGTGGCCTACACCCCGACATCCTCCGTCATGCTGGCACTGCTCCTTGTGAACCTGGCGCTGGTCCTTTCGCTTGGCGCGCTGATCGCCTGGCGCCTGACGCGGCTTTGGGCAGAACGCAAATCGGGTGCCGCCGCCGCGCGGCTGCATGTTCGACTGGTGGCGATGTTCAGCGCCATCGCCGTCATCCCCGCCATCTTCGTCGCGATCTTCGCGGTGCTCACGCTCAATCTGGGCATCGAGCAGTGGTTTGCGCCGCGCGTGAAAAGTGCGATCGAAAACTCCATCGCCGTTGCCGAGCGCTATGAGAATGAGCACGAAAAGTCGATCACATCCGATGCGCTCGCCATTGCCACGGGTATCGAACAGGACCCGCGCCTGTTCGACGAAAATAAGCATGTGAAGCCCGACTTCCTGTTCGCGCAGCTTGCGGACATGGCGCGGGACCGTGGCCTTCAGGCCGCTTACATCTACGATTCCTACGGCCATCTGCTCGGCAGCACGAAAGAGCAGGGCATTCTCGACACCAAGCCGCCATCGCCCAGCGACATCGCGCAGGCGGCAAGCGGCAAGATATTCCTCGATGCCAATTCCAAGCTCGGTGTGGTGCGCGCGCTGATCCGCATGGTGGCATTGAACGATGCCTATCTGCTTGTCGTGCGAAGGGTCGATCCGACGGTGTTCGCCTATTACCAGCGCACGGCCGCGGCCTCCGCCCAATACAAGATCATGGAGCAGAACCGCGCGGGGATGCAGATCATCTTCGCCGAATTGTACGGCATGGTTTCGCTGCTGATGCTGCTCGCCGCGATCTGGATGGGATTGTGGGCGGCGAACCGCCTCGTGCGGCCGATCTCGCAACTCATCAGCGCCGCAGAACGTGTGTCGGCGGGCGACCTGCGCGCGCAGGTCACGGTGGAGCGCGACGATGATGAAGTGGGCGTACTGGGACATGCCTTCAACCGCATGACCTCGCAACTGCGCGCCCAGCGCTCGGAACTGATGGAAGCCAGTCACCAGATCGATATGCGCCGCCGGTTCACCGAAGCGGTGTTGGCGGGCGTGAGCGCCGGCGTCGTGGGTTTGGATAGCAACGGAAACGTCACGCTTCTCAATCGTGCGGCGGAACGGTTGCTGGATGTGGCGCCGCACGAAATCGAAGGGCGTCACTATTCAGAGGTGATGCCGGAACTGGCTGCGCTCGTCCGTAAGGCGGTCAGCGAACCGGTCGGCCGCGCAAGCGGTGAAGTCAGCGTGAAGCGGGCCGGAAAAACGCGCAGCTTGAGCGTGCAGGTGGATAGCGAGCGCGGCGATGCCGGCTTTGTCGTCACCTTCGACGATATTACCGATCTGGTATCCGCGCAGCGCACCGCGGCCTGGGCCGATGTCGCGCGGCGCATCGCGCATGAGATCAAGAACCCGCTGACACCCATTCAGCTTTCCGCCGAGCGTCTGAAGCGGAAATACGCGAAGGAAGTCACCACCGATCCGGAAATCTTCAACCAGTGCATCGACACCATCGTGCGCCAGGTGGGCGATATCGGGCGCATGGTGGATGAGTTCTCGTCCTTCGCCCGCATGCCGCAACCGGTGATGCGGCGTGAAATCCTGCAGGAGCTCGTTCAGCAGGCCGTGTTCCTGCAACGCGAAGGCAATCCGCAGATCAACTTCACGACGAGGATGCCGCCGGACATGCTGCATGTCGTCTGCGACGGGCGGCTTATCTCGCAAGCTTTGACGAACGTGCTCAAGAACGCGGGCGAATCCATTGGCGCGCGGATCGAAAAGGGCGACGACACGCCCGGCGCCATCGAGATTCAGGTCGAGCCATCCGAGGATCGCGTGGTTTTGCGCGTCGTTGACAATGGCGTGGGGCTTCCGCCGGAGCACAAGCACCGGCTGACGGAGCCTTATGTCACAACACGCGCGAAGGGCACGGGGCTCGGCCTCGCCATCGTGCGCAAGATTTTCGAAGACCATGGCGGAGAACTGACGATCTCCGACCGCGCCGACGATCGAACCGGCGCGGAAGTGTTTATGGCGTTGCCGTTGAAGCAGAAGGCCGTGCGCGATACCGGCACGGAAAAAGCGGAAGTTGGGAATGAGCAAGAACGGATCCTTAATCGCGCCTGAAGTCCTCGTCGTCGATGACGAGGAGGACATTCGCGATCTGATTGCGGGCATTCTGAGCGACGAAAGCTACGAGACCCGCGTCGCATCGGATAGCGACAGTGCGTTTGCGGCTCTGCGCTTGCGCCGGCCGCACCTTGTGATTCTCGATATCTGGCTGCAAGGCAGCAAGATGGACGGCATCCAAATTCTCGAGCAATTAAAGCGCGAGCACCCGGACCTTCCCGTGGTGATGATCAGCGGTCACGGCACAATCGAAACCGCGGTTTCGTCGATCAAGAAGGGGGCTTACGATTTCATCGAGAAGCCGTTCAAGGCGGATCGTCTTGTCCACGTCGCCCAGCGCGCGCTGGAAGCCGCGCGCCTGCGCCGCGAAGTGCAGGAATTGAAATTGAAGGCCGGTGACGATTCCGAACTGATCGGCATGTCTTCGGCAATTTCCCAGGTGCGCCAGCAAATCGACAAGATCGCGCCGACAGGGAGCCGCGTGCTTATCACCGGTGCGGCTGGCGCGGGCAAGGAAGTCATCGCGCGGTTGATCCACGCCAATTCGCGCCGCGCGGGAAATGCCTTCGTCGCCGTCAATTGCGCCACGATGGATCCGGAGAGGATTGAAATCGAGCTTTTCGGCGAAGAAACCAGCGAAGGGCCGAAGAAAATCGGCATGTTTGAACTCGCGCATAACGGCACGCTGTTCCTGGATGAAGTCGCCGACATGCCGATGGAAACGCAAGGCAAGATCCTGCGCGTCCTTGTCGACCAGATGTTTCAGCGCGTGGGCGGAACAACGCGCGTGCAGGTGGATGCGCGCGTGATTTCTTCCACCACGGCAGATCTTCGCATTGAAATTACCGAAGGCCGTTTCCGCGAAGACCTCTATCACCGGCTCAATGTGGTTCCCATCCGCTCGCCGTCGCTCTCCGAGCGCCGCGACGACATCCCGATGCTGGTGATGCATTTCATGAAGCGCTTCTCGGCGACATCCGGCCTTCCGATCCGCGAAATCGGCGAAGATGCGATGGCCGTGCTGCAGGCGCATAGCTGGCCGGGCAATGTGCGCCAACTGCGCAACATCGTGGAGCGGCTTTTGATCCTGGCGACGGACGATGCGGCGCAGATGATTTCAGCGGATCTGCTGCCGGCGGACCTCGGTGCAAGCTCATCGTGGAACAATGGCGGCCGCGGCGACCTCGTCATCTCGCTGCCGCTTCGCGAGGCGCGTGAGATTTTCGAGCGCGAATATCTGCTGGCGCAGATCAATCGCTTCGGCGGCAACATCTCGCGCACGGCGTCTTTCATCGGCATGGAGCGCTCGGCGCTGCATCGCAAATTGAAGTCGCTCGGCGTAGGACCGACAGGGCGCGAGCAAACCTTCAACGCATGAGCGCCAAAACTTTCCACGGCTGGTCCGGCAAAATGCCGCAAGGCCGCGTCGCCTATGTGAACGGGCGTTATGTGCCGCACGCGCAGGCGGGCGTTCACATCGAAGATCGGGCGGTCCAGTTCGCCGACGGGATTTATGAAGTCGTCGGCGTCATCGGGGGCAAAATTTTCGATGAAGAGCATCATCTCGACCGCCTGGTGCGCAGCGTCGGCGAGATCGGGATGGCGATGCCGATGGAGCGCGACGCGCTCAAGCTCGTCGTTCGCGAGATGGCGCGGCGCAATCGCGTGCGCGACGGATTGATCTACATGCAGGTGACGCGCGGCGCCTATCGCCGCGATCACGCAGTCCCGCTCGCGAGCGAGCGGCCGACGCTGATCATGACGGCGCGCAGCATGAATCCGGCGCAGCTCGCGCAGCGGCGGGAGCAGGGCGTGAAGGTGATTACCCGCCCGGATGAACGCTGGACGCGCTGCGATATCAAATCGACGGCACTTCTCCCCAACATTCTTGCCAAGACGGCGGCGCGCGACGCCGGCGCTTTCGAGGCCTGGCTGATCGACCGCGACGGCTTCATCACCGAGGGAAGCTCGACCAGCGCCTGGATCGTGGACAAGGACGGGAACATCGTCACCCGCGATCTTTCCAACGCGATCTTGCCGGGAGTCACGCGGCGGGAAATCCTCGACGCCGCAGCGGAAGCGCAGATATCTATCGTTGAGCGGCGGTTCACGCCTGCCGAAGCTCTCCTGGCGAAGGAAGCCTTCATGTCGGCGGCCACCCTGGGGGCCACGGCGATCATCTCTATCGATGGGCACACGATCGGGGATGGTAAGCCGGGCCCGATCGCCCGTCGGTTACAGGAACTTTACGCGCGCCGGGCGGGAAAATTGGCCTCTGCTACCTAAAGCTGTGCTTCCTGCCTTCGCGATTGCAGCATTTGGCCCTATACTGGGAGTCGCTCCGGGTGGGCTGGGGCAGCAACAACAAGAAGAAAAAGTGTGTCGGCAATGAGCGAAAAACAACAAAATCTGCAGGACACTTTCTTAAATGCTGTGCGTAAGAGC
>JANWJQ010000156.1 GCA_025451875.1 Rhizomicrobium sp.
GACCCGCCGCGAAAGCCGCGGGTTTTCTGCGTTTTGGCCAAAGAAAAGGTTCACGCAGAGACGCAGAGAGAGCGGCGCGAGGTCGGCTTGAGATGCCTCACTATCGAAAGGATGAACAGGCGCGCGAAGCGCGCCAGGCCCATTCGAACGTGAAGCCTTCCTGCTGTAGCACCTCCGCTCTCTCTGCGCCCTGCGTGAATCCTCATCCTTTTGAAGGAAGCACCCATGCTGAAGTTGTAAATCCGCCCTCGCCCTGACCGGGCTTTGATGCCGAACACGGAAAAGCAGACGCGCTTAATCCGCCTTGAGAGCCATACGAGACTCAGAGCCGCGCAGAAATTTCCGCAACTAAGCGTCAAAGAACGGTCGCGCCCTCATAAAGCTCAAAGCTGTGGCGTCAAAGGTTGAGGGAACTCTGCAACAGGGGAAACACACACCCCATGACTCGCAATTCAAATGTGTCCGCAAGCGCACAACCACAACATCTTGCGAATTGCGCATTTTTCGCGGGCAAAAATCGAAGATCAATTCCAAGGCGATTTTCGTTTGAAATCAAAGCCAAACGATCCAGCGTGCGAAATTCGCCAAGAAATTCAATCCACCGCAATCCGCATGCCATCGTAAGCCGGCTCGACGCCTTCGGGCAGCGATCGCTTCAGCGCGTCATAATCCAGGTCGATGTGCAGGTTTGTGAGGATAGCGCGCTTCGGCCTGACCCGCGCTATCCACTTCAGCGCGGTATCGACATTGGCGTGTGTCGGATGCGGATCGTGCCGCAAGGCATCGACGATCCACAGCTTCACGCCGTCCAGCGCCGCAAAGGCGTCTTCGTCCAGTTCGTTCACGTCGCTCGAATACGCGACGTGGCCGAAGCGGAAGCCGAGCGAATGGATGCGGCCATGTCCCTGCCGGAACGCCAGAACGGGAATATCACCGCCCCTCCCCGGCACGTTCACCGCCGCGAAGGGTTCGGGCAATTCGTGCATGGTCATGATCGGCGGATAACCGCTGCCTTCCGGCGCCGAGAAAATGTAGCCGAACTTGCGCATCACACTCTCGCGCGCCGCGCGATCGGTGAAAACATCGATGCGCTTGCGCGCGGCATAAGCGATGGCGCGGACATCATCCATGCCATGCGTCTGATCGGCATGATCATGCGTGATGAACACCGCATTGAGCCTGCCGCAATGTGCCGCCAGCATCTGCTCGCGCAAATCCGGCGACGTATCGACCAGCACCGCGGTCTCGCCGTCGTTGGATCGCTTGCGCACCAGCAGCGAACAGCGCGAGCGCCGGTTCTTCGGATTGTTCGGATCGCAAGCGCCCCAATCGCCCGCGCCATCCGGTCCGCCCAGGCGCGGCACACCGCTCGAAGAGCCGCAGCCCAGGATGGTGACATCCAGCGTCATCGTTTATCCGCCGAAGCCCCGGCGAAGGTGGACGGGCGCTTCGCCTTCGTGAACAGCCGGAAGAAATTGTCCGTGGTCGCAGTTGCAAGCTCTTCGGTGCCGACACCTTTCAACTCCGCCAGCATCGCGGCCGTGTTCACGACAAAGGACGGCTCGTTGCGTTTGCCGCGATACGGCATCGGCGCCAGATAGGGCGCATCGGTTTCGACCAGCAGGCGATCGAGCGGAACGGTCTTCAGCACGGCGCGAAGCTCGTCCGACTTCTTGAACGTCGCGATGCCCGACACTGAAATGCAGAAGCCCAGTTCCACGGCGGCATCCGCCAGCATCTGCGTTCCCGTGAAGCAATGGATGAGACCAGGGAATGCGCCCTTCTTCATTTCATCACGCAGAATATCTACCGTTTCGGCATCGGCGTTGCGCGTGTGCACGATGCAGGGAAGACCAAGCTCGCGGGATGCCGCGATGTGCGCACGGAAATTGGCGATCTGCGGTTCGCGCGGCGAATGGTTGTAATAAAAATCCAGTCCCGTCTCGCCGATGCCGACAACCTTGGGATGCTGCGCGCGTTCGATCAGCGGCTCCGGGCCGCCGAGGAGTTCCGGCTCCGCCTCATGCGGATGAATGCCGACCGAACACCAGATATCCTCGAAACGCTCGGCCACCGCGAGAACCTGCGGAAACTTCTCCAGTGTCGTGCCGATGCTCACACAAGTCTTGACGCCCGCGTCGCGCGCCCGCGCCACCACAGCATCGAGCTCAGGCGCAAACTCGGGAAAATCGAGATGGCAATGGCTGTCAACAAGCATGAAAACTCACAACGCCCGCCCGCGCGCGGTATCGGACAGAGATTTTCCCGCGGAAAGGATCGTCTGGCGTGGGTCCAAATGCAACGCGCCCGTCCGGCCGAACGAACGATTCAGCTTTTCCATCAACGCCGTCCAGCGATCGAGACCGGTCCCCCCCTCCATCGCGCGGGCACGAATGCGGTTGGCCAGCGCTTCGACAAGAAACGCACCGAAGCGATCCGTGCCGTCGGTGATGCGCGAGAGCTTTTCCGCCAGCGCGAGCGTGGCACCGATGTCGGGCGACGCGGCGCGGTCGATCAGGCGTTCCGCTTCTTCCGCGAGCGCGAGCCCGTCATCTTCGGCCAATGCCATCGCCGCGCCAATGGAGCCGCTCGAAATCCGGATCAGGGTTTCACGCTCTCCTGCGCCGAGATCGGGAAGCTTGGCGTTGAGTTCCTTTGACAATTCCGCATCGGAAAGCGGCCTCAGGTCGAGCCGTTGGCATCGCGAGCGGATGGTCGGAAGCAACTGACCGGGCGCATTGGACAAGAGCATCAACATCGCGCGCGCCGGCGGCTCTTCGAGCGCTTTCAGCAACGCGTTGGCCGCCTGCGGATTCATGTCATCGGCGGTATCGACGATCGCCACACGCCATCCGCCAGCGCCGGACGTCATGCCGAAGAAGCCAGCCAGCTTTCTGATCTCATCGACACCAAGCACCGTCATTGGCTTGCCGGTGCTCGCATTGATGCCGCGTTGCAGGATCAACAATCCGGGGTGACCGCCTGCCGTGACCTGAACGGAAGCCGGATCGTTCGCGGCAACGGACAGATCCTTCGGCCCGCGATCCGTCGCGCCATAGGCAAGCAGATAGCGCGCAATACGGAACGCGAAAGTCGCCTTGCCGACGCCTGGCGGACCGCTGATCAGCCAGCCTTGCGGCGGGCGTCCGGCCCGTATCGCGCGCGATGCCGTCGCAAGCGCGGCCTGATGCCCAACAAGCGTCAGCGTTTTGCGTGGATCGTGCGGCTCGATCTCCGGCGCGACTTCGAGCTTTTTTCTGGCCATGGATCAGAGATTGAAGCGTTTGGCGACCGTTTGCCAGATCAATTCGGCGACGTCGTCTTCGCTGCCGCCGGCGTCCAGAAGGACGCAGCGTTCGCCGTTGCGGCGCGCAATATCGACAAACGCCTGCTGAAGTTTTTGATGAAATTCCACATCGAAACCTTCGAAGCGGTTCTCGCTTCCGGCGCGCGCTTTGGCGCGTTCAAGGCCCACGGAGACCGGAAGGTCCAGGACGAGCGTGAGGTTGGGCTTGAAGTCCCCGATGGCCGCGGATTGCACGCGGCGAATGATTTCCCGATCGGTGCCGCGTGCCACGCCCTGATAGGCATAAGTGGAATCCGTGAAGCGGTCCGAGATCACCCATTTGCCGGACGCGAGCGCCGGTTTGATCGTGCGTTCGACGTGATCGACCCGCGCTGCGAAAACCAACAGCGTTTCGGTCAGTGCGCTCCACCGGCCAGGTTCGCCATGCACAAGCAATTCGCGGATCTGTTCCGCACCCGGTGAACCGCCCGGCTCGCGCGTGACGACGCTTTCGATACCGCGCTTTTGCAACGTGGCTGCAAGGCGTTTCGCCTGTGTGGACTTGCCGGTGCCCTCCCCGCCTTCCAGCGTAATGAACTGCGGGTCCACGATGGGTTGCTTTCAGTGCCCGGTGATCATGTGGCGGATGCCGAGGAACATCCGGCCAAACAATCCCGCCCGATCCACCGAGTTTGCCGCATAGAGCGGTACGTTCAGGGTCGGAAATTCGGGCGCTGTGATTTTCAGCGTTCCAATGCGCTGCCCCTTCGCGATGGGCGCTTTTATCGGACCGTCATAAGCGACCGTCATCTTCATGCCGGGCCGGGACTCGACTTGCAGCGTCACGCTGAGCGGCTTTCCCACCACAAGCGGAACCGTGTCCGTCGTGCCCTGCCAGACCGGTGCGTTGCCCATGACGGTATTCGCATTCGCGACGGGATATCGGCGGAACTCACGGAACGCGAGCCCCAGAATGCGTGCGGCTTCGTCACTGCGGCGGCGCTCCGCGAACCAGTCCTGCTTTTGCGGGCTGGCCTTGTCGAGATCGGGATAGCGCAAGCCATTCAGGACGAGGATCAGGCGCTCACCATGCTGCTTGGCGGAAGCCGTGATGCCATATCCGGCAGCGTCTGTGTGGCCCGTCTTCAAACCATCGGCACCGTCGAGCTTGTCCATCACCATGTCGCGGTTCTGCTGCGTGATGCCGTTCCACACGAAACTGCGCTCGCCGAAGTAGCGATAGTATTGCGGATAATCGTTGATCAGATGCCTTGCCAGCGTTGCCAGATCGTGCGCCGACATGAGCTGGCCCGGAGGATCGGGCAGTCCATCCGGGTTCACGAAATGCGACTGCTTGAGGCCAAGCTGCTTGGCCCGCTTGTTCATCATGTCCACAAAGCCATCGACCGTTCCGCCGAGGGCCTCGGCAACCACCACGCAGGCGTCATTGCCGGACTGGATGATGATGCCGCGGATCAGATCTTCCACCGGCACGCGGCTCCCGACCGAGACGAACATCTTGGAGCCGCCGGTTTTCCACGCGGTCTCGGAAACCGGGAATGTGTCGGTGAGATGAACCCGGCCATCTTTCAGCCGGCTGAAGAGCAATTCGATCGTCATCAGCTTGCTCATCGAGGCCGGCGGCATCGGCGTGTAGGCATCCTTGGCCCACAACACCTGTCCATCGCCATCCATCAGCAGCGCATGTTCCGCCGTCGTGCTGAGTTCGGCCTGTGCCGGTGCCGCCAGAAGTACCGCACCTATGACTGCGAAGATAAATGGAATCCGCATGAACGGAGCACTCCCGAAGCTGAGACTGATTCGGCAGATCGGCTTATTGATCGACGACGATCTGCGCATCGTTATTACCAAGCCCTGTCAGCTTGGCCAACGCCGCATCCGCATCTGCGACACTGTCGTAAGGCCCGCTGCGAACGCGGAAAAGCTGCTGGCCGTTGCGCGTAATCGGAGAAACTTCGACCCCACCGGCAGCGGAAAACCGCGTTTTGAGTCGCGCCGCGTTCATCGGGCTCGAAAAGGCGCCGATCTGAACATAAAGGTGCGTAACGGCGGGCACCGGAACCTTTTTCACTTCACCTGTCGGCTGGGTGTCAGGCGATGGTGGAATCGGTGCGGCAACCACCGGCGTCGGCAAAGCCGCAGTCTGCACAGGCGGAGCTACGGTGGCGCCCGGCAGAATGTTAAGTGCCGAACTATCAACTTTCTCTGTTGGCGCGGCGGGAACAGCTGCAACGATTTCGGGCGGCGTCTCTTGCGGCGGAGCGCCGGCCGCGGAGTCGGCACGGGCGAGATAAGTCACGCGCACCCGGGCGGTCCCCATGCGAACCACATCCAGCGCGCGCGCCGCAGCTTCGGAGAGGTCGATGATACGGCCCTTGGCGTACGGACCACGATCGTTCACGCGCACCACGACGGACCGGCCGTTATCGAGATTCGTCACGCGCACATTTACCGGCATTGGCAAGGTGCGATGTGCAGCGGTCATCTCCGTGCCGTCATACATCTCGCCATTGGCGGTGCGATGACCGTAAAAGGTCGGGCCATACCAGGATGCGATGCCCGTCTCATCATAGTCCGGCTGCTCGTGCGGGTAATACCAGGTGCCGTCGATTTGGTACGGATTGCCAACTTTATAGACGCCGGCGTTCTGCGGAACCCGGACGCCGCCATTGTTGGGCGGCGGCGCAGAAGCGCAGGCCGCGGCCCATCCGGCTACGGCGATAATCGCTGTCGTTCTACGTGCATTTTTCAGCATTCGGCGGAATCACCAGCCTGGCTCGGATCACCGTAAGCGATGGCCAGCGGAAGCTTCAACCATGCAGCTTGCGCGCATTCCCGGTTGGGCTTAGGGAGCGCAGCGTGGATGGGTGGCCGAGCGGTTTAAGGCACCGGTCTTGAAAACCGGCGGGCCTTCACGGGTCCCGTGAGTTCGAATCTCACCCCATCCGCCA
>JANWJQ010000157.1 GCA_025451875.1 Rhizomicrobium sp.
TACAACATCAACGTCATGTGCCTTGACGGTGTCGACATCGACGAACTGATGGCCGCGCCTGTGACCTATTACGACGGGCTGAACAACAACTGGGGCGAACGGCCGGTTGAGACGCGGCATTTATAGATGTCAAGCGTCAGTTTGGGAACGATAAGCTTGGGAGCGTGGTCGCGTTTGAATGTGTAGGCAACAAACAGCGCCCATCCGATCATAGAATCGGCCATGTGAAACCAGTAATGGCCCGTCATGACGCTCCAGAGAAGGCCTGAGAACAGGCAAAATACAAAAAAGCCGATCACGCTTGGCCGAAGAAATATCATATTCCTCAAACCTCCCTGCAATCCTGAAAACACGGCAACAGTATACATATCCCCTTAGATGCGCTTCGTCGCTGCAATAGGCATCCCGTCACTGTATTTGCGCAAATATTTTGTCGCCGGGTTTTCCAGAGCAATCACCGCCAACGCTCGGCCAACTGATCGCCCATGTCCTTAAACTTTCTGAACATATCGAGTTCTCCCAGTGTCCCGGCCAAGGCAGCAACCGACAGGCAGCCGCGAACGTAGTAATTCACAACATCTGCTACATGGGACTCGAATAGGTCGATGTCAGTGATCCCGTCCAGGTCGAACTTAAACTCTGTAAAGGAAACCATCTCCATAAGATGCGGGGAGGCTGAATGCACATAGCCCGAATAGCCTTGATAAACAGATGCTGACGCACGTTGACCTTGATCCACACCCGCCTGCCGCCGGTTTAGGTATTCGCGAATTTTTCTACGTTTAGGCAGATATCGGTCTCGCATCGTGTCCATCGAAGGTGTCGCGTCTTCAGCGTATTCTTCTTGATAGAACGCATTCAGAAATTTCGCCTTCAATGCTTCTTCTTCCGGGCTCTCTGTTGGAAAGACTAGGAACAAGATATCCTCGCCAACCTCATCAAGTGTTCGCTTGATGACCGCTTCTTCCTGTAACTGCCGATTGTTGATCAGCACCAGCAGAGCGCGAAGGCCGCTGATGTATCGCGCCAGCTTTTGAATGGCCGCTTGATGGGCAGTCCGCTCCTTGTAGCGAGGGTAAACCCGTTCATAGACGGTCGTAGGGACCGGCGCAGGAATCCGTGCTTCAAGTGTTCGAAATGCAGAATGCAGGACAGGCATAAGCGCCCCATACACCTGCAATTGCTCCAAACAGAGGCTAGAAGGCTGTCGGTTCATAGCGCGTTGGCATCGGAAATCGAGGAAATACCGTGACAGGAGGCCTATTGCAGCAGCAAGCGGTCTGTTCAGCAATCAGTATCGCATCGTCATTGCCGAGGCTCAGTCCGCCACAACGGGGCGACAACATACATATGCTCAGTCTATCTCGAAGCTTGACCGTGTGCGCCCTCGGCTCATCAGGAAATACGGCGACAGGGAGTTCGGTGACAGGATAGCGATTGCAGGACTTCCATCATTTTTTTCGCGAATTCGAACGCGAAAAGATCGACATTTTGCTCCAGAATTTCTCCGGTGAATCTGAACTGTTCTCGGCATCTCTAAAGCCGGTAGTCCCGGAATCTTTCAAAATATTTCTTCCTATTTCCGGCTTGATATTCCAAATCACGTTCTCTATATGTTCTTCCGGGTATTGGCGGGAGAAAAACAGCCGTGAAGCTCTAATCATCGCAAGGGACAGACAGGTAAGGGGGCCACTTGCGGCACCCCGCGCGGAGATCGGCAGGCCGGCGATGGCTCGATCCGGTGTCCGCATGCAAACCGGGGAGGTTGGAGCGAAGGCGCTCACTGGTTGGCCTGGAAGACGGCCATCCTAGGGCTTGCTGCGTAGCTGGAAACCGAAAGGCCTCATGGGGCGCGACCGCGAAGCGGCGCCGACTCTATGGGGCTTTTCTTTTGTCTCACGGGAAAGATGGTGCCCAGAAGAGGACTCGAACCTCCACGCCTCGCGGCGCTAGTACCTGAAACTAGTGCGTCTACCAATTCCGCCATCTGGGCAGATAGCTTTTGAGGGCGCGATGTTTAGGTGGCGCCAAAAGCGAAGTCAAACCGCTTGTTTTCCGGTGGCATCTGCCTGTTGCGCGAGGTGCTTTGGCCGGCCGGAAGGCGTATAGTCCGTGCCATAGGAAGGTTGCGGGTACCGCGACCGACGGCCCAGCTTGACCGCCAGCCGCTTCCCCCAGCCCACATCGGGAGGAAGAAACATGCCTCAGACCATCCGCAATCCCATCGAATGGAGCGGCGCGCAGATCGTGAATGCGGGCCACGCCATCGCCTCCGCGCACCGCACGCTCGACCACATGGCGGACACGGCGCACTCGCCCGTCCCCGCCGTGCGCAAGATCACCATCGCCGACATACGCGAATCCCTTTCCAAGGGCTTCGACGATTTCGAAGCCTACCGAAGCGACGTGCTGTTCGTGGGCATCATCTACGCTGCGGTCGGCCTCGTGCTCGCGCGCGCCGCATTCGGTTCGGATCTGTTGCCGCTGCTGTTCCCGCTCGCATCCGGTTTCGCGATCATCGGCCCGTTCGCCGCGATCGGTCTCTATGAATTGAGTCGCCGGCGGGAGCAGGGCGCGGAAGTGACGTGGGCCAATGCGTTCGACGTGTTCAAGGCGCCGGCTGTCGGCGGCATCATGGCGCTGGGCGTCATGCTGGTGATGCTGTTCCTGGTGTGGCTCGCGGCGGCGTGGGGAATCTACGCACTGACGCTCGGCCCCGCGGAGCCGGTTTCCATCAGCGCTTTCGCGCGCGATGTCTTCTTCACACCGGCAGGATGGGCGTTGATCGTCGCGGGTGTCGGCGTCGGCTTCCTGTTCGCGCTGCTCGCCATGGCGATCAGCGTCGTGTCGTTCCCGCTGCTGATCGACCGCGATGTGGGATTGGATACGGCAATCCAGACATCCATCCGCGCGGTGAAGGAAAATCCCGGCCCGATGGCGGCGTGGGGATTGATCGTGGCGGTCAGTCTGGTGCTGGGATCGATCCCGCTCTTCATCGGCCTTGTCGCGGTCGTGCCGATCCTGGGTCACGCGACATGGCATCTCTATCGCAGGCTGGTAACGCGTTAGCCCGCCGGCCAGAGAACCGGAAACAGCGGATGATCCATCGCCGCGCCGGGCGGCAGGTCATCCGCCAATCCGGGAAATTCCGGCGATGTCGTCCAGCGCCTTGGCGCATGGGTGATGTCGTCGCCCAGAACGCGCAATGAGAACACGCGCCGCCGCGTGCCGGGCTCGACGCCCGCCGATCCGTGAAGCGTCAGCATGTGGAAGGCGACGAGATCGCCCGGCTCCAGCGCCCAGCCGATGATGTTGTGCGCGCCGCGATCGGCTTCGACATCGGGAAGATCGGCGAGGCTGCCTTCGGGGAACCATTTCGCCTGATTGTCGCGGAACGTGCGCGGCATCAGCCACGGCCCCAGATGCGAGCCTGCGACGAACTCCAGAGTTGATGCACGGCCCACCGGATCGACGGGAATCCAGAAGCTCACATTCATCGCGCCGTCGATGTTGTAATAGGGTTGGTCCTGATGCCACGGCGTGCGTTGGATCGTGCCCGGCTCCTTGGTCAGCATATGATCGTGATAGAGCCGCGCGGTTTTGCTTTGCATAAGACGCGCGGCGATTGCGCCAAGGCCGGATGTGAAGATGAAATCGCGATAGGCCGGGTTTTCCCGCCAGTTGCAGAAGTCCTCCACGAACAGGCCGGGATCGCCGCTGCTGCTGGCAATCTTAGCGCGCAGACTCGGCGCGCGCAGATTGGCGTCGATACCGTCGCGCAGAAGCGAGACGGCATCGGGGTTCAACACGCCACGCAAGCAGACCGCGCCGTCACGCCGGAAGGTTTCGATCTGTTGTCGTGACGGCGCTGCGCTCATGCGGTGCGTTGTTCCGGCGCGAGCACGCCGCTCTTTGCGAGCGCTTTCATCC
Organism: Rhizomicrobium sp.; assembly: GCA_025451875.1. Lineage (GTDB taxonomy): Bacteria > Pseudomonadota > Alphaproteobacteria > Micropepsales > Micropepsaceae > Rhizomicrobium. Next base: position 3,931 of record JANWJQ010000157.1, read on the forward strand.
ACGCATAGGACGCTTTGGTCGCGCGCGCGCCGTTTGTGCGGTTCATCGCGACCATGCCGAACTTGGCGGTGTAGCCGGAATCCCATTCCCAATTGTCCACCATCGTCCACACGAAATATCCGCGGATCGGCGAGCCGCGCTCCATCGCCAGCTTCACAACTTCCAGATGGCGGCGCAGGTAGTCGATGCGGAAATCATCGCTGATGACCGCATCGTCCTTGCTCAAGGGATCCGCGCAGCCATTCTCGGTGATGAATACGGTAGGATTGCCGTAATCGTCGCGCAGGCGCGTAAGAACTTCGCCAAGACCCGACGCGTCGATCTCGCGGCCGAAAGCGTCCAGCGGGACGCCCTTCGGGGGCAGGGCCGGGCCGATATAGCTGGGATTGGTCTTGTCGAACTTGATGTAGCTCGGCGAGTAGTAATTCACGCCGAGGAAATCGATCGGCTGTTTGGTGATCGCCAGATCGCCGTCTTTCACGAACTTGTCGACGAACTGGCGCGCCGCGAAAGGATAGCTGCCTTTCAGCAGCGGATCGAGATAGGCGCCGTTCCACACCTGATCGAACGCCATGGCGGGAAGGCCATCCTTGAGATCCCACCAAGAGCCGATAGAGCGCACCGGCATCAGCGCCATCGTTGTGCCGATATGCAAATCCTTGCGATGCGCGCGCATGGCCTGGATCGCCATGCCCTGGCCGAGGTTCTGGTGATGGGTGACGGGGCCAAGCAAATTGGCATCCTTCAATCCTGGCGCCTGCGTGCCGAGAAGATGACCAACGACGGTGTGCACTGCGGCTTCGTTGAGGATGATGAAGTTCTTGATGCGGTCGCCGAGCTTGTCGGCGATAAGCGCGCTGTAATCGGCGAGGCGTTTGGCCGTGTCGCGGTTCGCCCATCCGCCTTTCAGATAGAGCGCTTGCGGCAGATCCCAGTGGAAGAGGGTAGCATAGGGAAGGATTTTCTTTTCCAGCAGCGCATCGGTCAGGCGGCTGTAATAGTCGAGACCTTTATCGTTCACCACGCCTGCGCCATCCGGTAGCACGCGCGTCCAGGAAATCGAAAAGCGATAGGCCGACATGTTCGCGCCCGCGAGCAGCGCGACGTCATCGGCGTAACGGCGATAGCTGTCGGTCGCCACGGCCGCGGTGGAATGATCGATGATGTTGGCCGGATTTTTCTGGAAGACATCCCAGATGCTCGGTCCACGTCCATCGGCGTCGAGTGAGCCTTCGATCTGGAAGGCGGAGGTCGCGGCGCCCCATTGGAAGTCGGCGGGAAATTTTCGCGATGTGGGTTGTTCGTCGCGCGTGTCCTGCGGTCCGCAGGCTGCGGTCGTTGCCAGCGCAGCACCGGCCAGCAGCGGCGCCAAAGCCCTTCGGGTCACGCCGTGATTTTCGCTCATGATATGTCCCCCAGCTCCGCCGCGACGATGCCACACCCCGCGCCGCACGCGAAGCCTTGCTCCGGTTGAAAAGGGGGGGGCATGCCAATAGGTTCGGGCCTCTCAGAGGACGCGGCGCACAACCATGAAAACGAAGCTTTACAAAAACGATCTGCCCGACGGTCTGGACCTTGGCCCCATCGTTGCCATCGACAGCGAGACCTTGGGCCTCAATCCGATCCGCGACCGGCTCTGTCTCGTGCAGCTTTCTTCGGGCGACGGCATCGCGCATATGGTGCAGTTCACCGATGGAAAATACGACGCGCCGAATCTCAAGAAGCTGCTGAACGATCGCGCGGTGACAAAGCTGTTTCACTATGCGCGGTTCGATGTGGCGATGTTCCGGCGCTATCTCGGTGTCATCACCGCGCCGATCTATTGCACCAAGATCGCGTCCAAGCTCGTGCGCACCTATACCGACAAGCATGGTTTGAAAGACATCGTGCGCGAATTGCTCGGCACCGATCTGTCGAAGGAACAGCAAAGCTCCGATTGGGGCGCGCCGGAACTGAGCGAGAAACAACTCGCTTACGCCGCCAATGACGTTGCCTACCTGCATCGCCTCAAGGATGTGCTGGACGGCATGCTGGCCCGCGAAGGGCGCACAGGACTAGCCAAGGCCTGTTTCGAGTTCCTTCCCGTGCGAGCGGAACTGGACCTGGCGGGCTGGTCCGACGTGGATATCTTCGCTCATTAACGTCTTGGTTTCCCTGATGTAATGGTCGTTTTTGGTGCGGCTTGAAGGGCCTTCCGCCAGCCCCCATAATTTGCTCTACCTTTGGCATGAATTTCGCGTCGGCCGCGCTTTGCGGCGGCCGGGCGAAAAGGAAACGCGGTTTTCGGGGGGCGCGAACCGCGGCAAGTCTGGATAGGACATTCGATGCGTTCCGCTGACCGTTCTTCGGCCGTTGCCGTGCTTCCGCGCAAACCGCGAGAGCGCAACACCGATGCGACGGCGGCCAAGCGCGTGTTCGATTATGCCATCGAGGCGATCCGCGCGCTGGGCGACGGGCTCAATGGCGACTTCAGCCGCGCGGTGGATGTTCTCTATCGCGTGAAAGGCCGCGTCGTCGTTAGCGGGATGGGCAAGAGCGGGCATATCGCGCGCAAGATCGCGGCCACGCTTTCCTCCACCGGAACGCCGGCGCAGTTCATCCATCCCGGCGAAGCCAGCCATGGCGATCTTGGCGCGCTCACGCGTGACGACGCCTTGCTGATGCTTTCCTACCGCGGCGAGACCGCGGAGCTGGGCGACATCATCACTTATGCGAAGCGCTTTCATATTCCACTGATCGGCATGGCGGTGAACGCGGAATCGACATTGCTGCGCGCCTCCGATGTTCCGCTGGTGTTGCCCAAGGCGCGCGAGGCCTGTCCCATGGGCATGGCGCCGACGACCTCCACCACGATGATGCTGGTGCTGGGGGATGCCCTGGCGGTGGCGCTGATGGAACGGCGCGGGTTCTCCGCCGATCAATATCGCGATTTCCATCCCGGTGGCTCGCTGGGCCGCATGCTCGTGCGCGTGTCCGACATCATGCACAAGGACAGCGAGCTTCCGCTCATCAAGCCGGATGCGCCGATGCGTGAAGTGATCGCGAAGATGGCGTCGGCTTTCGGTTTTGCCGGCGTCGCGGGCGTGGTGGACGGGAAGGGCGCATTGGTCGGCATCATCACCGACGGCGATGTGCGCCGCCATCTGGAACGCGACCTGCTCGACCGCAAGGCACGCGATGTGATGACAGCCAATCCGAAAACCATCCGCTCCGACCTGCTCGCGGCGGAAGCGCTCTCTTTCATGAACACATCGAAGGTTACGAGCCTGTTCGTGGTGGACCCCAAGGCCAAATCCAAGAAACCGGTCGGCCTTCTCACGGTTCATGACTGCCTTCGGGCGGGGCTTCAGTAATGGTGGACCGCCGCACAGGAACCGGTGCCGTTGCCGAACCGATCGGCAAGACGCCCCAGCACGGCAAGTTCGACTGGAGCGCACGCTCGCGCAGCACTGTTGATGATGCCGAGCGCTACACGCGCTTTGTCAACATCATGCGCCGCGGATTGCTTCTCGCCGGGTTGTTGTTGATCGGCCTCGTGGTCGGCTATTCGCTTATTCCACGCCAGTCGCAGCGGATCGCAATGACGTTCGAGAAGATGGGCATCGTCTCCGGCGATCTCGCGATGACCAGTCCGAAGCTTCATGGCACCGACAGCGACGGCAATCCCTTCACGGTGACGGCGGACAAGGCCACGCAGAATCCGAAAAACCTGCGCCAAGCGGCTTTGACGAATGTGGAGGCCGATCTCAGTCTCAAGGACGGCCAATGGCTGAATGCCACGGCGCCGCACGGCATGTTGGACGCGGATGCGCGCCAGCTGTGGCTCAGTGGCGCAATCGCGGTGTTCACCGATCAGGGCTATGAGGTTCACACTGACCTTGCGCATATCGACTTGGCGAAGGGCATCGCGACAGGCCCGCATCGGGTGACGGGGCAGGGACCACAGGGCACGTTCGTGGCGGATCGTTTCCGAATCGAAAAGCTGACGGACCCTTGCGCACGCGCCAAAAAACAAGGGCCGCCGCACAAATCCAAATCGAACCATCCGGGCGGCGCGGCGGCCGTTGTTTGCCCCGCCCATCCGCCGAACGCACCGATCGAGAAAGCCAAGCCGATCATCTACTTGATGGGCAATGTTCACATGCAGATTTATCCGGGGGCTACAAAGAAGAAAGCATGATTTCCCGATTCCCACTCGCGCTTTGCGCGCTTGCACTTGCCGTTTCGTCCGGCGCCGCATTCGGCGAGGACACCAGCGGCGGCATCAGCATGGGCAAGCACGACTCCAACGCCCCCATCAATGTCTCCGCCGACAATTTCGTGGGCGATCTGAAGACGAAGGTCGGTACCTATATCGGCAACGTCATTGTCGTGCAGGGCGACTTCAAGCTGCGGGCCGACAAGGTCAGCGTGTTCGAGGTGAACAACAAGCCGGACCACATCAACGGCTATGGCAATGTCGTGTTCATCTCCACGTCCGGAAACGCCTCGGGCGATTCCGGTGTTTATGACCTGAACACCAAGAACATCACGCTGGAAGGCAAGGTCGTCCTGACGAAGGAAAAGAACGTCATGCGCGGCACCCGTCTGGTGATGAACATGGATACCGGGAAGGCCCAATTGACCGCCAAGGGGGCTCCAGGAGGCCGTGTTCAGGGCGTTTTTACACCCCAGCAGAAGACCAAGCCCGCCACGCCGCCCCAATCGCAAACAACTGGTAAATCCCCGGCTAAATAGCCTTCACAGTTCCTTAAATCCGAAAAGGCACAGTTCTTGCCATGACAACCGAAAACGGTTCCCAGACTCAGCTTCTCAAGCGCGACGGCGA
>JANWJQ010000158.1 GCA_025451875.1 Rhizomicrobium sp.
AAAAATGACATTCGGGGCGCGGACCATCATGGTCTGCCCCGTTCGATCGCGGAGGACTTAGGCACTTGCCTGAGTCGCGCTCTCTCACACTGTTAAACTGGCTTCCCAACAGCGTTTTTCGCGAAATCCCGCGAGACAGCCTGCCCTGGAAGGTGCGGCTATATAGAAGGGTAACTTTTGGGGGTCAAGCCCCGCGAAAGGATATTACCCGCAGGGCGAAAAGCCGCCCAGCCGCTGGGTTTCGTGGCACTGATGTGCAGAGTGTGCGCCGACCCTTCAGGGCCGGCGCATCACCTGAGTCTACCAGAAGAACGGCAGGATTTCGCGAACCGTCATGATCATGAGAACCAGCGTACCCAGCGCGAAAACCAGGAAACGCAGGGGAACCCGGTTCACGGTGCACTGGATCAGGGAATGGACCACCCGCAGGACGACATAGGCCCAGGCCAGCCAGACCGCCGACTGATCCACCCGCCCCGCCAGATAGATATAGAAAACGAGCGCGTAGAAGATGGTCGGCTGCTCAAGCAGGTGATTGTAGTTGTCGGCCACCTGCCGGGCCGAATCCGGCAGAATATCCAGCGATCCGGGGAAGCGCGCAGCTTGAGGGTCCAGTTTGGCCCGGTTCATGGCCGGGATGCGCGTCGCATACATCCAGATCCAGATAATGAGTGTCCACGCGACCAGCGCGAGGACCGGCGTCAGCAGATTGTCAGGCATGTCGTTTCCCCCTGTTTTTGAGGCTCCCAGCCTAGCCTGAGTCCCTCTTTTGCCGCTGTCGCACGATCGATGCCGTAAGCCGCATCTTTGCGAGTAAGTCTCATTGACTCGGGAACTACCGGCGTCTATCTCCGCAGTAGTTGCGAACGATTATCAAAATCAGCAGGGGATCTTATGACTATCGAATTCGGACCGCGCGGCATCGCTCTGGGCTTGGCCGGCGTCGGCATCGCGTCCGCCTCCATCGGCGGCGCGCAGGCCCAAACGCTCAGCACGGATGCGGCGGGCGCGAACAGCGGCATCGAAACCGTGAATGTCACCGCGCAGCGCAGTTCGCTTGATACCCTCACCGCGAAAATCCAGAACACCCCGCAATCCATCAACATCGTTCCGCTGGAAGTGATGCAGCAGCAGGGCGTCGCTACGCTGCAGGATGCGCTCAAGAATGTGCCCGGCATTACGCTGAACGCGGGCGAAGGCGGCACGCATGGCGATCTTGTGAACCTGCGCGGCTTCTCCGCCGGCGACGACTATTTCATGGACGGATTGCGCGACACCGGCCTCTATGACCGCGACTCCTTCGATTACGAATCCGTCGAAGTTTACAAAGGCCCGGCGTCCACATTGTTCGGACGCGGCTCGACGGGCGGCGTCATCAACCAGGTTCTGAAGAACCCGCAGCTTTATCCGATCGCAAACTTCCAGATCACCGCCGGAACCAACGACGAAGGCCGCGCAACGGCCGACCTCAATTATGTGCTTGGCGATACGAGCGCCTTGCGCGTGAACGTGATGGGCCAGATCAACAATGTCGAAGGCCGCCCGTTCGCGCACAACCAGCGCTGGGGCGTGGCGCCGGCTATCGCATTCGGAATCGGCACCGACACGACCTTCTCGCTGAAATATCTGCACCAGCAGGAAGACAACCTGCCCGACTACGGCATTCCCTTCGTGTTCGGAAAGCCCGCGCCGGTTCCGCGCGATACGTTCTACGGTCTCCCGGCCGATGACAGGTTCGCGGCCAATGTGGATGTGCTGGCCGGCCGCATCGAACACAAGTTCAACGACTGGCTCTCCATCAGCGACACGGCCCGTTACGGCCGCTATTCGTTCGACTCGCGCCAAACGGCAGCGATCTATGGCAGCGCAAACTGCTATGCCGGCGCTGCCCCATATGCAGGCGCGCCGCTTTGCACCGGCGCCGCGGCGGATGTGCCGGTCACGACATTCAATCCGCTCTATCCCGTCGCGGGTACGCCGCTCGACAAGATCGACGTGTTGCGCGATCGCCCGAGTTCGGAGGGCGTGATCCGCACGGCGATGAACAATGTGAACCTCACGGCGGATTTCAACACCGGCTTCCTCAAACACACACTGGTGTTCGGCGGTGAGTATGATCGCGAAACCGCCTCTTTGACGCGCTTCACCAACCAGAACGGCCAGATCATTCCGACACCGCTGCTCGATCCCGATCCGTTCGAGACCTTCCCCGGCCACCAGACTGTCGTGCGCCAGAAGCCGGTCACCAAGACAAATACGTTGAGCGGTTACGTCATCGACACCGTCGATATCGGTGACCAGTGGAGCGTGATTGGCGGCGTGCGCTTCGACAGCTTCCGCGCGAAATTCGATCAGAACTTCGGCGCCACCCATCAGCATTTCAAGCACACCGACAACGTTGCCAGCCCGCGCGCCGCGCTGGTTTACAAGCCGACGGAAGACGCGAGCGTCTATTTCTCATACGGCACGTCCTACAACCCGTCGGCGGAAAACCTGTCGCTCGCGGCGAGCAACAAGGATCTCGATCCGGAGAAGGACCGCACCTTTGAAGTGGGCGGCAAGGCAACGGCGCTGAACGGGCTGCTGGGCCTCACCGTCGCGGCCTTCGACACCAAAATGACCAATGCGCGCATCACCGACCCGGTCGTGCCGTCGCTGCAGACCCTCGCGGGCACACTGCATGTGAAGGGCATCGAATTCGGCGCGCAGGGCCACATCACGGACAATTGGGAAATTGTTGCGGGCTACACCTATCTCAGCCCCAGCTCCGTCGGTCTTGTTGCCGCGAACGTGAAGGGGCCGATCCCGAATACGGCGCACAATCAGGCCAATCTCTGGACGACCTATGATTTCGACGACGGATTCAAAGCCGGCGTGGGTGTGAACTATATCGGCGAGCGCAATGCCGGTATCGACAATGCCAGCTTCCCCGGTACGGTCGTTACCGCACACGCGCCGGGTTACACGACGCTGGACGCGATGCTCGGCTGGCAGGTCAACGACCACCTGTCCTTCCAGCTCAATGGCTACAACCTCACTGACAAATACTACTTCGCGACGACCTACTTCACCCGGCCCGGCGAAAATCACACGGTTCCCGGCCCCGGCCGAACTGTGTTGCTGACAGCAAGCCTCGGACTCTGATCCATGATCGTGCGCATCCCCAACGTGCTGACGGCCGAGGAGCTCGCGACCGTTCGCGAGCGCCTCGCCAAGGCGTCCTGGGTGGATGGACGCGTGACGGCAGGTCATCAAGGCGCGAAGGTGAAGGCCAATCTTCAGTTGGCCGAGGATAGTTCGGACGCGCGCGAGCTTGGCGCGGTCGTGCTGCGGGGGCTGGAGCGGAACGCGCTCTTCATGTCGGCGGTGCTGCCGCGCCATGTCTATCCGCCGATGTTCAACAAATACGAACCCGGCATGAATTTCGGCACGCATATCGATGGCGCGATCCGCCAGATCGGCGTGACGCCGCAGCGCATCCGTACCGATGTTTCCGCGACTTTGTTTTTGAATGCACCGGAAGATTATGACGGCGGCGAACTTCTTGTCGAAGACACCTATGGCGCCCATTCTGTAAAGCTGCCTGCCGGCGACATGGTGATTTATCCGGCCACCAGCCTGCACCGTGTCACACCGGTAACGAAAGGCGCGCGCGTTGCCAGTTTCTTCTGGGTGCAAAGCCTGGTGAAGGACGATGGCGAGCGTTCGCTGCTGTTCGATCTGGATCGCGCGATCACCGAACTCGGCCAGACCGTTCCGGGCGAAAGCGCCGCCATGCTGCGGCTCACCGCCAGCTACCACAACCTTGTGCGCAAATGGACCGGGATGTGAACGCCCCCTTCACCGAGCGCGACGCGTGGCGCGTGGCCGCATTGTCGATGATGGGCGCGGAAGAATTGCGCGCCATCTTCTCCGGCGATCCCGCGGCCGCCGCGCCATGGGTCATCGCCGCCGCGAATGGCGGACTTGCGGAAGCGGAAGTTCGTCTTGGCCGAATGCTGCTTTCCGGCGAAGGCGTGACGAAAGACGAAGCCGCCGCCGTTGCCTGGTTTGGACGCGCCGCCGATAACGGCAATATCGAAGCGCACAATATGCTGGGCCGTTGTTGCGAGAACGGCTGGGGCGTGGCACGCGACTTCGATTTGGCTGGACGGCACTATGCGATAGCGGCGAGCGCCGGCGATGCCTGGGCGCAATACAATCTCGGACACCTCTTTCTCGACGGGCTTGGCGTTCCACGCGACCTCGATGAGGCGTTCGCCTGGTACATGCGCAGCGCAAAACAGGGCCATGCGCGCGCGATTAGCTTGGTAGGCCGCTGCTATGAGGAAGGCTGGGGCGTCGCGCAGGATGCGATGCTGGCGCGGGCCTGGTATCGCAAATCGGCGGATGGCGGCTATTTCCGCGGCGCCTACAATTATGCGTCCATGCTGGTGAGTGAAGGCTGTATCACCGGCGCGGCGCATTGGTTCGACAAGGCACTCGCGGCCGCGCCCGAGCCGACGCGCACGAACATGGCGGATGCTTTGCTTCGGAGCCCCCATGCCGAATTGCGCGCACTGGCGCTGGGCATGACCGCCGATACCGGCGTGACCGAAGGCTTGATTTAACCGAACAGATCGAGACGCTTTCCAGAAACGCGCGCTTCATGCTCCAGGAGCGCCTGCTTCATCGGCAGTCCACCACCAAAGCCGGTCAGCTTGCTGTTGCTGCCGATCACGCGATGGCATGGCACAACAAGCGCGATGGGATTGGCGCCGTTCGCCGCGCCGACCGCGCGAGACGCCTGGGGCTTGCCGAGTTTGGCCGCGAGCGCGCCATAGGTCGTCGTCACGCCGAACGGAATTTTCGTGAGGAGCGCCCAGACTTTCTGATGGAACGGCGGCCCTTCCCACGCCAGCTCCAGGTCAAAATCCTGTCGCTTGCCGGTATCGTATTGCGCCACCTGCTTCTGCACGTTGCGCAGCGCCTTCTCATTCTTCTCGGCAAGCGGATCGATATGCGCCGCGCCCCTGGAACGCAGGGCGAAACGCAACAACCTGCCCTCACCGTCCACCCACGCCGCGAAATCGCCGAATTTGGATTCGATCGGCGCCCAATAGCGCTTTTCGGCTTTCATGCGGCCGCCTTCAGGCTCGTCCACAGATGCATGGTGGCGAGCGAGCGGTGCGGCGCGAAGTCGAGCATCATCTTGTGGACTTCGTCATGCTCAGGCCGCTCCTCGCGACCGTGGAGCTTCTGAAGCGCCGTCGCCAGCGCGCTGTCACCCACGGGCGCCGCGTCCGCAAAGCCGCCGCGCAACATGTAATAGCGCGCGGTCCATGTGCCGATGCCGCGCAGCGCGGTGAGTTTCTTCTCGGCCGCGACGGCCGATCCTTCGGGCAACCCCTCAACATCGAGCTTTCCCTCGGCAACCGCTTCTGCCGCTCCCATCAGATATTCGGCCTTCGAGCGCGAATAGCGCCGTTTGGTCAGCGCCGCCGCGCCGATATCCGCAACGCGTTCCGCCGTGGGATGCGCAATCATGTCTCCGACTTTTTCGCCGGCCATGCCGATGATCTCGCGGCGCAGGGAGCCGGCGAACTTCACGTTGATCTGCTGGCCGATGATCGCCCAGCACAGCCCGTCGAAATTCGTGGGAATGCACGGCAGCCGCAACCCGCGCTGGCGCGCAATCATCGGCGCCGTGCGCGGCGCGCGGCCCATGCGCGTTTCAAACAGCGACACCTCGTTGTTGAGGCCCAGCATCTTGAGCGCCACGCCATGCAGGAACGCCATGCTCTCGCGGCCCAGCTTCCTGCCGCCATGGATGCGGCACCACGCGCCTTCACTCTCAAACGAGATTTCCAGAACGACGGGGCCGTCCGTCGTCTGCAGCGCCTTCCATATCCTGTTGCCTTCGCTGCGCTCGCAGAGACCTTCCGGATCGCGCGCGTGATAGCCGAGAACTTCCGCTGTGCGATAACCATGCGGCAGCTGCAGCAGAAACACCGACGCACCATTCAGCGCGCGATAGGCGCCGGGCGTCATGCGCACATGGGCAAGAAACTGGCGGTGGAAAACGGATTCGCTCTCGAAGCCCGCGCCATAGCCGATATCGACGACCTTCTCGTTGGTACCCAGCAGGCGCGCGGTGGTTGCCCGTACACGTTCGCGGCGGAGCCACGTCGCCGGCGCCAGATGCGCATGTTCGCGAAAGAGATCGCCCAGCTTGGTCTGGCTGACGCCGCAGGCTTTCGCGAGCGCGGAAGCATCCGCGAAATCCTGTGGCGCGGTGCGGACGCGGCCCTGAAGCCCTTCGAACAGCGCGATGTTCTCGTCTTCACCCTTGTAGAAAAGATCCGGGCGGCAACGTTTGCAGGCACGCAAGCCGGCAGCTTTCGCATCGTCCTCGGTCGCAAAGATGCGGACGTTCTCGGGCTTGGGCTGGCGCGCGGGACAGCATGGCAGACAATAGATGCCCGTCGTCAAAACGCCGATGATGAACTTGCCGTTGTATTTTCCGGCGCGGGCCGCTTCGCGGTCCCATGTGTACGGTTTCGGTAGCATCAGGCTGATATAGGCACTTCCCGGCGGCTCCGCCTCCTGATTTGCGTTTTATATGTTCAAGCTTGCGGGAGGACCGGGCGAAAACCCGTTCCACCAATCCAGACCGCGCCGCCTCTCACAGGAATTTCCTGCTTTTCCGCCCGCGCGAGAATCGCGGCCGGGTCGCGAACCGCGACGTCCACGCCGACGACACCCGTGCCGTCCGCATCGATCGGCGACACGAAGCGCACAAATCCCTGATCGAGCATGACCGTATTGTCCGCGCGCTTGGACCGAAGCAGCGCCGCCCAATGCTTCGCCACCGCTTCCGGATCGCGGGCCTGAACGCTTGCGCCTGCGATACCCAGAACATCGTCCGGCGCGAGCGCATCTTTCCACGCCCTTCCAGCCGGCGGCCATTTTCCCATGGGATCGCGCCAGCTCATGCCGTCGTCTACCATATCGATGGATGTCAGAACGCCGTTGAAATCGCCGGGATGAAAATGGGTGAATGTGTATTGCGATGAATCATGCTGCGCGATGTTGCGGACGCCCTGTTCCGTCAGCCGTTCGCGGTGAGCAATCGCATCCGCCGATTGGAAGATCAGCATGTAGCCCGCATCGCCGCCGCGGCGGTGGAGATAACGCGCCGCCGAGGCGTCGGCTTTCACCGGCTGGACCACTTCCAGAAATTCGCCGCCGATCGGCATCACCGCATTGATCAATCCGAACGTCGCCACCGCGGGATCGCGATACGCGACCTTCAGCCCGAACACGGCATTCAACGCCTGAACCACCGGTTCCAGGTCTTTCGCCACCAGCGCAATCTGCCGAAGCCGCATTTGCAATCCCCCAATTGAACGCCCCGGACGATACGCCGATGCGCGCAAACAAAAAGGGCCAGCGTTTCCGCTGGCCCTTTTGTTAGAACCTGTCATCCCGGCCAGCGAAGCGCGAGCCGGGACCGGATGTTACTCCGCGGCGACCGGACCCTCGATCTGGACGAGAGGCGCGTTGTTCTTCGCCGCCTCTTCCTGGATCGCCTTGTCGCGTTCGGTTGCGACATGGCGCAGGCGCGCGATGGCGCCGCCGGTACCGGCCGGGATGAGACGGCCGACGATGACGTTTTCCTTGAGGCCTTCCAGCGTATCGACCTTGCCGTTGACGGCGGCATCGGTGAGCACGCGGGTGGTCTCCTGGAACGAGGCAGCCGAGAACACCGAACGCGTCTGCAGCGACGCCTTGGTGATGCCGAGCAGAACGGCACGGCCTTCGGCGGGCTTGAGGCCCTCGTCCGTCGCCTTCTTGTTCGCTTCGTCCAGCTCGATCTGGTCGACCTGTTCACCGGCGAGCAGCGTTGTGTCGCCGCCATCGGTGATCTCGTACTTCTGCATCATCTGGCGGCAGATCACTTCAATATGCTTGTCGTTGATCTTCACGCCTTGCAGGCGATAGACGTCCTGGATTTCCTTGACGAGATACGTCGCCAATTCTTCCATGCCCTTGATGCGCAGAATGTCATGCGGCGAAGGATTGCCTTCGACGATGTAGTCGCCCTTCTC
>JANWJQ010000159.1 GCA_025451875.1 Rhizomicrobium sp.
CGGGGCACCGGCGGCATCATGGGCGCCGAGGATACGTCCTGCCCCGAAACTACGACCGATGCTTTCGTGGACTCGGCGTTGTTCGATCCGGTGCGCATCGCGCGCGCGGGGCGCATCCTTGGCATCGTCTCGGATGCGCGTTACCGCTTCGAGCGCGGCGTCGATCCGGAATTCGTGGTGCCGGGCCTCGAACTCGCCACCAAGATGATCCTGGAATTCTGCGGCGGTGAGCCGGGCGAAGTCGTCGTCGCGGGCAGCCCGCCGGATTGGAAACGCGAAATCGCCTTCACGCCGGATGCCGTGCTGAAGCTCGGCGGCATGGATGTGCCGGACGATGAGATCGTGCGTATCCTCACGCGCCTTGGCTTCACGGTTGAAGGCCGCAGCCCGATGAAGGTCACGCCGCCAAGCTGGCGGAGCGATGTCGTCGGCAGCGCCGATCTCGTCGAAGAGGTCGTGCGCATTCATGGGCTCGACAAGGTGCCGTCGTCGCCGATGGACCGTCCGTCGGTGATCGCGCGTCCGACGTTGACGTCTTCACAACGCCGCTCGCGCATCGTGCGCCGCACGCTGGCCGCGCGCGGCTTCAACGAGACGATCAATTTCTCCTTCATCCCGCGCGAACACGCCAAACTGTTCGGCGGCGGCGACGACGAGCGCCAGTTGCAGAATCCCATCGCCGCCGATCTGGATGCCATGCGGCCTTCCGTGTTGCCGTCGCTGCTCGCAGCGGCGCAGCGCAATGCGGCACGCGGGTTTTCCGACGTGATGCTGTTCGAACTGGGCGCGCAATTCGAAAGCGGCATGCCCGAAGCGCAGAAGACCGTCGCCGCCGGCATCCGTTCGGGCGCAGGCGCGCGAAGCTGGACGAAATCCACACACGGCGCCGACGCGTTCGACGCCAAGGCCGACATGCTGGCCGCGCTGGAATCGGCGATGAACGGTCCGATGACCGCACCGGTGAAACAGGGCGCTGCGGCCTGGTATCATCCCGGTCGTTCGGGAACGCTCGCGCTCGGCCCCAAGGTGCTCGCCTATTTCGGCGAGCTGCATCCCAAGGTTCTGGCCGCGTTCGATCTCAAAGGCCCGGTCAGCGCCTTCGAAGTGTTCATGGATGCGATCCCCGACTCCAAGGCCAAGAGCAAAGCGCGTCCGCCTTTCGCACCGTCGCAATTCCAGCCGGTCGAGCGCGACTTCGCGTTTGTCGTGGATGCCGGCGTTGCCGCCGATGCGATCATCAAGGCCGCAAAGGGCGCGGAGCGCGACCTCATCGAGCGCGTGGACATCTTCGATGTCTATGAAGGCAAAGGCGTGCCCGAGGGCAAGAAATCCCTCGCCATCTCCGTGCGCCTGCAGCCCAAGGACAAGACGCTGACGGATGCGGAGATCGAAGCCATCGCCGGCAAGATCGTCGCCGCCGTCACCAAGGCTACTGGCGGAAGTTTGCGAACATAATCAGGCCCATGCACTTCGGAGCTAATCAGATGGCTTGGGAAGGTCTCGGCCCAATTGCGACAATTGCCGCGGGGTTTTTAATAATAATCGCAGGCACTTGGGCAATCGTAAGAAATTGGCGAACAGATCGGTCGAATGCTTATTTCGGATTATTCGTCTTTGTCGTGGGCGGCGTCATGATCGGCGCAACCATTTTTGGCGCGATCGTTTCGCGCGGCCCTCACTTCTGGGGTACGTGGCCGCCGCCATGCAACGTCGTCAATCATATCAACGGCCGATGCTAAGGTCGCGCTTATGATTCAGACCGATTTCGACAAGCGCTCCGGCCTCATGTTCATCCTCGCCTTTGGCGTGGTGAGCTTGTTCGCCGATATGGCTTACGAAGGCATGCGCTCCTCGACCGGACCGTTCCTGGCGCTTCTGGGCGCGAGCGGAACGGTCGTCGGCATCGTGGCGGGCGCGGGAGAGTTGTTCGGCTACGTGCTGCGCGCCGTGTCCGGGCGCATCGCGGAAAAGACGCGCGCCTATTGGGCATTCACGCTGGCCGGCTACATCCTGCAGATGGCGGTGATCCCGCTCCTGGGGTTGTGCGGCAATTGGCAGATGGCGGCCGTCATCATCGTGCTGGAGCGCACCGGCAAAGCGATCCGCAATCCCACCGCCAATTTCATGAAATCGCGCGCCGGCGAGCATATCGGTCAGGGCTGGGCATTCGGGTTACATGAAGCGATGGATCAGGCCGGCGCGATGGCGGGGCCGCTGATCGTTGCTCTGGTTCTGGCGCGTCACGGCAGTTACGCGCACGCGTTTTACTGGCTCGCCGTTCCGGCGGTGCTCACGCTTGTCAGCGTGTTCACGGTGGCGATGCGCTTTCCTTATGCTGGACATATCGTGGCGCCCCAGCAACATTTCAGTTTCGCCCTGCCCCGCGCCTATTGGCTCTATGCGGCAAGCTCCGCGCTGGTCGCATTCGGCTTCGCGGACTACCCGCTCATCGCCTATCATTTCAAGCAGGCGCATATCGTTTCCGATACCATGATCCCGATCCTCTATTCGGTGGCGATGGCGACATCCGGCGTCGGCGCGCTTCTCTTCGGCATTGCTTTCGACAAACGCGGCTTCGCTATTTTCCCGTCGGCGATACTCGCCGCTGCGTTGGTTACGCCACTGGCGTTTCTCGGCGGGCACGATCTGGCGATTGTGGGCGCGGGCTTATGGGGTCTCGCCCTCGGCGCACAGAATTCCATTCTCACGGCCGGCGTTGCCACGATCGTTCCCGAACATTCGCGTGCGCGGGCCTACGGATTCTTCTCCGGCATCTTCGGCATTTCTTGGTTCATCGGCAGCGCCGTGATGGGCCTGCTTTACGATGTTTCGCTCACCGCGCTGGTGCTGGTTTCGGTGCTCGCAGAGATTTTGGCGCTGTTGCCCTTGCTGGCCGCGATACGCCTCAGGCCGCGATTGCCTTCGTAAGCAGCGCGGGCGCGGCGCCCATCTGCTGCACAAGCTTGTCGAATTCCGCACGTGCTTGCGCGTTCGAACGCTGATGCCGCTCGGCGAAGATGAATTCGTTTTTCAGCGAATGTTCGAGGCCGGTGAATTCCGTCACCCGCACCTTGTAGCCATGCGCTTCGAGGAACAGTCCGCGCAGCACATTGGTCAGCTGCGCGCCGAATTCGCGCCGCTGGATCGGATGCCGCCAGAGCTGCTGCATCGCTCCTTTCACATGGTCGAGTTCGCGCGCCACTTCCGCCTGGCAGCAGGGCACCAGCGCGACGAAGCGCGCTTCGTTTTCCAACGCGAACAGGATCGCTTCGTCCGTCGCCGTGTCGCAGGCATGCAGCGCCGTCACCACATCGGCCTTGCCGCCGGGCAGCCTGGCATCGCGGATCGCGCTTTCGATAAAATGCATCCGGTCGAAATGGCTTTCGGTGGCGATCTTCTTGGAGGTTTCGATCAGATCGTGCCGCGCTTCGACGCCATACACCGTCCCGCGGCTTTCCTTGGCGAAGAACAGGTCGTAGAGGATGAAGCCGAGATAGGATTTGCCCGCGCCCAGATCGGCCAGAACCGGCTCTTTCTTCTCTTTGAACGCCCAATCCAGCGCCGGGCGGATCAGGTTGGCCAGATGCAGAACCTGCTTCAGCTTGCGCCGCGAATCCGCGTTCAGCCCGCCATTGTGGGTGAGGATGTGCAGCGCCTTGAGCAGCGCCACCGATTGCCCCGGCCAGAGGTCGGCCAGAGGGTCTTTTTCGTCCGGTTTTGCACGGTTTTTCGCCATGTCGGCCGGACCCTAGACCGGCGGGGACGGCGCGGCTATACGGCAGCGCCTCGGCCTCAAGTAGCGAAGCGATAGGCCACAATAAGAGTTCCATGACCACCGACCTCGCCAAAATCCGCAATTTTTCCATCGTCGCCCATATCGACCATGGCAAATCCACCCTCGCCGACCGGTTGATCCAGTTCACCGGCGGGCTGTCGAGCCGCGAGATGAAGGATCAGGTGCTGGACTCGATGGATATCGAGCGCGAGCGCGGCATCACCATCAAGGCGCAGACCGTGCGCCTCGAATACAAGGCCAAGGACGGTGAGACCTATACGCTGAACCTCATGGATACGCCGGGCCATGTCGACTTCGGCTATGAGGTATCGCGCTGTCTCGCCGCCTGCGAAGGCGCGCTCTTGGTGGTGGATGCCAGCCAGGGCGTGGAAGCGCAGACCCTCGCCAACGTCTATCTGGCGATCGATGGCGGTCTTGAGATCGTGCCGGTGCTCAACAAGATCGACCTGCCCGCGGCCGAACCGGACCGCGTGAAACAGCAAATCGAAGATGTTATCGGCATCGATGCGTCGGATGCGATCCCGATTTCCGCCAAGACCGGATTGAATATCGAAGGCGTGCTCGACGCCATCGTCACGCGCCTGCCCGCGCCCAAGGGCGATATAAACGCGCCGCTCAAAGCGCTGCTGATCGATTCCTATTACGACACCTATCTGGGCGTCGTCGTGCTGGTGCGCATCATCGACGGCGAGCTGAAGAAGGGCCAGAAGATCCGCATGATGGCGGCCAATGCCTTCTATCAGGTCGAGCAGATGGGCGTGTTCACGCCCAAGAAGATCGGCGTCGACCGGCTCGGCCCCGGCGAAGTCGGCTACATCACCGCGCAGATCAAGGAAGTGGCCGACACGCAGGTCGGCGACACCATCACCGATGAGCGCAAAGGCACCGAGACGCCGCTGCCCGGATTCAAGCCGGCGCAGCAGGTCGTATTCTGCGGTCTTTTCCCCGCCGATGCCGCGCAGTTCGAAGACCTGCGCAACGCGCTCGGCCGGTTGCATCTGAACGACGCCAGCTTCACCTACGAGATGGAAACCAGCGCCGCGCTCGGCTTCGGCTTTCGTTGCGGCTTCCTCGGGCTGCTGCATCTGGAAATCATCCAGGAGCGTTTGGAGCGCGAGTTCAACATCGATCTCATCGCCACCGCGCCGAGCGTGATCTACCGCCTGCACATGAATGACGGCACGATGAAGGAGCTGCACAACCCGGCGGACATGCCGGATGTGACACGCATCGCCTTCATCGAGGAGCCGTGGATCAAGGCGACGATCCTGGTGCCGGACGAATATCTGGGCGCGGTGCTCAAGCTTTGCGAAGACCGCCGCGGGCGGCAGGTGGAACTCACCTATGCCGGCAACCGCGCGATGATCATCTACATGCTGCCGCTCAACGAAGTGGTGTTCGATTTCTACGATCGCCTGAAATCGGTCAGCCGCGGCTATGCCAGCTTCGACTATCACATCGAGGAATATGAAGAGGGCGACCTTGTGAAGATGTCGATCCTCGTCAATGACGATCCCGTCGATGCCCTTTCGATGATCGTGAACCGCAATCGTGCCGAAGGCCGCGGCCGTTCGATGTGCGAGAAGCTGAAAGAGCTGATCCCGCGTCACCTCTTCAAGATTCCGATCCAGGCGGCCATCGGCGGCAAGGTCATCGCGCGCGAAACGCTATCGGCGCTGCGCAAGGACGTGACGGCGAAATGCTATGGCGGCGATATCTCCCGCAAGCGCAAGCTCCTCGACAAGCAGAAAGAGGGCAAGAAGAAGATGCGCCAGTTCGGCAAGGTGGAGATCCCGCAGGAAGCCTTCATCGCCGCGCTGAAGATGGATCAGGATTAACGTCTACCGTACCGGCGCTTTGCGTTCGGCATCATCATGCTAATATGCGACCCGCAATTGACGGGCTGGCGGCATGAGCGAACTGGATCTTTTTAATCTTTCGCGCTCGATCAGCCAGAACGAGATCAGCCTGTTCACACAGGTCATCACGATCAATTTCGCGATGGTCGTCGGCCTCTATTATTTCCTGCATCGCGCCCGCATGGCCATGAAGGTGTTCGCTTTCACCGTCTATCTCGTGGGCATGCTCCTCTTTTTGGGAAAGATGCTGCTCGAGACGAGCGTCGCCTTCGAAGCGCAGCGGGAGTTGAAGGCGCTCCCCCACCTCTCTCCGATGACGCAATACTATCTCGCGCTGAGCGACAGCTGGCTCGCGCATGACACCACCATCCTGTTCAACGTCGCCTTCTGGATTCTGGTGATCGGCGTCGGCTATCTCACCTTTTTCTGGGACAAGGACGGTGAAGCGGCATGAGCGCTCTTTCGGAGAACTGGCTGTTCTGGGCGGTTCTCTCCGCGATTTTCGCGGCGCTGACGGCCATCTTCGCCAAGATCGGCGTCGCCGACATCAATTCCAATTTTGCCACATTCATCCGCACCATCGTCGTCATCGCGGCGCTGGCGGCGATCCTCAGCTTCACCGGGGGATGGCAATCGCCATCGGGAATTTCCACGCGAACCTATGTGTTCCTTCTCCTGTCCGGCCTCGGCACGGGCGCATCCTGGCTTTGCTATTTCCACGCGTTGAAACTGGGCGAGGCGGCGCGCGTGGCGCCGATCGACAAGCTCTCCGTCGTCATGGTCGCGATCTTCGGCGTGGCGTTTCTGGGCGAGAAATTGTCGGCCACCAACTGGATCGGCGTCGGCCTCATCGCTGCTGGCGCGGTCCTCGTCGCGCTGCAGGTTTAGGCTGACCGCCGCAGTTTGCGCTAGACTGGGCGCGGGCTGCCGGAGCATTTCATGACAAGCCAAACCGATTTGGAGCCTGCGCCACAGCGCACGCTGTTTCTCGCGCGTCTGGCGCTGGGCGCGGCGCAGGGGCTTTTTCTCTACTTCCTCTATCGGGCGGCGGATGCCCACACATGGCCCGCCACCGAGCCAACCACCTTCGCGCCGCAGCTGATGACCGCGCTCTATGTCCCCCTGCTCATCTCGCAAGCCATGGGCGGCATGCGGCTGCGCACGCTGCTGATCTGGGCGCTCGTCGCCACCATCGCCTGCTGCGGCCTCGCCACCTATGACCGCCTCAGCCATCCCGTCACCGTCATCACCAATCCCGACGACCTTCTGCCGCGATTCTCATTGTTCTTCTTTGGCTTCGCGGGTTTGTTCATCGCCCAATCGCTGATCGCGGGCGGCGATGCGGAGCGCAGATATGTCGCCGGTTATTCAAGTTATTTCGATGCCGCATGGAAGCTCGGCGTGCAGCTTGCGCTTTCGGCGGTGTTCGTCGGCGTGTTCTGGGGCGTGTTGTGGCTGGGCGCGGCGCTGTTCAATCTCATCAAGCTCGATTTCCTGGAAAAGCTGATCGAGCATGACTGGTTCGCCATTCCTGCCACCGCGCTCGCCACGGCTGCCGCGATTCATCTGACCGACGTGCGCGCGAAGCTTGTCGCGGGCATTCGCGGCGTGGTGCTCACTTTGCTCGGCTGGCTGCTGCCGTTGATGGCGCTGATCGCGGCAGGATTTCTGCTCGGCCTGTTCTTCACCGGCTTTGCGCCGCTGTGGCAGACAAAAGCCGCCGCCGCCGGTTTGCTGGGCGCGGCCGCCGCGCTCGTTATCCTCATCAATGCCGCCTGTCAGAACGGCGAAAGCGAAACCGCGCCGCCGGCCGTGTTGCGCATCGCCGAACTCGCCGCATCTTTCGCGCTGGTGCCGCTGGTGCTGATCGCGGCTTACGCACTCAGCCTGCGTGTGACGCAATATGGATGGACGGTGGAGCGCATCGCCACCCTCGCCTGCATCATCGTCGCGATCTGTTACGCTTTCGGTTATGCCGCGGCCGCGATCCTGTCTCTGCTTGGCCGTCCGTGGATGCAGCTCCTGCAGCCGGTGAATATTGTTGTCTCTTTCGCCGTCATCGCGCTTCTGCTGATGCTGTTCACGCCCATTGCCGATCCCATGAAGTTGTCGGTGGACAGCCAGATCGCGCGGCTGCGCGACGGCCGCATATCGGCGGCGGCGTTTGATTATGACTATCTGAAGCGCGAAACGGGCCGCTTCGGGCTGCGCGCGCTGCACAAGCTCAGCAAGTCCAAAGACGCGACGATTGCGCGCCGCGCGCAATATGCGCTGACAACCGGCGGCGCCTTGCCCGCGCCGCCGGCGGCGCCGGTCGATCTCGCCGCGAACATCACGGTGTGGCCCAAGGGCAAAATGCTGCCGGCAAGCCTGCTCAAGCAGAACTGGCGCGCGGTGAAGACCGAGATGTCCGTGCCAAGCTGCCTCACCACGCCGGGCTTTCGTTGCGAAGCGGTGCTGACGGATTTGAACGGCGATGGCGCGGAAGAGGCGGTCATCGTCAATGGCCGCGATATTTACTGGTGGGGAACGGTTCTGCAGCAGACCGCCTCCGGCTGGACGATCGCGGGGATGTTGCCGTCGCCCCATTGCAAAGGCGATCTGCAAGCCTTGCGCGCCGGAAAATTCACGATGGCGCCGCCCAAAAGTCCGGTGTGGAAGACGTTGCGGATCGATGGGCGCGATCTCGCCTTCACGCCCGCCAATCCGCTGTCGAACGTCACCTGCCCGCGCTGAGTGGCACAACCTTGTATAGCGGATCGAACACCCTCCCCTTGAGGGAGGGTCGAATTGCGAAAGCAATTCGGGGAGGGGTCACTGCTTAGACCCCTCCCCGAAATTTGCTGCGCAAATTGTCGGCCCTCCCTCAAGGGGAGGGCATTTTCATCACTCCGCCGCCAGAAGCGCGTTGCCCTTGCTTGTGTCGGTGAAGTTGATGGTCTGAAGATATCTGATGCCTTCTTCGGCGATATCGTCACCGACCATGCGCTCGCCTTCGTTCTTCAGCTCGTCCATGTTGATGTACATGCCGTAGAAGCTCTTGGTGCGCTCGGTGATGATGCCGGCATTGAGCAGCGTTTTCACCAGGACGCGGAAGATGTTGGCGGACTGCTTCATGGCTTCGCGGCGATCGTCATCGGTGAAGGCTTCCATGATCGCGGCGCGTGCATCCTGCCAGTCGATGCCGACGCCGTCATAGACGACCTTCATCTGCTCGGCGTTGACGAGGTTGAACAGCAGCGTCTGGAAGCATTGTGCTGCCCAGTCTTCCACAATGTTGTGTTCTTCGGCGGAGAGCTTGGGGATCGTGCGATCGGCCCAGATCTTTCCGAATTTGTGATGGAAGGCTTCGTCCGTCATCACCAGCTGGCAGAGCTTCACCAAGAGCGGATCGTTGCTCTTCTGGTAGAGCGTCGCGAAGGCGCCCATGGCGAGGCCCTCGACCAGCATCTGCATGCCGACGATCTTTTTATAGACTTCCGGCGCGCCGACCATTTCACTCAGCAGATTCTGCAAGGTGGCGCCGCAAGGCAGCGGCGTGCCCCAGCGCTGCTTGATGTAAGCGGCGAAGGCGGTGACGTGGCGCGCTTCTTCGCGCGTCTGGTTGGCGGCGTACTCCTGCGCGCCCGGATCCTTGAGGATGTGGCAGAGCGAGGCGGAGAGGGCGAGCGCGCCCTGTTCGCCATGCAGCAGCGCCGACAATTGCCAGCGCGCGGCTTCGTTCGCGAATTTGATCTTCTGCGCTTCGCTCATCGCATCGCCGATGCGTGTTGCGAAGATGGCGAAGAATTCCTTCGGCAGGATCGTGTCCTTGGTGATGTCGAAGGGCGCTTCAAAGTCGATATATTTCTTGTCGAGCGGATCCCAGAAATGGTCGTGGGTCGCGCTGATGATCTTGTCGAAGGCGGTGGAGCGCTTTCCGTAACGCTCGGTGTCCAGCATCGCGGGAAAATCATCCGGCGCGGCGGCGTCATAGGCATTGTCTTTGGTGATCTGGACCATGGAATCCTCCGGAGGGCGCGGGGTCTGAATAGCTCCATCAAGACTATGGGGACGGCGGCCAAAGAAATCAATAAAAATGACGCCAGCGTCACGATTGTGACAGAGAGTCAGCGATGGCGAAATATTTTTGCCGTTCGAGAGCACCGTCCCCGCTGCCATTCCACCAGTACGAAGAATAACCTAATCAGAGCAGTTGGTTACCTAATATTTCTAATTAAGAACATAACAAGAACATTTGCTTGACACCGTGACGGTACCCCCGTACATTTCTCCCAATTCTCGAATTGCGCCCGAACCATAGCCGTCGCTGAAAAAGCGGCGGCTTTTCTGCGTTTGGGCCATCGAAATTAGCACGCGGAGGCGCGGAGCCGCGGAGAAGAAAAAGACTCGCGCAGAGCCGCAGAGACGCAGAGGAAGAAGCAAAAGAGGACCGCACGCAAAGACGCAAAGAGAGCCGAGCTTGTGTTGGGCAATGGGAATTCGCTGTCGAAATGGGTCTGGCGCGCTTCGCGCGCCTGTTGAGTACCTTTTTTGAAAGCAGCACTGCCAAGCAGACATCCTGCTCCGCTCTCTTTACGTCTTTGCGTGCGACTTTTCTTTCTTCTCCGCGGCTCCGCGGCTCCGCGCCTCCGCGTGAACCCTCTTCTCTGCGCCTCTGCGTGAGATTTCTGTTTTGAAAGAAACACCAATGCACAAGCTCTAACTCAGCCCTCGCCCTGACCGGGCGTGGCGGCAGGGACGGATTCTTCTGGGGAAGCCGAGATCGCGCGGATGCGGATCGAAGACGCCGAACCGGAAACACTCCGTCACAGCCGCCACGTTCAAGGTCACGCCCTCATAAGCGATGCAAGGCACGCGTGGCGGAAAAGGTGGAGGGGAAATATCAACCTACACACACTATCGATCGTGGACATTATCTTGGGTGCGACGATGCATAAAGCGCACACCCAAGAACCCTGCAACGGCAAAGAGAGAAAAGCCCGCTATCAGGATGACGAGAAGCCATATTGCTTCCGCCTCTGATGCGACCTGTCCTGAATCCCTGTCATACAGGGGGACGCCAAATATCCAGTGCGCAATGGCGAAAGCGAACAAGAAACCTAGACCAGCAAGGCCAAGGAAGCGCCATCCCCTGAAAACGCGACTCAAAATCTCTGGGTTCATAGCAGTCAAATATATCAAGTCTCGATTGCGAAAATCAGCATTCAATTCGGCTGTTACTCGTCGCTCAGCGTGCCCTTGGTCGACGCAACGCCACCCTCCAGCCGTTCATCCGGCGTCACCGCTTCGCGAAGCGCGCGCGCCAGGCCCTTGAAGCAGCTTTCCACGATGTGGTGGCTGTTCTCGCCGTAGAGATTTTCGATGTGCAAGGTCACGCCTGCGTTTTGCGCGAAGGCCTGGAACCATTCCTTGAAAAGCTCGGTGTCCATCTCGCCCAATTTGGGTTTCGGTATGCTCACGCGCCACACCAGATAAGGCCGATTGGACACATCGATGGCGACGCGCGTGCAGGCTTCGTCCATCGGGATCAGCGCCTTGCCGAAGCGGGTGATGCCGGCGAAATCGCCCAGCGCCTTTTTCACCGCCTGGCCGATGACGATGCCGGTGTCTTCGGTGGTGTGGTGGAAATCGACATGGGTGTCGCCGTCGGCGCGCACCTTCAGGTCGATCATGGAATGGCGGCCGAAGCTTTCCAGCATGTGGTCGAGGAAGCCGATGCCGGTGTCGATGTCGCACTCGCCGGAACCATCGAGGTCCAGCGATACGGCGATCTCGGTTTCCCGCGTCTTTCTTTCGACGGTTGCGGTGCGCATTTGGCGAGCCTATTTCATGTCCCTTGGGCCTCATATAACAGCCCTATGGATTAAGCGGAAATGACCCTAAACAAATCCGAAGATCAACGCTGGCGTTCCACCACCATCCTGTCGGTCCGCAGGGGCGGCCGCGTCGTCATCGCGGGCGACGGGCAGGTGACCCTCGGCGCCACGATCATGAAGGCCAATGCGCGCAAGGTGCGCAGGCTGGGGAAGGGCGATGTGATCGCCGGTTTCGCGGGCGCCACTGCCGATGCCTTCGCGCTGTTCGAGCGGCTGGAGGCCAAGCTGGAGCAGCATCCGGGCAATCTCGCCCGCGCCTGCGTGGAACTGGCGAAGGACTGGCGCACCGACCGTTATCTGCGCCGCCTCGAAGCCATGATGGCGGTGGCCGACGCCAAGACCTCTCTTATTCTGTCGGGCACCGGCGACGTGGTGGAGCCGGAAGACGGCTTGATCGGCATCGGCTCCGGCGGGCCTTACGCGCTCTCCGCCGCCAAGGCGCTGATCGACAGCGGCGCCAGCGCGGAAGACATCGCCATGCGCGCCATGCGCATCGCCGCCGACATCTGCATCTACACCAATGGCAACATCATCATCGAGAGTCTTGAGTCCGCATGACGTCGTTCTTCACACCGCGCGAAATTGTTTCCGAGCTCGACCGCTTCATCGTCGGCCAGCATGACGCCAAGCGCGCCGTCGCGATTGCGCTGCGCAACCGCTGGCGCCGGCAGCAGCTTCCGCCGGAACTGCGCGAGGAAGTGCTGCCGAAAAATATTCTGATGATCGGCCCGACGGGCGTCGGCAAAACCGAAATTTCACGCCGCCTCGCGAAACTGGCCGAAGCGCCGTTTCTGAAAGTGGAAGCGACCAAGTTCACCGAAGTGGGTTATGTCGGCCGCGATGTCGATCAGATTGCGCGCGATCTTGTCGAGATCGCCATCGGCCAGATCCGCGAGAAAAAGCGCCGCGATGTCGAGGCGCAGGCCGAAGCGCGCGCCGAAGAACGTGTGCTGGATGCGCTGGTCGGTCCCGCTTCCAGCGCCTCCACGCGCGAGACGTTTCGCACGCGGCTGCGCAATGGCGAGCTCAACGACAAGGAAGTCGAGATCGAGATGAAGGACGCCGGCGGCATGCCGTCCTTCGAGATTCCCGGCATGCCCAATGCGCAGATCAGCATGGTGGGGCTGGGGGACATCTTCGGCAAAGCCTTCGGCGGCAAGTCCAAGCCGCGCCGCATGACCGTCGCCGAAGCACACGGCCCGCTGGTGCAGGAAGAAGCCGACAAGCTGCTCGACAACGATTCCATCGTTCGAGACGCCATCGAAAGCGTCGAGCAGAACGGCATCGTCTTTCTCGATGAGATCGACAAGATCTGCGCGCGCTCCGAAATGCGCGGCGGCGGCGATGTCTCCCGCGAAGGCGTGCAGCGCGATCTTCTGCCGCTGATCGAAGGCACGACCGTTGCGACCAAGCATGGCCCGGTGAAGACCGATCACATTCTCTTCATCGCGTCCGGCGCATTCCACACCGCCAAGCCGTCGGACCTGTTGCCGGAACTGCAGGGCCGCTTGCCGATCCGCGTCGAGTTGAAAGCGCTGTCCCGCGAGGATTTCCGCCGCATCCTCACCGAACCCGAGGCCAGCCTCATCAAGCAATATGTTGCGCTGATGGGCACCGAAGGCGTGACCCTGGAATTCACCGATGACGGCATCGAGGCCATCGCAGACATCGCCGCGCAGGTGAACGCCACCGTCGAAAACATCGGCGCGCGCCGGTTGCATACGGTGATGGAACGCGTGCTGGACGAGATCAGTTTCACCGCGACGGACAATTCCAACACCAGCCTGAAGATCGACGCGATCTACGTAAAAGACCGCGTGGAAGACCTCGCCAAGGATCAGGATCTGTCACGCTTTATTCTATAGGTGGGGCGGGTTCTGGCTGTACTGGCCGGTTTCGACAGATTTGGGGCCGGTTTGGCGGGCTGGGCGTACTTCCAGTTGACCCCCCGGCAATTCCTTGCAAAAAGTCCGCCGCTTTTCTTCCAGAACAAAGGGTTCGGTGATGCGGCAGAACTATCTCTTCACCAGCGAGAGCGTTTCCGAAGGCCATCCGGATAAGGTCAGCGACCGCATCTCCGACGAAGTGGTGGATCTGTTCTTCCGCGAAGGCCCCAAGGTCGGCATGAGCCCGTGGGATATACGCGCGGCGTGTGAGACGATGTGCACCACCAACCGCGTGATCATCGCGGGTGAAACGCGCGGCCCCAAATCGGTCGGCCCCGCGCAGATCGAGGAAGTCGCGCGTCAGGCGATCAAAGATATCGGTTACGAGCAGGAAGGCTTCCACTGGAAGACCGCGCAGGTCGAAGTGCTGCTGCACGCGCAGTCCGCGCATATCGCGCAGGGCGTCGATGCTTCGGGCAACAAGGATGAAGGCGCGGGCGATCAGGGCATCATGTTCGGCTATGCCTGCACCGAGACTCCGGCGCTCATGCCGGCGCCGCTCTATTACAGCCACAAGATTTTGAAGCTGCTCGCCGATGCGCGCCATGCCGGCAAGGAGCCGACCTTGCAGCCGGATGCGAAGAGCCAGGTCACGCTGCGCTACGAAAACGGCAAGCCGGTGGAAGCGACACAGATCGTGTTGTCCACCCAGCACACCAGCGAAGACCAGACGTCGAACGACATCCGCAAGATCGTCGAGCCCTACATCCGTCAGGCGCTGCCGGCGGCATGGATCAACGACAAGACGATCTGGCACATCAACCCGACCGGCTCTTTCGTGATCGGCGGACCGGATGGCGATTGCGGCCTCACCGGCCGCAAGATCATCGTGGACACTTACGGCGGCGCGGCTCCGCATGGCGGCGGCGCATTCTCCGGCAAGGACTCCACCAAGGTGGACCGCTCGGCCGCTTATGCTGCGCGCTATCTGGCGAAGAACGTCGTGGCCGCGGGCCTCGCGGATCGCTGCACGATCCAGATTTCCTACGCCATCGGTGTTGCCGAACCTTTGTCCGTCTATGTCGATCTGCACGGCACCGGCAAAGTCGATGAGGCGAAGCTGGAAACGGTGTTGCCGCAACTCATGAGCCTGAAGCCGCGCAACATCCGCGAGCATCTGGGCCTCAACAAGCCGATCTACGCGCGCACCTCCGCCTATGGCCATTTCGGTCGCGAGCCGGATGCGGAAGGCGGCTTCTCCTGGGAAAAGACTGATCTCGCGGATCAACTCAAGCGCGCGTTCTGATGTGAGCGGCGAACACGCCGAACGTCATCGCCGCAAGCTCTATGGACGGCGGAAAGGCCCGGCCCTTTCCATCCGCCAGGAGCATCTGCTCGAAACGCTGCTGCCGAAGCTGACGCCGCAACTGCGCGAAGGCGCGGACCCACGTTCGTACTTCAGCGATGTCGATGATGTCTGGCTCGAAGTCGGTTTCGGCGCGGGCGAGCATCTGCATTGGCAGGCGATAAACCATCCGCGTGTCGGATTAATAGGCGCCGAGCCCTTCGTGAACGGCGTCGCCAAGGTGTTGTCGAAAATCGAAGACGAGCCCGCGCCGAATATCCGTCTCTATATGGACGACGCGCGCGACATCATCTCTGCGCTGCCGGTTTCATCGCTCGGCCGCGTGTTCGTGCTCTTTCCCGATCCGTGGCCCAAGCTGCGCCATCACAAGCGCCGCTTCCTCCAAACCGAAATGCTGGAACAGCTCGCCCGCGTGATGAAGTCCGGAGCGGAATTGCGTTTCGGCAGCGATGACGCGCCGCTTCTGGAGTTCACGCTGGAAATCCTGATGGCCCATCCTTCTTTTAAATTGATGGCGACACGCGCTGCCGATTGGCATCAGCGCCCCGCCGACTGGCCGCAGACCCGCTACGAGGCCAAGCAACTCCACGGAATCCCGGCTTTCCTGCGGTTTTGCCGGGTCTGACCTTGTAATCATGGGTTTCGAGGGGTATATCCCCGGCCATCCCAGACAACAGAACTTACTGTTGTGTGGCGGTCCGAAAGGATCGCCGCGCGGGGAAAGCTTTTGTATTTGGAGACGCGCCCATTATCTCGCAGATGTCGCAATTGCAGCCGATTATTGAGCCCGCGGTGGAAGCCGCGGGTTACAAGCTCGTGCGTTTGCGCCTGCTCGCCGGCAAATCCAAGACGCTGCAGATCATGGCCGAACGCCCGGACGGCACGATGAATGTGGACGATTGCGCGAAGCTTTCCCGCGCGCTCTCCGAATTCCTCGAAGCCGAAGACCCGATCGAAGGCGATTATGATCTGGAAGTGTCATCACCGGGCATCGACCGCCCCCTGACGCGCCAGTCCGATTTCGCGCGCTGGTCCGGTCACGAAGCCAAGATCGAACTCGTCAATGCCAATGAGGCCGGCCGCAAGAAGTTCAAGGGCATGCTGCTCGGCCTCGACGGCAACGACGTGATGCTGGAAGCCGACGGCAGCCGTTTCAAATTTCCCTTCCGCGCCATTGCGGAAGCCAAACTGGTTCTGACAGACAAACTTATCGCGGAAGATCTCAAGGCGCGCAAAAGCGCAACGGATAACTAGGAGACGACGACCATGGCCGCTATTGCCGCCAACAGAACAGAATTGCTGCAGATCGCGGACGCTGTTGCCCGCGACAAGAACATCGAGAAGGCGGTTGTCATCGCCGCGATGGAAGAAGCC
>JANWJQ010000160.1 GCA_025451875.1 Rhizomicrobium sp.
CCGATGGAGGCGCTGCCGCGCGAAATCTCTTCCATCGCGATGACGTGCTCGAGATATCCGAGGCCCGTGCCGCCGAGTTCTTCCTCCACCGTGATACCGAGCAAACCCAACTCGCCCATCTTGGGCCAAAGGTGCCGCGGAAAGACGTTCGACTTGTCGATCTCATCGGCGATGGGCGCGATGTTGTCCGAGGTGAAGCTGCGCACGGTGTCCCGCAGCATGTCCGCCGTGTCGCCGAGATCGTAGTTCAGGGAAGGATATTCGTTGGGGATCATCGCGAACCGGTGGGGTCCTTGGAGGGGGGCGGCGGCTCAGGATGGGATACACCCCGGCCCATGCAACGGCAATTCCGGTAACCTTCGGCCAGATCACCGGCTTTTTCAGGGAATTTGATTCCCAAAACAGGGGCTTCGGCGATCAACATTCCAAGGATCGAGAGTCCCTCGGACACACAACTTCACATGCGGGATTCGATCCGCGGGTATCAGTGCCCACGACAATCAACGATGCCACTTTGTAGTTTGTGTGCCCACCTCGAACCAAGCCATGCACCTATCGCGCAAATTCGCTTCCGGTTTTTGCATCACTCGCATCTCTCGCGCTTGTGATCCTGCTGACGCAGCCGTGAATAGCTTATTACGCGCTTCGCACTGACCATAGTTCTCAGAAAAAATGGAGATGGGTGCCGATCCCAAAACCATTTTGCGAGTTCGGGGGACTGCGCATGCGTAGCTGCGACGGGTGTACTTTGTGCTGCAAGCTGCTGGGCGTGGTCAGCCTGCAAAAACCTCAGAACGTCTGGTGCAATCACTGTGATATCGGCAAAGGCTGCACCGTTCATCCGCTGCGGCCGGAATCATGCCGCGCCTATTCGTGCCGCTATCTTGTCGATGAAGCGCTGGAAGCCTCCTGGAAGCCGAGCGAAAGCGGATTGGTGATCAACGCAGAAAAATCGCGCGTCGTCGTCTATGTCGATCCGGAGACGCCTTCGGCCTGGCGCAAGGAGCCCTATTACTCGACGCTCAAGAAGTGGGCGAAGACAAACGAGCCGGGCTGGCCGGTGTTTGTGAATGTCGGGAACCAGATCATCGCGGTGTACACCACGCACGATGTCCGGGTTCAGTGATCCTGCCGAAAACAGGATGGTGCGGTCGAGAAGACTCGAACTTCCACGCCTTGCGGCGCTACCACCTCAAGGTAGTGCGTCTACCAATTCCGCCACGACCGCATTTGAGGAAGCGGGGGTTTAGCAAAGCCTCTGCGGCTTGGGAAGCCCGGAAACCGGGCGGAAAAGACCGATTCCCAGCCCGCGGGCGAAGGTTGGCTCGGAAAACAGCACCAAGCGCCTATTGGCGTTCAAAGACCGAAAAGAACTCGCTCAGGTCGAGCTTGCGGATGCGCTCGATGGCGCGGGCTTTGATGTCGGTTTCGAAGACCGAAAGATTCGATGCGTCATCCAGCCGGGTCAAAGGCAACCGAAGTTCGTCATCCGACAGAAGCTGCGACGTGATCGATTTGATCACGTCCAGGCCGTTCGGCGGCTGGAAGAAGATTCCAAGATGGAGCGAACGGTCTGAGGCATTCTCGCAGCGATGCCAGTTGCCCGCCGGAAGGAACAGGAAATCGCCGGGCTCCAGAACTTCGTCGAACAAGAGCGTGTCTTCCGGCGGCGCTGCAGGCGCCGGTGCGCCAACGATGGGATTGATGACGGGCGGCCCGAAGATCTTCCAGCGCTTGCGGCCTTCGACCTGAAGGATGATGAGATCTTCCGGATCGTAGTGAAGCCGGAACGCGCCGCCCGTGCCGGTGGTCACGATCGCGCCGACTTTGATCTGTTCGCGCAATGTCGACCGGATGCTGTCGGTGAGGACTTTCAGATGCGGCGCGTAATCATTGATGCGCGTGACCGAGAGGCTGAAACCGTGATCCATGAACGCCATGAAGCGGGGGACGTCCACCATATTCCCCTCGCCGGATGGCTTCTTCTTCAGCCAACGGTCCGGCGGCGGTATCTGCCCTTCCTTGATGAGGCGAAATTCGGCGAGGCTTGGCGGGTGCTGGCCGTCCTCGATCATCCGGACCAGCAGATTCCAGTTCATCAGGGAGGAATAACGATCCGCGCCCACGCCGCGCAGGAAGGTCAGCTTGCGCTCCCGCAGGAGCGTCATGAAGGCCTCCTCCGAAAGCGGCGCGACCAATTCCGCGAGCGTCGAGGGAGCTTTTTTCACAGGAACGCCAACCCTAAATCCCAGTACATATTATTCAGTATTCACATCGCGGGACGCGGATCAATCGCGGGACGCGGCGGCGTCTCGTCGCTCATCAGCCTGAAAATGCTGTAATTTTAGATGCCGTCCCCATCGACGCCGGTGTGGATGCCGCATTCGTCCTTATCGAGCCCGGCCCAGCGGCCGTCCCGGTACGACTCGCCCGCCGCCACGCGGCGGGTGCAGGGGATGCAGCCGATGGACGGATAGCCGTCCTCCACCAGCGGATGGCGCGGCAGGTTGTGCTCGGCCTCGTAGGTTTCGATATCCGCAAGGGTCCAATCGGCCAGCGGATTGAAGCGGAAGCGGCCTTCAAAATATTCGACCGGCTCCATCGCGGCGCGCGCGTTGGTCTGGAATTTCTTGCGGCCGGTGATCTGCGCCGAGAAGCCTTCGAGCGCGCGGCGCAGCGGCACGACCTTGCGGAAGTTGCAGCAGGCGTCGGTGCTCTTCGACCACAGCGTGCCTTCGGGATCGTATTGGGCGCGATCGTCCGGGTGCGGACCAATCGAACGGATATCGATGAGGCCAAGTTCGTCCTGCAGGCGGTCGCGATAGCGCAGCGTTTCGCCGAACAGCTTGCCCGTATTGAGAAAGAGGATCGGCGTGGAAGGATCAATCTGCGCGATCAGGTGCAGAAGCACCACGGATTCGGAGCCGAAGGACGACACGACAGTCGTCTGTCCGGGAAATTCCTCCAGCGCCAGCCGCAGAATGCCCAGCGCGTCGCGGCCCTTGGCCTTTTCGCGAAGCTGCGCGAGTTTGGCTGCAATGACAGGATCTTTCGTTGCCGCATCCGTGCGGTCGAAGGCGCGCGGCGCAATCCCGCGCGAACGGTCGATAATGGAAACCGCTGCCGTCATGAGAGCCAATCCCGCTCGCGCACGAAATCGCGCGTGCGGCGCGAAACTTCGGATGGCGCGTGACCCTGCTCGCGCCATTGCGCGCGCACGCCCGCCATTTCCTTCAGGCGCGCGTTCCATTCGAAGCCGAGCTTTCGCTCCAGCCATTCGCGGATGAGTTTTGCGAGGCCCGGCGACTGACCACCGGTCGATACGGTGAGAACCAGATCGCCACGGCGTATCGCGGCCGGAACATGGAAGTCGCAGAGATCCGGAACGTCCTCGACGTTGACGAGAATGCCCTGCCCGCGCGCGCGGTGCGCCAGTTGTTCGGACAGATCGCGGTCCAGACCGGCGACGAACAGCACGTTCAACCCGTCGAGCGGCATGTTTGGGGAAACCGGGATTGGGACAATGCCGGCTTCAGCCAGCATGGCCTGCCGGCGCGCCAATGCGTCGCCCGCACCGATCAATCCGACCGAAATGGCATCCTGGTTGAGAACGATGGGGAGCAAGGCTGCATCTCCTGTCCCCGCACAATAGCGGTTCTACAGAGAGATACGCGGCACCCGGCTATATTGCAAGGATTGGCCGTGGAATAGAAATATCTACACCAGATTCGTGTATTACTGCTGTCCGCGCAGGAGTGAGGTCACGGAAACGCCGATCTTGTCGCCTTGCAGGATGATTTCGCCCTTCGCCACGGGCTTGTCGTTCGCAAGGATCGTGACCGGATCGTCCTGCTTGGAATCCAGCTCGATGACGGCGCCGCGGCCCATGCGGAGCAGCTGGTGCATCGGAATGACCGAGCGGCCCAGAACCACGGAAATCTCGACCTTGACGCCTTGGATATTGGGGGACATTTGAGCGGTGTGCCTCTCGGGTGATCCCACGATCCTCCCGCGTTATGGTTTCGGACTCCTTAATGACAGATGCCCTGACCCTGACCCTCACCCCGACCTTAGCCCGCCCCGAATGGCGCGTGCGCCCCGGCCTGCTGGCCTATCCGGAGGCGGTGTCGTTCATGGAGGAACGCGCCGAAGCGATCGCGGCGGGCAAAGCCGACGAGATGGTCTGGCTGGTCGAGCATCCGCCGATCTACACCGCCGGCACCAGTGCGAAGGAAGAAGACCTTCTCGACGCCCGCTTTCCGGTTTTCAAAACCGGACGCGGCGGACAGTTCACCTATCATGGGCCGGGCCAGCGCGTGGGTTACGTGATGCTCGACCTGAAGCGCCGAAAACCCGACGTGCGCAAATATGTGCACGATCTCGAAGAGTGGCTGATCCGCACGCTCGCCCACTTCAATGTGAAAGGCGAGCGGCGCGAAGGCCGCGTCGGCATCTGGGTGGTGCGCGGAAACCGCGAAGATAAAATTGCAGCGCTCGGCGTGCGCGTGCGCCGTTGGGTGACGTTTCACGGCGTGTCGTTCAACGTCGATCCGGATCTGTCGCATTTCACGGGCATCGTGCCCTGCGGAATCACGCAATATGGCGTGACCAGCCTTGCCGATCTGGGAATTCTGGTTTCGATGGCGGATGTGGATGTCGCCATGAAGATTGCGTTTGAAGAGGTCTTCGGACCGGTTGAACCGGGCCGCTGACAAATTATTGAAGTTCGCTGGGGACTTTTTTTTGGGGAGAAATCAAATGCCACGTGTATCAGCCGCATTCTTTGCGGTCGGAATTCTTTGTGTCCTGGGCGGTATGTTTCTGGGCATGCATATGGGCGCCACCCACAACATGACGCTCGCGCAGGCGCATGCGCATCTCAATCTCGTCGGCTGGGCGTCGATGGCGCTCTACGGCACGTTCTACGCGCTGGAACGCGAGACCATCGTCATGCGACTGGCATGGCTGAACTTCATCGTCTCCACCATCGGTATCCTGGTGATGATCCCGGCGCTCATCATGTTCTTGAACGGCGGCAACGATCCCGCATGGGTTCCGATGATGTCCGCCGGCGAAGGCATCGTCGCCTTCGGCGCGCTGATCTTCGCGGTCTCGGTGTTCCGCGAACTCTTCCGCCGCCGCGCGTGATCTAGAGCGAAGGCCGCCGGTTGAAGCCTTTTTCTTCCGGCGGCTCCGCCTTCTCCAGATCGATGCTTTTCACCCGTGAGCCTTCGGGGCCGCGCGTGCAGGCCGTGATGAAAGCGTTTACGGCGTTCTCCTCGCCATGGACGAGCATTTCCACGTCGCCATTGGCGCGGTTGCGCACCCAGCCGTCGATGCCGTGCTTCCTGGCTTCCTCGATGGTGAAGTTGCGATAGCCCACAGCCTGCACAAAGCCCTCGACGCGGACGCGGAAGGTCGAGATTTCGGTCTTGTCGTTCATATTGCGTCGCAGCAGATGATTTGCGCCGGGATCATGGCGGTTTCTCCGCGTGGAAGAAAGCGATTCCGCCCTGCGCAATCATCTTCGATCTTCGCGGCAATGGCGGCGGCCACTACACCAACATGTGGCGGTTCACGTATGAGCTTCCCGAACTCACCACGGGCCGCATCTTCGCCCTGACCGATGCGATGCCGGCATGACCTTGCCTATGAGACGGCAGTGGGCCTGATCCGGAAAAGCCACCAAGGATTAATCGGTCCCACGGCAAATTGATGCGTCGCTGCTTGTGTTCAGTAGCCAGACCACGGAAACAGAGCAGCCATGCGTTTGGAGCGCATTGTGCGATTAGCGAAGCACAAACCATTTAGATTCAAGAGTTTGCGTAAACGGGGTTCCAGTGCAGATCAGACGTAGATTGATGGCCGCCACGTTGTTGGCGTGCGCCTTCGTTCCGGCCGCTTATGCCGAGGACGCACAGGAGAACGTGCTGGTCTATCAGTCGACCTATTTCGCCGACGCCCGCCCCAACACCGCTTACGACATGATCCAGCGGCTTCCCGCCTTCACCTTCGACGACGGCAACACTGAACGCGGCTTCGCCGGCACGGCGGGCAACGTCGTGATCGACGGCCAGCGCCCGACCTCGAAAAGCGATGACCTTCAGTCCGTCCTCAACCGCATTCCCGCGTCGAACGTGGACCGCATCGAGGTGATCCGCGGCGGCACCCAGGGCATCGACATGCAAGGGCAGACCGTTATTGCCAACGTCATCCTCAAGAAAGCCGATTCAACGCAGATCATCGCGCAGGTCGATGACAATTTCTGGCTGAACGATCACCACTCCATCCCGGATCTCAGCGTGCAATACACCCAACATTCCGGCGACAGCACGTACGAAGCGTCCCTCAAGCGTTTCGGAAACTTCGACGACTCTGTCGGCAAGGGCACTTATTCGACGACCGATGTCGCGACCGGCGCCACGCAAACGGTCGGCGCGCATTCGAGCGGTCGCGGCGCAGGCACATCCTTCACCGGCGCGGCAACGGTTCCGCTGTTCGACGGCCAGTTCAAGGCGAACCTGCTGCTGCAGGACAGCCCGTTCTTCTCCACGCTCGACTACTACTTCCCGACCGGCACGCAGCTCATTGGCGATCATACAACGAGCCACACGGGCGAACTCGGCTTGCACTGGGACGGCAAGGTCGGCGGAACGCAACTTGAAACGCTGGTGCTGCAGCGGCTCGAGCGCGACACCGATCACAATCTGTCGGATACACCGGCTCTGGATCAGGATTTTCACTCCCGCAACGATACCGGCGAAACCATCGCGCGCGCCACGCTACGTTATCCCGCGACGAAGTCTCTGATGCTGGAGGGCGGCCTCGAAGGCGCTTACAATTTCCTGGACGGCATCAGCAGCTATGCCGAAAACGGCGTCGCAATCCCCCTGCCCTCCGCGAACGCCCGCGTGGAGGAAAAGCGCGGCGAGGCGTTCGCGCAGGGAACCTGGAAGTTCGATCCCGACTGGCTGCTCGAAGCCGGTGCCCGCTTCGAATATTCGAAGATCAGCGAAACTGGCGACAGCGATCAGAGCCGTTCCTTCTTTTACCCAAAGCCTCGCGCCGTGCTGACATGGAGCTTCGATAAGCAGACCCAGTTTCGCTTGCGGTACGAGCGCGTCGTTGGCCAGCTCGATTTCGGAAACTTCATCGCCACCAGCAGCCTGGGCGGCAACGGCGTTCAGGGCGGCAATCCCGACCTCAAACCCGATCAGCACACGCAATACGAATTCTCATGGGAGCGCCACTTCTGGGACAAAGGCGCGTTGGTCGTCAGCCTGATGCACGACCAGATCAAGGATGTGGTCGACAATGTTCCGGTGACGAGCGCCGCGGGCACCTTCGACGCGCCGGGCAATATCGGCATCGGCAAGCTCGACCAGCTGGATGTTGAATTGACCCTGCCGCTGGATTGGCTGGGCCTCGAAAACGGCCTGCTGAAATCCACCAACATCTTCCGCCGCACCCGCGTGAAGGATCCGGTCACGGGCAAGGAGCGCTTCATCTCGCCGGGCCTGTCAGGCAATCAGTCCGTGCGGCCGCAGGATATCGAGTTCACGCTGACGCAGGATATTCCCAGCCTCAAATCAACCTGGGAGATCGACTACTTCAACGGTTGGGATGAGCACTATTATCATCTGACGGAAGTGCGCCATCGCCGCATTCCGCCGGCGCTGGTATCCGTGGCGTGGATCTACAAACCCACGACGGAATGGAGCCTGCGCCTGGAGCTGGATAATCTCGCGCGCTTTGAATACGAGAACACGTTCTACAATTATGCCGGGCCGCGCGATATCGCGCCGCTGACGGAAATCGACGAGCGGCGCATCAAGTCGCAGCCGCGCCTCTACGTGGAAATCCGGAAGACGTTCAACTAGGCGAATTCCAGGATCACGTCGTCCAGCGCCAGGCTGTCGCCCTTCTTGGCGTTGACCTTCTTGATCTTGCCGTCGCGCTCGGCGGTGAGGACGTTTTCCATCTTCATCGCTTCAACCACCGCCAGCGACTCCCCGGCCTTCACCTCCTGCCCCTCCTGCACGTTCACCGAGACGACAAGTCCCGGCATCGGGCAGAGCAGGAATTTGGAAGTGTCAGCGGCAAGCTTTACCGGCATGAGCGCGGCAAGCTCGGCGGCAAATGGCGTGCGCACGATCAGCGTCGCCGCCGCGCCGCCCTGGCGCAGGCGATAACTCCCAGCGAGGCGGGCGATCTGCACGGCAAAACCGCCGTCCTTCTCGCGCAGATGCATGACAGGCTCGCCGACACGCCATTCCACGCCGGCAGAATAGGCTTCACCGTCGATGTTGAGGCGGACCGTACCGTCTTTCAAATGTGCGCCGGTGATGGCGTGGCTTTTGTGGCCGATGGAAACGGTGAATTCATCCGACGCGCGATGCGCACCATTGAGCGTTCCGGAAATGCGTGCTGCCCGGCCCGTGCGCATCAGCTTGGCGGCCACGGCGGCGGCGATGAAACGATGCTCGATCGCCTTGTCCATCGCGCGGCCATGGAAACCGTCGGGGTATTCCTCCGCGATAAAGGCGGTGGTGATCTTGCCCGAACGGAATTTGGCGTTGTGCATGATCGCGGTCAGGAACGCGATATTGTGGTTGATGCCTTCGATGCGGAATTCGTCCAGCGCCGCGGCCATCGCGTCGATCGCCTTCTCGCGCGTCGGCGCGTGCGTGCAAAGCTTGGCAATCATCGGGTCGTAATAGATGGAGATTTCGCCGCCTTCATAGACGCCGGTATCGTTGCGAACCGTGACGTCGCCGAAGGTGCCTTCCGCCGGCGGGCGATAGCGCACCAGACGGCCGGTCGATGGCAGGAAGCCGCGATAGGGATCTTCCGCATAGATGCGCGCTTCGACGGCCCAGCCGTCCAGCTTCACATCCTTCTGCGCCAGCGGAAGTTTCTCGCCCGCCGCCGAACGGATCATCAGCTCGACAAGATCGAGGCCGGTGGTCAGCTCCGTCACCGGATGCTCGACCTGCAGGCGCGTGTTCATTTCAAGGAAATAGAAATTGCGGTCCTTGTCGACGATGAACTCAACCGTGCCCGCGCTGTCATAGCCGACGGCCTTGGATAGCATCACCGCCTGCTCGCCCATCGCCTTGCGCGTTTTGGCATCGAGGAACGGCGACGGCGCTTCTTCGATGACCTTCTGGTTGCGGCGCTGGATCGAGCATTCGCGCTCGTTCAAATAGAGGACGTTGCCGTGCTTGTCGCCCATCACCTGGATTTCGATGTGGCGCGGCTCGGTGACGAATTTCTCGATGAACAAACGATCGTCGCCAAAACTGGCTTTCGCTTCGTTCTGCGAGGATTGGATCGCTTGAACGAGCTCGCTTTCCTTGTGAACAATTCGCAGGCCCTTGCCGCCGCCACCGGCGGAGGCTTTCACCATCACCGGATAGCCGATCTCGTCCGCGATCTTCTTGGCGTGTTCCGCATCCTTGATCTCGCCGACATAGCCGGGGACCGTGTTCACCTTCGCGGCAAGCGCGAGCTTTTTGGATTCGATCTTGTCGCCCATCGCGGCGATGGCTTTGGTGTTCGGGCCGATGAAGGCGACGCCGATCTTCGACAAAGCTTCCGCGAAGGCCTCGCGCTCGGAGAGAAAGCCGTAGCCAGGATGCACCGCTTCTGCGCCGGTCTGCTTGCAGGCGTCGATGATCTTGTCGATGACGAGATAGGATTGCGCGGACGGCGCGGGGCCGATGTGGACGGCTTCGTCCGCCATCTCGACATGCAGCGCATCGCGGTCGGCGTCGGAATAAACAGCGACGGTTCGGATGCCCATCTTGCGGGCGGTCTTGATGACCCGGCAGGCGATTTCGCCACGGTTGGCGATGAGGATTTTCTTGAACAAAAGCGCTCCCCCGGCCCTTCGATAGGGGCCTGATTCCCAAGCGTTTTAGGGCGTTCCGGCGCAGTCGTAAACCGTGCTAATCCTCATCGAAATGCCTGCCACCGCGTTTTCCCGCCGACTGGGCCTCGCCCTGTTCCGCCTGCATATCGAAAACGGCATTGCCGTGGCGATCTGCATGGCTGTGATCGGCGTGGGGTTCGACCTCGCCTTCGGACTTTCCGTAACGGTATTGGCCTATACGGGCGCGGTCTGCGCGTCGGTGGTGGATCAGCCCAGCCGGTTTTCCATCAAGCCACCCATCTTCGCGGGAACCGTTCTGGCGACGGGACTGATCTCGCTGCTGGCGGCGCTGAGTGGCGGCGCCCCGATCGGGCTGGGACTTCTGGTCGCGGCGCTCAGCTTCATCGCGGCGCTGATCTCCGCTTATGGACGGCGCGCGCTGGGCGTCGGCGTTGCGGCGGTTCTGGCGCTTGTGCTGGGCATGTCCGGGCAGAAGGACACGGTACCCGTCGCGCTCGAGCATGCGGCGATCTTCGTGGCCGGCGGCGCGGCCTATGCTGTGCTGGCGCTGGTGATGGGCGCCCTTCTCGACAGCCGCAATCGCCGCGTGGTGCTGGGCGAAGCGCTACGCGCCTTCGCCAATTATCTGCGCGCGAAGGCGGAAGCGTTCGATCCCGCGGAGACACAGAAGCCCTCCCTGCGCGCCCTCATCGAGGCCAACGGCGTGCTGGCGGAGAACCTGCAGATCGCACGCGACATGATCTATGCGGGCCGCATGACGAACCGGCGGCTGCAATATGCCAATGCGCTGACCTCTCTGGTGGATTGCTTCGAGCAGATCCTGTCCAGCGATGCGGATATCGAGATCCTGCGCCGCTCCGGGCATCGTCACCTGTTGCGGCGCATGCGATCGCTGACAGCGGATTTTGCCAACGACATCGAAAATTTGATCGTGGAACTGGCGGCGCGCCGATATGACATCGCGGCGATCGACCATCACGCGCAGCTTCGCGCCATCGCCGACGAGATGGCGCGGCTTGCAAAGACTTCACCCGCCGATGCCGAGGAGGAAATCGCCCGCGCGGCTTTTTCCTCGACGCATACAAAGCTCGTCCGCGCGGTCGCGCAACTTGACAGGCTGGCAAGCGTCATCCGCCGGGCCGAGCCGCTGACGGATGCGAAACGGGTTCTCAATCTCGCCGCCTTCATGCAGCAGGAGACGACAAGCCCGCGCGTGCTGCTGGCGCAATTCAGGATCAGCTCGCCGACGATGCGCTACGCCATCCGGCTGACCCTGGCGATGACCGCCGGTTACGTCATAACAATGCTATTTCCGAACTATGTGCATGGCGGATGGATTCTGCTCACCACGGCGCTGATCATGCGCGCCAATTACAGCATCACGCGGCAACGCCGGAATGATCGCGTGCTGGGGACGTTGCTGGGCTGCATTGTCTCCGCCGCGCTGATCCGCTTCCTGCCGGGTCAGTGGCCGCTGGCCGTGGTTATCCTCTCTGTCGGCATCTCGCACGCGTTTGGCGTGGTCAACTACCGGATCACCGCGCTGGCGGCCTCGATCTCAGCCTTGCTGCTGATCCACTTCATGTATCCGGGCACGCAGCCGCTCTTTTTCGAGCGCATCGTGGACACGCTGATAGGCGCCGCGCTGGCGACGGGCTTCAGTTTCCTGCTGCCGAGTTGGGAACGCCGCAATGTCCCGCAACTGGTGAACAACCTCATCAAAAGCGATTGCGCCTTCGCCGAACAGGCGCTGACGCGTGCGCCGGTCGAGCAGACCTATCGCCTCGCCCGCCGCAATGCGCTGGATTCGGTTTCCGCGCTCTCCAGCGCCGCGCGGCGGCTGCTGGACGAGCCCGGTGCCGACAAACGGGCGCTGGCGTCTCTCAATGAGCTTTTGAGCGCCAATTATCTTTTTGCATCGGATCTTGCTTCGGTGCGGACGGCGCTTCTGGCGCGCGCCAGCGAACTCGATACCCAATCGACGGACGTCGTATTGTCTGCCGCACGCGGTATCGTGCTGGACACGCTGGCCGAAGACCGGCAAGCGCGTGCGGAACGTCCCGATCATCTGCGTCGCCGGGGTCTTGGCGAACTGCCTGACACGGCGGCATTGCCGTTCCTGCGCCGAAGGCTCCTTCACATCGAACGTTCGGCCCGCAATGTTGCTGCGCTCGCGGCGCGCGTGACAAGCAACTGACGATCATCGGCGACCGGCCTATCTGACCGGCCGCCGATTTCCGCATTCCTAGTTCTGCTTCTTTCCTGCCATTGCCTTGTCGCGGGCAGCCTTGAACTCGCTGCCGTCATACCAACCCGGCCACGCGTCCGAATTGGCGAGATCGACGCCGGTGGCGTAGAGCGCCTTCAGGTCCAGCAACGGACCGGAGAGATCCCAATCCGCTTTCCATTCGTCGCTGGGCTGATGATAGCGGTGATCGGTGTAATCATCCGCGAGCTTCTTGCCCGCCGCAGGGCCACCCACCACGAGGTCTTGTCCGCCGCCGGGGCTGATCGCGGGAATGCCTTGCTTGGCGAGGCTGAAGTGATCGGAACGGAAGAAGCCGCCCTTCTCCGGTTGCGGGTCAGGCGACACCACGCGGCCCTGTGCCTTCAGCGCCTTCGCCAGATAATCCTCCAGATGCGACTGGCCGTTGCCCGACAGCGACATGTCATGCGCCACAGGCTGCGGACCATTCGCATCGGTGTTGATCACGCCCACGATATGATCCTTCGGCCAGAGCGGATGTTCGGCGAAATATTCCGAACCCAGCAGGCCCTGCTCTTCCATCGTCCAGAACAGGAAACCGACCGAGCGCTTCGTCGCGGGCTGGCTTTTGAACTTCTCCGCCAGTTCGAGCACGGACGAAACGCCCATGCCGTTATCGACCGCGCCGTTGTAGATCTTGTCCGGCCCCGCGACGTCC
>JANWJQ010000161.1 GCA_025451875.1 Rhizomicrobium sp.
GAGGTGATGCGCGACAACTCCAGAACACTCGCGCCACCGAAGCAGAAGCCGATGGCGCCGAGGCGCGCCGTATCGACTTCCGGCTGTGCCTTGAGTTGCGCGATCCCCGCCAGCATTCGCGCGTGCCACGTCTTTGCATCCGCCATGAGTCCCATGAGCAGCGTCATCGCCTGGTCCGGCGTGGTCGCAACCTCGCCATAGACATCGTACGCAAACGCCGCATAGCCAAGC
Organism: Rhizomicrobium sp.; assembly: GCA_025451875.1. GTDB lineage: Bacteria > Pseudomonadota > Alphaproteobacteria > Micropepsales > Micropepsaceae > Rhizomicrobium. The sequence goes on from JANWJQ010000161.1 coordinate 232, forward strand.
TCGGCGAGCTTTTGCGCGCGTTCTTTCTCGTGATCGCGCAAGCCGCCGCCCTGATGGCAGACGAGAATGCCGGGCCGCTGGCCGCCGCGCGTCTCGTCCACGGCATAGTAGCCGGTCAGTTTCTTGCCGTCTGCTTCATACGCGATATCTCTCGTCCGCATAATTCCCTCACCTCTTGTCTGCCGTGATTCATCGCACGGAACATCGTTCACGCAATGTAACAATTTGCGGAATTGACCGCATGGCCACCCTGCGGCGATAATTGCGACAACAAAACGGACACGTGACATGAGAGCGGACGGCCAATGCCATTGCGGGAAGATCGCGTATGAGGCGGAAGTCGATCCCGCAACGGCCGCGATCTGTCATTGCACCGATTGCCAGAATTTCTCCGGCTCGCCTTATCGCGCCAGCGTGGCGGCCAAGGCCGGCGATTTTCGCGTTCTGCGGGGCGCGCCGAAAATCTATGTGAAGACCGCGCAGAGCGGAACGAAGCGCGCGCAAGCGTTCTGCGGCGATTGCGGATCGCCCATTTATTCCGCCGCGCCGGAAAATCCGACGCTGTTCAATCTGAGACTGGGCGGCTTGAAGCAGCGCGCGCAATTGACGCCCGGAAAGCAGATCTGGTGCAGGTCCGCGCTGGATTGGGCGGGCGATATCACCGGTATTCGCGGTTTGCCCGAAGGCTGATCACTTCAGAAGCGGGGCAAGCATATCGGGCCGGTCCGTGCAGATCGCATCGAGGCCGGCGGTGATCATGCGTTTCATGTCGGCGGGTTCGTCCACCGTCCATGCGCCGACTTTCAGGCCCAGCGCGCGCGCGAAACTCACGCGCATCGGATTGATGTCGCCGTAAGGCGGAAACCAGCCGTCACCGCCCGCCGCCTTGATCGCTTTCAGGATCGAGCCTTCATGCTTCACAGCGTCGAAACCTCCCGCCCATGGGGATGTACCGGTCTTCGCCCAATGGCGCATGAGCGCCAGCACCTGATCGTTCGGCGGATCGTCTTCCGGCGGCACAGGACCGTCGCCGAACCAGCTTTGCGCCAGGGTCGTGAACCAGCATTCCGTTTGTGGCGCTAGTTTCTTCGCACGCAGCAGCCCGGGCCAATCAAAGCCAACGAAGATCGTGCGATGCAGATAATTCTCTTCGCGCAGCACTGCAACAGCAGCGTCGGCCAACACAACTGGGTCCGCCCCTTCCTCGCGATTGGCGAAGGAAGTTTTGAGTTCCACCTGCAGCCAGAAATCCTGCTTCGCCGTTTTCGCCACCGCCACCACGGCGGCCAGAGTGGGAATGCGCTCACCATCTTCGGCGCGAACACCGGGATGGGTCTGCGCATAGGGGGAATGAGGATCGCAGCGGCCGATGTCGAAGCTTTCCAGTTCCGCGTGCTTCAAGTCCTTGATGCGCGGCGTGGGCCTAGTCAGCCAGTGCCCGTTCAGCCGTGTGATCTCCGGCTTCAGGCGATAGTCGTGATAAACGACCACCTGCCCGTCCTTGCTCAACTGCACATCCAGCTCCGCGCCGTCCGCGCCGCGTGCCACCGCATCGCGGAATGCGGCCAGCGTGTTTTCCGGGCGCAAGCCTGCTCCGCCGCGATGAGCGATGTTTAAAATTTTCGACAACCCGTCCTCGAATGTCCTGACGGCGAACGCTAACCTAGCGCGCTCAGTTCAGCCAGCGCCGGTTCCAGAAGGATGCCACCAGCACCAGGGGGGTGATCGCGTCCGACGCTAGCACCGGCAGGCAGACGATCTCCCGCTGCAGCACGGTCTCGCCGTCATGGCACAGCCGCGACAACGACAGGCTGGGGCGACCTCGTATCACCCTGCTTAAGGCATCGTAACGCACCTTGTGCTTCTCGCCGCCGTACAGCTCCGCGAGACGCCGACCGCTTGGGTCAAATCCGTAGAAACACAGCATCCCAAAACCTGCGACGCGGATTCGGAAGTCGCGCACGCGCTCCAGCTTTTCGAGAAGAAGAACATTCGGGAGCAGGCTTGCGAATTTGCGCGACGGAAAATGCTGGCCGACAATCATGCCGCCCCGCGCCTTCAAGTTCTCCCATGTCTCAATGAGAGACAGCGCACGCGGGTTGGATGCCTTCTGCACTTCTTCGATGGAGTGTTCGAGATGGGGCTGCCGGCGTGGCGACCGTTCCAGCACAAAGCCGAGCGCCTGCGTTTCCATCTGCAAAATCCCCAGCCACCGAATGTATTTTTCATATGCGCGAAGCGCTTTATTCGCGTCGGCAACGCGCGGCGCATGACAACCAATCGCGCCACACAAATCAATGCGCGGATAAAAAGATTTTCGAAGAAAATCCGTCTGCGGGAAAGACTGAGCGCAAATGGGACAGATGCGCTCTTCGCACCTGTCCCATTGCTCAAAAACAAAACAGTTTTGTCGCAAACCTTGTCAGTGATCGCGACGCTGGTTCTTTCCGATGAAACCGAACATGTGCCCGGCGACGTTGCGAATCTGAATCTGGTCGCTGCCTTCGGTGATGCGATAGCGGCGATGGTGACGATAGATGTGCTCGAACTGCTTGTGGCGCGAATAACCCCAGCCGCCATGCACCTGCATTGCCCAGTCTGCCGCGTTGCACACAAGATTATTGCCCTTGTAATTGCACATACTGACTTTGTCTGAGAGATAAAGCTGGATCTCCGGCCCCGTCATGCGATCCATTTCCCAAGCAGTGCGATAGATCAGCCAGCGCAGCATTTCCGCTTCGGTCTGCAATTCCACCAGAGGCCACTGGATCGCCTGGTTGCGCGATAGCGGCTTGCCGAACGGCTTGCGCGTATTGGCGTAGTCCACGCTCTCGTTGATGCAATACTGCGCCGCGCCAAGACCGGATGCCGCCTGACGAATGCGGTTCTCATGCACAAAATGCCGCGCGAGCACCAGACCGTTATCCACGGGTCCGAATACCGCGCTATCCGGTACCCACACATCCTTGAACGACACGCGCGCGTGATCCGTCGGCATGTTGAAGGTCCACATATATTCTTCGATCTTCACGCCCGGATCGTCCATCGGCACGATGATGCAGGTCAGCCCGCGCGCATCGCCGTCGTTGCCCGAGGTGCGGCAGAACACCATGTCGTGCGAGGCGACGTGAACGCCCGTGTTCCACATCTTCTCGCCATTGATGCGCCAACCGTTTCCGTCCTTCACCGCGCGCGTCTCCATCCACGTCGCGTCGGAGCCGTGCTTGGGTTCGGTCAAACCGAAGGCGAGACGAACCGTTCCGTTCAACATGCCGGGCAGCACAGTTTTCTTCTGCTCTTCCGTGCCGAAGTCGCGCATCATCAGCACCTGCGGAAAATTGCCGACGACCGAAGATTCGTTCTGCAAATCGTTGAAAAGCCCAAGCCCCTTCGCCGCCAGATGCTCGCGGATGATCGCCATGGCCAGATTGCCGATATTCCTGCCGCCGAACTCCTCCGGCAGCGCCAGCCGCAGGAAGCCCGCCTTGTCCGCGCGCTTGCGCATCTCGCGCAGCAGATCTTCCCACTCCTTGCGCGGCAACCCGCCATGCTCGAAATCGGTGCGCGCCCATTCGCGGCGGTGATCGAAGAACCGGTCGTTATCGTCTTGATGCTGCAACGGCATGATCTCACGATCGATGAATTCATCGATCTGACCGAGAAGCTCGGTGATGTGCTTGGGGATTGAGAAGTCCATGATGTTTTCCTCCGATAGCGTTCGAAGAAACTAAACACGTGCGCATTGCTTCGCCAAACGTCTCTTCGCCTTTACGCAACGTCCGCTGCCGCTACGAAAGCCGGGATTGATTTGGGTCAAGAACATTTGCGGAGAGCGGACTGACAAATAATCAGGACTGGGAGGAACGCCCGTGGACAAGCCCGAACCGCAAGCAATCGCGAAGACCGAACATTTCGATGTTCTGATCGTCGGCGCGGGAATTTCCGGCGTCGGTGCCGCCTATCATCTGGCGGAGCAATGCCCGGGCAAGAGCTTCGTCGTTCTGGAAGGCCTGGAGAGTTTCGGCGGCACATGGCTCATGCATCGCTATCCGGGCATCCGTTCGGACAGCGACCTTTACACCTTCGGCTATCGCTTCAAGCCCTGGACCAGCGCGCCGATCGCAAGCCGCGACGAGATCCTGAAATATATGGGCGAAGTCATCGAAGAGAACGATCTGGCCCGGCACATCCGCTATCATCACAAGATTCATTCCGCGCAATGGTCGAGCAAGGACAATCTGTGGGCCCTGGAAGGCGAACGCACCGACACAGGCGAACCCGTGCGCTTCACGGCGAATTTCCTGTGGATGTGCCAGGGCTATTACCGCCATGCCGAAGGCTACACACCGCACTGGAAAGGCATGGACAAGTTCAAGGGCCGGATCGTCCATCCGCAGACCTGGCCTGAGGATCTCGACTACAAGGGCAAGAACGTCATCGTCATCGGCTCGGGCGCCACAACAGCGACAGTTGTTCCTGCCATCGCCGCTGACTGCGCGCACGTCACGGTGCTGCAGCGCTCGCCCACCTATTTCATCCCTGCGCGCAACGCCAACGAGCTGGCCGACCAGTTGCGCCAGCTCGAGATCGACGAGAACTGGATCCACGAAATCACGCGGCGCAAAGTTCTGTTCGATCAGGAAGCCTTTACCCGCCGCTCCTTCGAGGAGCCGGAAGCGGTCAAGCAGGAACTGCTCGCCGGCGTGCGCGCCTATCTTGGGCCCGACTACGACATCGAAACCCATTTCACGCCGCGCTACCGGCCGTGGCGCCAGCGTATCGCCTTCGTGCCGGAAGGCGATCTCTTCCAGGGCATCGCCTCGGGCAAGGCGTCGATGGTGACGGACGAGATCGAGTGCTTCACCGAGAAGGGCATCCTGCTCAAATCCGGCAAGGCGCTCGAGGCCGACATCATCATCACCGCCACCGGATTTAATCTCAGCGTCCTGGGCGATATCGCCTTCATCGTGGACGGCAAGCCGGTCGATTTCTCGCAGACCGTCACCTATCGCGGCAAGATGTTCACCGGCATTCCGAACATGGTTTGGATCTTCGGCTATTTCCGCGCGAGCTGGACGTTGCGCGTGGACATCATTGCCGATTTCGTCTGCCGGCTTCTCAACCACATGACAAAGACCGGCAAGAAGAAGGTCGAAGTCGCGCTGCGCCCCGAGGACAAGAACATGAAACTCCTGCCCTGGATCGACGAGGAGAACTTCAATCCCGGCTATCTCATGCGCAGCATGCATCTTCTGCCCAGGCGCGGCGAGAAACCGGAGTGGCAGCACACGCAGGACTACTGGCGCGAAAAGGTCGAACTGCCGCTGATCGACCTCACCGGCAAGGAGTTCCGCTACAGCTAAGCGGTCTCGAACGTTTTCTTCATCGTAACCGAGCCCTGCTCCATCATCCCGCGGATGGTCGGCTCGGCGCTGTCCGGCAAAATGTCGGCTCGCCAGACGATGCGCGAGCCGCTGCCTTCCGTCATCACCTGAAATGACGCGTTGTGATGCGCCAGGCGCGGGCTTCCGGAAACCGCATAGGCAAGGCGGCGGCCGGCATCATCGATGTCGACGATCAGTTCCTTCGCCACAACGCCGTTGGCGTAGGTGACGATGCGGGCGCCTTTTTCCAGCTTGCAGTCGGTCACGAATCCCCGCACGAGCCGCGCGTGGACGGCGCCGACGTCGCGAAACGCGGCCCAGGCCTTTTCCGGCGGCACGGCGACGGATATTTCGATAAGGATGGACGCCATGATCGTCTCCAATGTAGGAGCACGATCATGCAGCGGTGGCGGCAATCCGATCTTGGAGAATCTTGCGGTCGCCTCGCGCCGCCTTGCGGAATTCGCGCGGCGAGACGCCTGCGGCGCGGCGGAAGCTGCGCACGAAATTGGACAGGTCGGCAAAGCCGACATCGAGCGCGATGTCGGTAACGGCCCGTTCTTCGCCGGCCAGCAGACGCGCCGCATGTTTCAGGCGCGCGCGGACAAGATATTGGTGCGGCGTCACGCCCAGCACATTCGCGAACACGCGCAGGAAGTGAAAGGCGCTGATGCCGCTGCGCTTCGCCACCCGCGCCAGGTCGATATCTTCCGTCGAATGCGCTTCAATCCACGCGGCGGCATCGACGGCCCGGCGGCGTTCGCGCATCTGGGCGGAAATCCTCTCGCGCGTCTTGCCGATCACCGTTCCCGCGAACCGCGCGGCGAATGCCAGCGCGGCTTCGTCTATTCCGATATCGCTGTCGCCGCGCGCGACGGATTGTGTCAGTTCGCCCAACACCATCATCTCCGCGAGCGGCGGGATGCCGACGCCGCGCCAAAGATCGGCGCGATCGACGATGGTCTCGGCCAATTCCGGTTCGAACTGAACGGACAGGCATTCGTCGCCGCAGATATAATGGTCATGGGTGCAGACATAATCGTCGCCGGGATGGCCCACGAACAGCGAACCGGCCACCAAGTCGAACGTCCGCCCGCGCGACTCCACTGCGAAGCTCCCCCGGCGCACATAGGAAATCGAATGGCGCGCGTGGCATTCGACAAAAGGCCGCGTCTGCGGCCCCGCCTCGCAGGCGTAGTCGATCACCGAGAGCGCACCCCGCGCGAAAAGTTCGGTCTGTGCCATGCCTTATCCTATCATGCCCGGCGGCTCGCGAAATCTTCGGCGCGGATTTGAAAAAGAAGACTGGGAGTTCCCCCTTTTACGTCATCGATTTGGCCGATCTGCCCGAACCCCGCACGCGTGAGGGTCTTTTGCGACGGCAGATTGTTCGCGCGCGTCGACGCCAGCACACGCGGTTCGCCCAAATCGCGGAAAGCGAACTCGAGCGCCGCAGCAGCGAGTTCCGTGGCGAACCCCTGTCCCCAGGCGGAAGGCCGGAACCGGAAATACAGATTGAGCGCGGGACCATCCGCGAATTCCTTCCGCCGCACACCGCCGAATCCGACGATGAGGCTGGAAGCTTCTCGCGTCGAAACGGCCCAATAGCCGAAACCCGGTTCCCGCCAATCGGCGACATAGGCAGCGAGCGCGGCAAGCGCCTTGTCCTTGTCCGGCACGCCTGCGGGATTGAACTTGTTGGTTTGCGGATCGCCGTGAATTTCGAAATAGGCATCGAAATCCTCCACTACGGGAGGCCGCAGCAAGAGGCGCGGCGTGTAACGCATTGTGCAGTCGGGATTCTCCATCGCCCCTATCTAAGCGCGCGGCGCGGAAAAGAAAGTCTCGAAAAGTTTACAAAAGCGCGGTCGTGCTGCGCCTGCGAATGTTGCGCGCGAGACACGCGCCTCGCAAATGAAAGC
>JANWJQ010000162.1 GCA_025451875.1 Rhizomicrobium sp.
AACTGCGGCAGGGTCAGCGCCACGGGATTGTCCACCAGCCCCAAAATCTGAAGCCGCCAATTCTCGGGCTTCACGTCCGGCTGCACGCCCAGGTCGAGAACCGGCCAGTTCTTGACCTCCTTCTGGCCGGGCGGCAGGCGGTCGCGATGCGCGCTATCGGGATGGCCCGTCAGCAGCCTGCCCTCCTGCGCCCATTTCTCCTTCGACTGGATCAGTTTGTCCTTGATCTTGCCGATGAGATTTGGCTTTTCGCCGCCGTCAGACATCCGGGCCGCCTCCATGCGCGCCGCATCATAGGACTTTCATCACCGTGGTCGAGATTGTTGCGTTCGAAACCCTCAACACCAGCCAGCGCGAACAGGCCGCTGATATTCTGCATCGCGCCCTCGCCCATATGAAATCCGCCTATTCGCCGGACGAAGCCGCCGAAGAAGTCGCCAAGTTCGACGACGAGGATCGCAGTGCCTTCGCGGCGCTCGACGACGGCAAGGTCATCGGCTGGATCGGCGTCACTTTCGTCTATGACTATTCGTGGGAGCTGCATCCGCTGGTGGTCGATCCGCAAAACCAGAAATCCGGCATCGGTTCGGCGCTGATCGCGCATCTGGAAGATTATGCGCGCCAGGATGGCGTTCTGAATCTCTATCTCGCCACCGACGACGATTATGGCGGCACGAATCTGTCGGGCATCGACCTGTTTCCCGATCCGCTGGCGAAACTCGCCGCGATCGAGCCGGTGAAGGGCCATCCCTTCACCTTCTATCGCAAGCTCGGCTTCTCGATTGTCGGCGTTCTTCCGGACGGCAACGGCTTCGGCCAGCCCGACATCATGATGGCAAAGCGGATTTAGGGTCTAAGCTCCGCTCTGATACATCCCAAAGTTGTCATCGCATTGCCGCTCTTAAGACCACCCTTGCGGTTCGCTTCTGTGCCGGGGTCGCGCGTCGTGTCCTCAACTTCGCCATTTCTCGAAAATCTCAACGTCTCACGTTGAGCGTCAGAACCTCACAATGCGTATGTCCATGCGCCGCTTTACGCGCCTGACAAACGGCTTTTCAAAGAAGGTCGATAACCATTGCTTCGCGCTGGCGCTCTACTTCTTCCACTATAACTTTTGCCGCCAGCACAAATCGCTCCGCGTCTCTCCTGCTATGCCGCAGGCGTCACGGACGAATTGCTCAGCATGGAGCATCTGTGCAAGCTAATGGATGAAGTGAACCCGCCTAAGAAGCGTGGGCCGTATAAAAAACAGGCCGCTTAATCAAGGAGGTTTCTGTGTCGGGATGGGAAGAATTCTTTTTCGCTCTATTCATTCTCGCTGTGCTGCTGCACACGTTCTTTTGCATCGGCCTCATTCTGCGCCGTATTGGATTCAGCCCCGCTTGGGCGCTGCTAGCCGGCCTATGGCCGATCCTGATTCCCATCCTCGCCTACAGCCGTTGGCCCGTCGAAAAGCAGTCCAAGAATTCAAACTGAGACACTACCTGCCTTTCCACCTGCCAGTCCGCCTCCGTGCCGGGATCGCGCTGCGTATCCTCAACCTCGCCAGTCGCAATCTTGCCGATAAGCACGGCATTGCCGATCACGTCGGCCTTGCGCTTCTGACCTTGGGGGCCTTTAGGCATGTTCGTATCCCGTCAACCAGCATGAGACGAAGCCTGTTTCGCCTTCTAGGATCGCAAAATCTGTCTTGAAGTCGATGGCCGTCAGATACTTACCGGCGGCTCTTTCGGCAGGGGCAAGGCCCTCGGCCTCAATCGGCTCTCTGAGGACCAGCTCGCCCGTCGTTCCGCCCGGCTTTGTCCGGCGATACTGCTTGAAATAGTAGGTGCCCATCTCTGAGACCCTAAAACCCCTCCCGGTAGGGGGCAACCGCGGCAGATTTCAAACTGAGACACTACCCAAAAGGCGGAAAATTATTTTCCTATCGGCCTTGCAATCGGCACGGTGGAGGGTCTATCTTCAAAAAGAACGTTTAGGGAACACGATATGCCTCTTCTCGCACGAACCGCTGCCCCATCACCCGCTGAAGTTGCATTCTGGAAGCGAAATCCAACGGGGCGCGGAAAAAACGGCGCGAACAATCTGTCGAACATTATCGATATAACTCAAAGGCTTAAGCGAAAACGTCCAAAATTGCCCAACAAAAACAAGGCGGGCGCGCCGAAGGGCAATCGCAACGCCTGCACGTCCGGCCGCTATGCCAAAGAGACGGTGGAAAGTATGCGCCAGCTCCGCGCCATCGTGCGAAATGCGGTGGCGGAAATGAATCTCCATATCGCGCTCCTGAAGGCGGAAACCGCGCGAAAAGACATGCAGACAATGGAAATGCTTCGCGCCGCCGGTCTTCCGCGCCGCGCGGTCTGGCTCAGCGAATTGTGAGCCCTACCCCTTATTCCGCATCAACCGCGCCTTGTCGCGCTGCCAGTCGCGGTTCTTCTCGGTTTCTCGCTTGTCATGCAGCTTCTTGCCCTTGGCGATGCCGATCTCGATCTTCGCGCGGCCCTTCTCGTTGAAGTAAAGCCGCAAGGGGATGAGCGTCATGCCTTCGCGCTGGATCGCGGCGGAGAGCCTCGCCGCTTCGCGCTTGTGCACCAGCAGCTTGCGGTCGCGCTTGGGCTCATGGTTGAAGCGGCTGGCCTGGGTGTATTCGGGAATGTAGGAGTTGATGAGATAAAGCGCGCCATCCTTCGCGGTGGCGTAGGATTCGGAGATCGTGGACTTGCCGCCGCGCAACGACTTCACTTCCGAGCCGACGAGCATGATGCCGGCCTCGAGTGTTTCATCGATGGCGTAGGCATACCGGGCTTTGCGATTGTCGGCGACGGTCTTGGTGCCGTCGTCCTTTTTCTTGGCCATCAAAGAATCCCGGCGAAATGCATCGCCGCTTTGACCTTGTCCCGCGCGACATCCGTCGCCGCCATCATCGGCAGGCGCACTTCGTCGGTGCTCATGCCCAGAAGCGACGCGGCGTATTTCACCGGGCCGGGGCTGGGCTCGCAGAACATAGCGTCATGCAGCGGCATCAACTGATCCTGGATCTTGAGCGCGGTATCGAACGCGCCCTGCATACAGGCTTCCTGGAACTGGGAGCAGAGTTTGGGCGCCACATTCGCCGTCACCGAGATGCAGCCATGCCCGCCATGCGCCATGTAGCCCAGCGCCGTGCCGTCCTCGCCGGACATCAGGCGCCAGCCTTTTTCGCAGGCCAGCCGCTCGCGCGACGGCCGCATCAGATTGGCGGTGGCGTCCTTCACGCCGACGATGTTCGCGATCTTCGACAGGCGCGCCATGGTCTCGACCGAGATCTCCACGATCGCGCGGCCGGGAATGTTGTAGAGAATGATCGGGATATCGACGGCTTCCGCGATGGTCGCGTAATGGCGGTAGAGGCCTTCCTGCGTCGGCTTGTTGTAATAGCCGGTGACGGACAGTACGGCGTCCGCACCCACCTCTTTCGCATGTTTCGTCAGCGACAAGGCTTCGCTGGTCGAATTGGACCCCGCGCCCGCGATCACCGGCACGCGGCCATTCGCTTCCTCGACGCACATTTCCACGACACGCATGTGCTCTTCATGGCTGAGCGTGGGCGATTCGCCCGTGGTCCCGCAGGGCACGAGCCCATGGGAACCCTCTGCGATCTGCCATGCCACCAGCTTGCGAAATGCAGCCTCATCCACCTTTCCGCCTTTCATGGGCGTAATCAGGGCCGGGACGGAACCTCTTATTCTCTCGCGCACATCGCGCATTCGACACACCGTTCAAACGATCGGCGGCAAAATACCGCCCACTATGCGCGCCAAGCAAGGCAGGAACGCTGGCATGGCTGCCATGCGGCCTCTATGCTTTCGCCATCCGAACAATACTTGGGTTTCACCATGAATTTGCTTCGCGCCACGTGTTTGACGGGATGTTGTATCGCTGCCCTGGGTGTCGTCGCGGCGACCGGTCAAACCCCATCCACCCTCCCCGCGGGACTGACCCAGCAGGGTGGCGTCGTGATGATGCACCCGATCTCCGATTCCGACAGCGGCCCGACCATCAGCGCCGAACGCCGCGTCAGCCTCATCCGCATCCTCAGCCCGTCGGATCACGATCTCTACAGCCGCGCCTTCGACGCCGGCGACCGTGGCGACTGGATCGGCGCGAAGGGGCTTGCTGCCCAAGGCCATGATGCGACTGCCAACAAACTGATCCAGTGGAAATACCTGCTCGACAAGAACAGCGGCGCGAGCTTCGCCGAAATCAGCGGCTTCCTTCTCAACAATCCGGATTGGCCCGCGCGCGAGACGCTCTACGCCCGCGCCGAGAAAGCGATCTCTCCCAACACTACGCCGCAAGCCATCGTGGCCTTCTTCGGCAGCCGGGATCCCGTCACGGGACTGGGCAAGGTGCGCCTCGGCGAAGCCCTGATCGCCACCGGCAGCGCCACGCGCGGCAAGGCTCTCATCCAGCAAGGCTGGATCGAAGGCAGTTTCGATCCGAACGACGAAGCCGACATCATTGCCCGCCACGGCGACATCCTGACGCCGGACGTCGATGCCCAGCGCGTCGATCGTCTCCTGCTGCGCAATGAAGTGACCGCCGCGCGGCGCGAACTCTCACGCCTGTCGTCCGGTCAGCAGCAGATCGCACAGGTGCGGCTCCAACTGAAAACCGATCCTGCCGCAGGCTTGCGCGCGGCCGACAACATCTCCGCGCCGAACGATCCCGGTTTGCTATTCGACAAGGTCCGCGCCTTCCGGCGTCAGAACCAGCTCGATGAAGCCGCGGCGCTCGTCCAGCGCGGCCCTTCGCGCGCCCTCGCCGCGCTCGCGCCGGCGGGCTGGTGGGCGGAATGCTCCGTTGCCGCGCGCAATTCGCTGCAAGTGAAGAATTACCGCGCGGCCTACATCTTCGCCGCCAATTGCGGAATTTCGCCGGGCAGCAGCACCGAATACAGCGAATCCCAATTCCTTGCGGGCTGGATCGCGCTGCGTTTCCTGAACCAGCCCTCCACGGCGCTGACGCATTTCCACGCGCTCGCCAAGGCAGTAGGCCGCCCGATCAGCAAGGCACGCGCCTATTACTGGGTCGGCCGCGCCTGGGAGGCGTCCGGCGACACAGCGAACGCTGCCATCGCCTATCACACGGCCACGGCGGCACCCGAGACATTCTACGGCCAGCTTGCACTCGCCAAGATCGACTCCACGCCACACATCACGCTGACGGACACCCCTGCCGAAGCCGCTACAGGCGTTTATGAAAGCGACAGGCTCAGTTCCGCGATCCGCGTGCTCGCCGATCTCGGTCAATTGAGCCTTCTGCGCATCTTCGCGGTGCAGGATGCGACGGTTTATCCGGAAGCGAGCCATGTGAAAGCGCTCTGCGCCGATCTGGTCCGCATGGGCTTCCGCGATGTCGCTGTCCGCGTGGCCAAGCAGGCCAGCTATGGCGGCGTCTATTTCTGGAATTATCTCTATCCGACAGTGGCCGTGCCGGCCTATCGCGGCAACGGCACCGCGCCCGATCAGTTCTATGTTCACGGCATCATCCGGCAGGAGACGGAGTTCGATCCCAGCGCCGTCAGCGCGCCCGGTGCGCGCGGATTGATGCAGATAATGCCGTCGTCGGGACGCATCGCGGCATCCCAGGCCGGTCTCGACTTCCGGCCGAACGACCTGACCACCGATACCAGCTACAATATGCAACTCGGTATGACGGAGTTGGGCAACCGCATCTCCGACTATGGCGGATCGCTGGCGCTGGCTGCGGCGGCATACAACGCCGGGCCGGGCAATGTGAGCAAGTGGCTGGACACCTATGGCGACCCGCGCAGCCCGACGACCGATCCGATCGACTGGATCGAATCCATCCCGTTCAGTGAGACGCGCAACTATGTGCAGCGCGTGTTGGACAATATGGAGGTTTATCGGGTGCGGCTGGGCGGCAGCGGGCAGTCGCTGCAGATCGTCAACGATATCTACAAGCCGCGGCCGGCGCTGGTCGCCGTCCTGCACTATCCACCGACGACCGCCACGATGGCGCCGGTCGGGAACGACAAATAGACAAGCGGCTTAGGCGGACGTCGGTTCGCGGAAGATGTTCAGCCATTCGCGCGCAAGCCGCTGGGCTTCCGCGATCTGGCCGACATTCATCTCCGCCGAGATCTGCGCGCGCCAGCTCTTTGCGAGCTCGCTGCCCTTGATCGCGGCAAGGTTGAACCATTTGTGCGCGGCGACATAGTCAACTTCCACGCCCTGCCCGGTCGAATAGGCAAGACCCAGATTGTAGAGCGCGTCGGCGCGGCCCTTCTGTGCTTCGCTTTCAAATTGCGTCAGCGCATCGATATCAACGCACGCCATCGCATCCCCCTCTCAGAAATTCTTCCCTCGTCACGCAGGAGTTCTCCCGCGCAGGACGATGGTGAGAGGAACAGGCTAAAGGCAGGTTAACGTTGCCGCGCGTAAACGGTTAACGCGCGCTAACGATTGGCGATTATGTCCGCGCGCGCTGGCCGAACAAAATCTTCCGCCGTTCTTCTTCCGCCTTGGGATCGTTCGCTGCCTGCTTGCGCAATTCGCGGCCCAATTTGAAACCCTTCTCCGTCGCGGGACGCGCACCGATGCGCTCCAACCATGCCTTTACGTTGGGGAATTCAGCGAGGAAGCCGCTCATCATGCCGTTGATGGCCTTCACCCAGCCCCAGCATGCCATGTCGGCGATGGAGTACGAGCCGGCCAGATATTGGCGCGTCGCCAACCGCTTGTTCATCACGCCGAGCAGGCGATGAACTTCGTTGGTGTAGCGCTCCAGGGCGTACGCATTGTCTTCTTTCTTGGCGTAGTTGCGAAAATGGCTCGCCTGCCCGGTCATTGGACCGAGGCCCGCCATCTGCCAGAACAGCCATTCATCCACTTCGACACGCTTGCGCTCGTCCGCCGGATAGAACTTGCCGGTTTTGCGACCAAGATATTGCAGGATCGCGCCGGACTCGAAGACCGAGATCGGCTTTCCGCCGGGACCATCGGGATCGACGATCGCGGGCATGCGGTTGTTGGGCGCAATCTTGAGGAAGCCAGGCTCGAACTGTTCGCCCTTGCCGATGTTCACCGGTTTCAGGACGTAGGGAAGCTTGCACTCCTCCAGCATCATGCTGACCTTCCAACCGTTCGGCGTCGGCCAGTAATAAAGTTCGATGGGACGCGGCGCGCGTTTGGCGGATTTGCCGGCCTTCTTGGCCTTGGCCTTCGTTGGCTTTGCGGGACGCTTCCTGGATTTCGACTTCCTGGACTTCATCACGGTCACCTCGGAGGCTGAATGGCGCTTGCCCGATGATGATCCCGCCCAGTCATAAAAGGAATGGCCGCGGCCCCATTCGGGACCGCGGCCATCAAAACCTGTCTGACTTACGTCAGTAGGTTATTTCTTCGCCTTACGGCGCTTCTTGGTCTTCTTTGCCTTCGGCGCGGCCTTGGCCTTCTTCGCCTTCTTGGCTTTCTTTCTCTTTGCAACTGGCATGTGAACAACTCCTCTAGAGTCCGAGGTCGCGACTCGCGCCCCCAAAACGTCAACAATATGAGGGGGTTGCTTTTTGTTTTGCAAGCTTCGCGGGCTTTTCAAAAAAACGCGCAAGAGACGAAGTGTCGCAAAACCTATATTTTATCGATATTATATGACCTACTCCGTACACGGACGGTCGACTGCCGATTTCTTCCGCGCAAAACCGCGAACTGTTCATTTTGTGCGAATCACCCCTCGTCGGGCAGATTGAGTCGCGTCTTGAGCACCGCGTTGACGGCAGATGGATTTGCTTTTCCACCCGTCTGCTTCATCACCTGACCGACAAACCATCCGGCGAGTTTTGGTTTCGCCTTTATCTCTTCAACCTTGTCGGGGTTCGCGGCGATCACCGCTTCAACGGCCTTCTCGATCGCAGATGTGTCGGTCACCTGCTTCATGCCGCGCTGCTCGACGATCTGAACCGGATCGCCGCCTTCGCTCCACACGATATCCAATAAGTCTTTGGCAAGTTTACCGGAAATCGTGCCGTCACCCATCATGCGGATGATCGCGTTGTTCGCCGACGCACTGACGGGCGACTGTGTTATCCCCAGCCCGTCGCGATTGAGACGACCAAGCACTTCATTGTTCAGCCAGTTCGCCGCTGCTTTCGCATCGACGCCGCGCGCAAGCTCTTCATAGAAGTCGGCAAGCTCCTTCTCACCGACAAGAACGCCCGCATCGTAAGCGGAGATGCCGAAGTCTTTGATGAAGCGCGCTTTTTTCTCGTCGGGAAGTTCGGGCAACGACGCCTTGAGGCTTTCGACCCAGCTCTGTTCAAGTTCCAGCGGCAGCAAATCGGGATCGGGGAAGTAGCGATAGTCATGCGCTTCTTCCTTGGAGCGCATGGAGCGCGTTTCGTTCAGTTTGCTGTCGTAGAGGCGGGTTTCCTGCTTGATGGTGCCGCCGCCTTCGATGATCGCCACCTGGCGGCGGGCTTCATATTCCACCGCCATCTGCACGAAGCGCATGGAATTGACGTTCTTGATCTCGCAGCGGGTGCCCAGATGCTTGAACGAGCCCGTCTCGCGGAACTTTTCATAGCCGCCCGGTTTGCAAACGGACACGTTCACGTCCGCGCGCATGGAGCCTTCGTCCATATTACCGTCGCAAGTGCCCAGATAGCGCAGGATGGCGCGCAATTTCTTCAGGAACGCCGCGGCTTCTTCCGAAGAACGCATGTGCGGCTTGGAGACAATCTCCATCAGCGCGGTGCCCGAACGGTTCAAATCAACAAAAGACTGGTCCGGATGCTGGTCATGCAGGCTTTTGCCCGCGTCCTGCTCCAGATGCAGGCGTTCGATGCCGACGGTGATCGTCTCTCCGTCCTTCATGTCGAGAAGGATCTCGCCCTCGCCGACGATGGGGTTCTTGAACTGGCTTATCTGATAGCCCTGCGGCAGATCGGGATAGAAGTAATTTTTACGATCGAAGATCGAGCGATTGTTGATCTGCGCCTTTAGGCCAAGCCCCGTTTTCACCGCCTGCTCCACGCAGAAGCGGTTGATGACCGGCAACATGCCCGGCATGGCCGCATCGACGAAGCTGACATGGCTGTTCGGCTCCGCGCCGAATTCGGTCGAGGCGCCGGAGAACAGCTTGGCCTTGGAAAGCACCTGGGCATGGACTTCCATGCCGATGACGATTTCCCACTCGCCGGTTTCGCCCTTGATCGTTTTTGCTGCGTGCTGGCTCATGCCGCCCACCAATGCTGCGGTTTCGCGGTAAAATTCGCGGCAATTTCTATGGAACGCCCGGCGCGCAGCACCGTCGCCTCATCGAACGCCTTGCCGATGATCTGAAGTCCGAGCGGCAGTCCGTCCGCGGTCAACCCGGCCGGAACCGCGAGTCCTGGAAGGCCGGCGAGGTTCACCGTCACCGTGAAGACGTCGTTCAGATACATGGAGATCGGGTCGTTGCTCTTCTCACCGATGGCAAAGGCCGGACCCGGCGTCGCCGGGGTCAGCAGCACGTCGCACTTTTCCCACGCCTGCTCGAAGTCGCGCAGGATGAGGGTGCGGATCTTCTGCGCGCGCGAATAATAAGCGTCGTAGTACCCGGCCGAGAGAACATAGGTGCCGATCAGGATACGGCGGCGGACTTCCGCGCCAAAGCCTTCAGCCCTGCTCTTCTCATAGAGGTCGGTGATGTCGCGGATGGCTTCCTTGGTGCGGTGCCCGTAACGCACGCCGTCATAGCGCGCGAGGTTAGACGAAGCCTCCGCCGGCGCCACGATGTAATAAGCCGGCAGCGCATATTTCGTGTGCGGCAGCGATACCTCGACGATCTCCGCTCCTAAAGCCTTCAGCCAGTCGGCGCCCTTCTGCCAGAGCGCATCGATCTCCGGCGGCGCACCGTCAATGCGATATTCCTTCGGGATGCCGACGCGAAGGCCCTTCACGCCGTTCTCCAGCGTGGCTTCGTAGTCCGGCACCGGCATATCGACGCTGGTGGAATCCTTCGGGTCCACGCTCGCCATGTGGCGCAGCAGGATCGCGGCATCCCGCACCGTGCGCGTCATCGGCCCCGCCTGATCGAGCGACGAGGCGAACGCCACAGTGCCCCAGCGCGAGCAACGGCCATAAGTCGGCTTCAGACCAACAGTGCCGGTGACGGCAGCAGGCTGGCGGATGGAGCCGCCGGTATCGGTGCCTGTCGCACCAAGACAGAGATTGGCAGCAACGGCGCTTGCCGAACCGCCGGACGACCCGCCCGGTACCAGCGCGGCGTTGGAATTCTTCGCGCGCCAGGGCGACAGCACCGGCTTGTAGAAGCTTGTCTCGTTGGACGACCCCATCGCGAACTCGTCCATGTTCGTCTTGCCGAGCATCACCGCGCCCGCATCCCACAAATTCTGCGTGACGGTGGATTCATAGGGCGGGATGAAGTTGTTCAGGATGTTGCTGCCCGCCGTCGTCTTCACGCCCTTGGTGCAGAACAGGTCCTTGATGGCGAGCGGCAGGCCTTCGAGCGGACGCGCCTCGCCCTTGGCGATGCGCGCATCGGAAGCGGCCGCCATCTCCAGCGCCTTCTCCGGCGTCTCGGTCACGAAGGCGTTGAGCGGCTTCGCATCGGCGACGGCTTTGGAAAACGCTTTCGTCAATTCGATGGACGATACCTTCTTGCCCGAAACCGCGTTGCGCGCTTCAGCAAGGGTGAAATCGGTGAGTTTCGAAGGAAGCGACATTATTCCACCACCTTCGGCACGACGAAGAAATTGTCCTCGCTCACAGGCGCGTTCGCGGTCACGGCTTCGGCGATGTTGCCATCCGTCACGACGTCCTCGCGCATTTTGAGCTTCTGCGCGACCACCGAGGTCATCGGCTCTACGCCTTCGATATTCACTTCCTGCAGTTGCTCGACCCAGGCCAGAATACCGTTGAGTTCGCGCTCCATCGGCTCGACGCGGTCTTCCTCCAGCGCGATCCGGGCAAGCTTGGCGATACGGCGGACGGTGTCCTTGTCCACGGACATGGGCGGCTCTATGTGCTAGGAATCCAAGGCTTTGCTAGCAACCCGAAGGCCGGGCTGGCAAGCAAATGTGGACCCACGGAGACGCATATTAGATGAGCCTCGGCATTACCGTCATCGACCATGTCCAGATTGCCGCGCCCAAGGCGCTGGAAGCAGAGACCCTGCGCTTCTATCGGGACATTCTGGGACTGACGGAAATCCCGAAACCGGCCCAATTGCAAGGCCGCGGCGGCGCCTGGTTTCAGACCGGCAACCTCCAAATGCACATCGGCATCGACCCCGAAGGCGGCGGTCCGAAGAGCAAGCGCCATGTCTGCTTTCTGGTGCCCGATCTGCCAAAGGCCAAGGCGCAGGTCCAAGCAGCCGGTATCGCCATAGAAGAAGAGAGCGTGGCGGAAGGCCTCTCCCGTTTCTTCATCCGCGACCCCGCGGGTAACCGCATCGAAATCGGGCACCGCTGATTGGCGCAGGTCGATCTTCCCGGTCTGAAAGCCACCATCGTGCCCGGCAAGCGTTTGCTCGGCTTCGACTTGGGCGAGAAGACAATCGGCCTTGCCCTCTCCGACACCATGTTGACGGTGGCAACGCCGCTGGAGACCCTCAAGCGGAGCAAGTTCAGCGTTGATGCGGTTGTCATTGAATCGCTTATCCATAAGCATGGCGTGGGGGGACTGGTGATCGGGCTACCGCTGAACATGGACGGGACGGATGGTCCCTCCGCGCAATCCGCGCGCGCCTTCGGCCGCAACTTCGCCGCGCGCACCGAGTTGCCCATCGTGTTCTGGGACGAGCGCCTCTCGACCGCCGCCGTCACGCGTACGCTCCTCGAAGCGGACAGCTCGCGCAAACGCCGCAGCGAAGTCGTGGACAAGATGGCCGCCGCCTACATCCTGCAAGGCGCGCTCGACCGGCTGCGGATGATCGCAATATGAAAACTTTCGACGGCGAAGCGCCCGCGCGCTTCCTCTGGCTGCCACCCATGCTTCGCCCGCCAGGCGGCATGACGCGTGCGCAGGAGCGCACATTCCTCCTCGTCGGAGCGGCGGCGTTGTTCGCCGGATTCGACCAGAACATTTATGGCTTCGCTCTGCCGCAAATTCAGGCATCGCTGCACATTCCGGAGAACCAGATCGGCCTGACGGTCACCTATCTCCGGCTGGCAACGTTTGCAGCGATGCTGTTCGCGATGACCGCCGACATCGTGGGTCGGCGGCGGCTTCTGCTCATCACCATCTTCGGACAAGGCCTTTTTACGCTGCTCACCGCCTTCGTGCAGACCTATCCGCAATTCGTGTGGGCACAGGTGTTGACGCGCGTGTTCGGCTATGCGGAGGAAATGCTCTGTTATGTCGTCATTATGGAAGAGATGGCGACCAACATACGCGGGTGGTCTTCCGGAACGCTGGCGGGCATCACCTACACGGGTGCCGGTCTCGCCGCGCTCTGCTTTGCCGCAGTGAATATCCTGCCCGGAAAATGGCGCGCGCTATACATAATCGGCGGCATGACGATCCTCTTCGTGGCGTTCCTCCGGCGCAGCTTGCCGGAGACCAAACGCTTCGAAATCCGGCACGGAGAAGTGGAGAAACTGCATGCGCGCATCGGCGGCGCATTCGATCTCTTCCGCCGTCTCTTTCAGGAATATCCGGCGCGCATCCTGCTTATCCTGCTCACCGTCGGTTCATTCGGCTTCGCCGTCGGTCCCTCCGCCGTGCTGGCCGCCACCTATCTGCAGAAAACGCTCGGCTATGCACCCTGGCAGGCGACGGCGCTCATGATCCCTGGCGGACTGCTCGCGCTCTACCTGAATATCCTGATGGGCCGCATGAGCGACCGCGTCGGCCGCAAGCGTGTCGTGTTCATCATGGCGCTGCTGTGCGGCCTCGCTTACGCCGCGTTCTACAGCGGGCTTCGCGGCACGGTCGTTCCGCCACTCTGGATTCTCGCCTTCTTCGGGTTCTTCAGCGCGGACGCGCTCCTTCGGGGGATGACGGTGGAGATCGTTCCAACAGCCTATCGCGCCACGGTGGGTGGTTTGTGCTACGCCGTCGAAATTCTCGCAGGGGGCGTTTCGCTCGGCCTGGAAGGCGTCTGGTACGACCATTTCCACGCGCATGGCCCCGCGATCTCCGTGGCCCTGCTGGCTATCCCCATCTCTTTGATTGCGTTGCTCTTCCTCCCCGAGCCCGCGGGCCGCACATTGGAAGAAATCAGCCACGCCTGAGTGGGGCGCTTGCCCTCCCCGCCCGTCCACCCTATAAGGCCCGCTTTAATGACCTCGGCCGCAACAGCGCCCATTCTCTCCACAAGCCATCTGCTTGGAATCGAAGGCCTTTCGGCCGCCGAAATCACGGGGCTGCTCGATCTGGCGGAGGGTTACGTCACCCAGAACCGCGGCGCCGACAAGAAATCCTCGCTCCTGCGCGGCCGCACGCAGATCAACCTCTTCTTCGAGAATTCCACCCGCACGCAAAGCTCTTTCGAGCTGGCAGGCAAGCGGCTGGGCGCGGATGTGCTCAACATGTCGGTGAAGACTTCTTCCGTCGCCAAGGGCGAGACGTTGCTCGACACCGCCACCACGCTCAATGCCATGCGGCCTGACATTCTCATCGTGCGTCATCAGGACAGCGGCGCGGTCGAGCTTCTCTCGCGCAAGGTCGATTGCTGCGTGGTGAACGCTGGCGATGGCAGCCACGAGCATCCGACGCAAGCCTTGCTCGACGCGCTCACCATCCGCCGCCGCGGGCGCAAGTTTGAAGGCCTAGTTGTCGCCATCTGTGGCGACATCGCCCACAGCCGCGTGGCACGCTCCAACATCCATCTTCTCGCCCGCATGGGCGCGCGGGTGCGCCTGATCGCCCCGCGCACCTTGCTTCCCGCCGACGCCGATCGCTTCGGCTGCGAAATCTTCACCGACATGCGCGAAGGCCTCAAAGGCGTGGACATCGTGATGATGCTGCGCCTGCAGTTAGAGCGCATGACCGGCGCGCTGGTGCCGTCCACGCGCGAATATTTCCACTTCTACGGTCTCGACCGCGAAAAGCTGAACCTCGCCAAGCCCGGCGCGCTCGTGATGCATCCGGGCCCAATGAACCGCGGCGTCGAGATCGACTCCGATGTCGCGGACGATCTGGAAGTCAGCGTCATCCAGGAGCAGGTGGAAAACGGCGTCGCCATCCGCATGGCGGTTCTGGATGCCTTGGCTCGCGGCCTTCCGAAAGAGGGGCGCAACACATGACCAAGCGCCTCGCCTTCCGAAACGCCCGCCTGATCGATCCGGCAACAGGCCTCGACACGCGCGGCGGACTACTCGTCGAAAACGGCAAGATTGCCGATGTCGGCGCCAAACTCTTCAACACCGCCGATCCGCACGACCCCGAAGTCGTCGATTGCAAAGGCCTCCTCCTCGCGCCCGGCCTGATAGATATGCGCGTCTTCACCGGCGAACCCGGCAGCGAGCATCGTGAAACATTGGCATCGGCCAGCGAGGCAGCTGCGGCGGGTGGCGTCACCACCATCGTCACCATGCCCAATACCGATCCGGTGATCGACGAAGCTGCGCTGGTGGATTTCATCAAGCGCCGCGCCGCCGCCACCGCAAAAGTCCGTGTCGCACCGATGGCCGCTCTAACCCATGCTCTCAGAGGCGAGCGCATGACCGAGATCGGCCTGCTCCGCGAAGCCGGCGCCGTCGCCTTCACCGATGGCGACCGCTCTGTTTCCAACACGCGCGTCCTGCGCCGCGCGCTTTCCTATGCCGCGACCTTCGGTGCGCTCGTCGCTGGACATGCCGAAGATCCCGATCTCAGCAACGGCGCATCCATGACGGAAGGCGAATTCGCCACGCGTCTTGGCATTTCCGGTGCGCCCCCTGCGGCAGAAGCCATTATCGTGGAACGCGATCTGCGCCTCGTAGAATTAACGGGCGCGCGCTACCACTTCTCGCAGATCTCCTGCCGCGCATCGTTGGAAGCCATCATCACCGCCAAAGCACGGGGATTGCCGGTCACCTGTGGCGTCTCTGCGCATCACCTTACGATGAACGAGCTGGATGTCGGCTCCTATCTCACCTTCCGCAAAGTCTCGCCGCCGCTGCGCTCCGAAGCGGACCGCGCTGCGATGGTAGAAGGTGTCGCCGAAGGTCATATCGACGTGATTGTGTCGTCGCATGATCCACAGGCCGCCGACACCAAGCGCCTGCCCTTCGCCGCCGCCGCTTTCGGCGCGGTGGGATTGGAAACACTACTGCCCGCCGCGCTGACGGTGTTCCACAACGGCCATGCCGCGCTGATTGACGTGCTGAAGGCCGTGACATCCGCGCCCGCCAAAATCCTCGGCCTTCCGGAAGG
>JANWJQ010000163.1 GCA_025451875.1 Rhizomicrobium sp.
AGGTTGCCGGTGATGAAATCCTGCAAGCCGTTCGGCGACACGGTGTAGTGCACCTTCGGGCTTTTCAGCGTCAGCGCTTGCCACACTGTTTCGCCGATCTTCTCCGGCGGATATCCCTTGCGGCCCAGATCGAGCATGAATTTCTTGATCGTTGTCATCGCCGCCGCATAGGGCGTGTTGTCGTAGCGCGTCGTGTCGATCTGATCGGCCTTGTCCCAGATCGGCGTCGCCACTGCGCCGGGCGCGACCACGATCACGTCGATACCGAAAATCATCAATTCGCGGCGTAGCGATTCCGAAAAACCTTCGAAGCCGAATTTCGATGCGTTGTAGGGGCCCATGAACGGATTGGCGTTGCGCCCGCCCACCGACGTGATGTTGACGATGCGGCCCTTGTCGCCATGGCGAGAAGGATCGGCGCCAAGCAGCGGTGTGAAAGCCTGCGTCACGATCAATTGCCCGGTGAGGTTCACTTCGAGCTGGTTGCGGAATTCGTCCACGTCCAGATAGAGCAGCGGGCCTGCCACCGCGATGCCGGCATTGTTGACGAGGCCTGACAAGGTGTCATTGCCGAGCGTGGCGGCAACCTGGTCCGAGCCACGCTTTACGGCGGCGGCGTCCGTCACATCGAAGAGAAGCGGGGTGAAGTTCTTGCCGAACTCTTTACTCAATCTGTCTGCATCGGCGTCTTTGCGCACGCTGCCGAAGACGCGAAAGCCCTTGCCGATGAGAACTTTCGTGCAACCCCAGCCGATGCCGGTGGAGGATCCCGTGACGACGACACTTTTCATTTTGCGCCCCTTCCAATAAGCCTGACCCGACTATAGCGGAAAGGAGACCCGGCATGGCGATCGATCGCGACACCATCGCTTTCGCCCACAGCCTCGCCGATGCGGCGGCGGATGTGGTGCGTCCCTATTTCCGCCAGCGCATCCGCGTGACCGATAAGGGCGCCACCGGCCCCAAGCCGATTTTCGACCCGGTAACCGATGCCGACCGCGGCGCGGAAACCGCCATGCGCAATCTCATCCATGCCGAACGCCCGCGGGATGGAATCCTGGGCGAGGAGCATGGCCACGAAACCGGCACCAGCGGGCTCACCTGGATTCTGGATCCCATCGATGGCACGCGCGCCTTCATCACCGGGCGCCACACCTGGGGCACGCTCGTCGCGCTGCATGACGGCACGCGCCCCACGCTCGGCATCATCGACCAGCCGATCCTGCGCGAACGCTTCATCGGCCACAGCGGCAAAAGCGAGATGATCACCGCGGACGGGCGCGAACCTTTGCGCGTGCGCGCCTGTTCGTCGCTGTCGCAGGCGGTGGTGTCGACGACGCATCCCTGGAGCTATTTCGATCGCAAGCAGCGCGGCATTTTCGAGAATGTGTGCGAAGCCGCGCGCATGAGCTATTTCGGCGGCGATTGCTACGCCTATGCGCTGCTGGCGATGGGCTTCATCGACGTGATCATCGAAGGCCGCCTTGCGCCCTGGGATGTGGCGGCGCTGATTCCGGTGATCGAAGGGGCGGGCGGCATCATCACCGATTGGGACGGCAATCCATTCTCGAACGGCGGCAGTGTGATCGCGGCCGGCGACCGGCGCACCCACACCGAAGTCATCGCGATGCTCAAAGGCCAAGGTTGATTTGGAGCCTGGCGTTCAAGCGACTGTGAACGCAAGTCGCCTTCCAGCATGGCAAGCTGTCTTGTCGGCAAACCGGGGATGGCGATGCTCACCACAAAAACGGCGATTCAGGCGGCACTCGTGGGCGGGATTCTCGCCGGCGCGATTGATATCGGCGCGGCCTGCGTGATCTTCCATGCACCGCCAGAGCCGGTGTTAAAATCCATCGCGGCGGGAATCGTGGGGCGCGACGCCGCGCGTGGCGGCGGAATGGATATGGTTCTGCTCGGCGCCTTCCTGCAGGAATTCATTTCGGTCGTCGCGGCGGGCATCTACGCCTTCGCCTCGATGCGCTTGCCGATCCTCATCCGCCAATGGCTCATCATGGGCATCCTGTTCGGCGGCGCCTGCGATCTTTTCTTGATGCACATCGTCGGTCCGCTCGCCGGGCTGCACATGCAAACGGTGGGCACCTATGGCTGGTGGGCCAATCTGATCGCGAACATGCTGACCTACGGACCGCCGATCGCGTTCGTGAACCAGTGGTTCGCGAACCGCTGACAGCAATCACCTCCCCTTGTGGGGAGGTCGGAGAGCGAAGCGATCCGGGTGGGGGCGTGCGCGTTGCATCTCCCACCCGAAAAATTCTTCGCTACGCTTCGAATTTTGTCGGCCTCCCCACAAGAGGGAGGCGATTGCGCGTTAAACGAACTTGCCCACAAACCCATCGAACGCGCCCCAGAAACGGGCGCGGATGGGGTCGCTTTCCATCAGGATTTCGTGTTCGGCTTCGGGCATGTCGAACAATTCGCCGTGGGGCAGGCGCTTCGCAAATTCATGTTCGGCGGTGACATCGACGATGCGGTCCTTGCCCGCCGCGCAGATCAGCACTGGTGTCGCAATCGCTTCGGCGTAACCGGGCGCCATCACCGTCGCCATGCTGCGATAGGCCTGTTCCAGCCAGCCCCATGTCGGACCCGCCAAACGAAGATCGGGATATTTGCGCACGAAATCCTGCGTGCGCTGGAAACGCGCGCGGTCACTCGTCACCAGTTGCGTGTCGAAGGTGACGAGATGCGGGTCGCGCTGATCCATGCCCCACACCCAGTCATTGCCCGCGCCGATCTGGTTTTCGATCCAGCATGCGGCGCGTGCGATCGCGCGTGGATAGCCGCGCGTCAGCGCGCGCAGCATCGGTGCGGACAGTACGGCGCATTTGAACGCGTTTGGCCGGTCGTGCATCGCGCGCAACGCAATATGCCCGCCCATGGAGTGCGCGAGGATCACCGGCGGCTTGTCCGTCAGAGGCTTTACCACCTCGTCCATGAACAGCCACAGGGCGGAATCATATTGCGCGAAATTGCCGACATGCGCCTTCAACGGATCGGCGAGGAAACGATAGCTGCCGCCTTGTCCCGGCCAATCGAAGGTGGCGACGGTGAAGCCGCGGGTCTGCAACTCGCCGATGACTTCCAGATATTTCTCGATGAACTCGGTCTGGCCGTGCAGCAGCACGCAAACGCCGCGCCCGGGTGTTCCGGACGCGGCGTCGAAGACTTGGCAGCGAAGGCGTTTGCCGTCGCGGGTAAGAATGAAGCGAGGTGTTGAGGCCACGATCATCGCGAATGGCGAGTGGCGAATGGCGAATAGAAAAATATCTTCCCTATTCGCCACTCACAATTCGCTACTCGCCTCTTATCCCCGCGCCTTGGCAAGGATCGGGCCGAGCTTCATGGCGAGCCCCATGTCGCCGGCGACGCGCAGCTTGCCCTGCATGAAGGCGGACGTGCCGTCGAGTTCGCCCTTGACCATTTTCTCGAAGTCCGAGAGCGCGACGCTGATCGTGCAATCGGCGGTCTTGCCGTCGCCGTCGGTCACCGTGTTCGGCGTGGACTTGCCGTCGATGTAAACGCTGCCCGGCTCGCCGAAATCGAATTTCAGCGTGCCGCCGAGGCCGGAGTTTTCACCCAGCGTGCTGCTCATCTGCGAGATGATCTGCTTGACCTGTTCCGAAGCCATGAAAGTCGTCCTTCCCTTACTTATTGAATCCAGTTCCCACCGCCAGCGTTGTGGTCCCGGATTGCGGGTGTCCAGCCGAGGCGCGAGCCGAATATGAGCATTTGTCATTAACCGGCACAACTCCCGGAAGTGCCAGTTTTTGACCGGGATTTTGGACCATTGGCGGTGGGGAAATCTGGACTTAAGCTTGCCGCCGGGGAAGCGAACCGGGGCGCGCATGAGCATCACGGAAGAAAACCAGACTGACATCTTGGATTCGGCGCTGCCGGAGCATCCGCAAAAACGCGATGCGATGGGCAATGCCTTTTTCTATCACCACTTCGCGATGATGCTTTACATCGTGGCGGGCTGGTCGATTCCGCTCAAACCCGCGCTGTGGTTCTACGCCGTCTTCATTCCGATGGTCGTGCTGCAATGGCGGCTCAACCGCAACACCTGCATCATCAACAATATCGAGACGCTGATCCGCACCGGCAAATGGCGCAGCGTCGCCAAGAACACCGAAGAAGGCGGCTGGCTGTGGACGCTGGCGCGCAGGCTGACCGGCTGGGACATCTCGCATTTCGCGATGGATGTTTTCATCTACTGTCTGATGGGCACGTTCCTGCTGCTCGGCCTCAGCCACCTGAAAGGGTGGCTGTTCTGGGGTTAGCTATCGAACCTGTTCACGTCGAAACTGTTGGCAATGCGGCAAATTCCGTCCTTCAGCATTGGCATCCCGAAATTTATAAGCAGGCCCAGCGGTAGTTTCAGAAGCCGCAAATATGTCAGCACCTGCTTGGGACGCACCGGCGCAAATCGCTCAACAGACTTCAATTCCACTACAATCTGACTTTCCACCAAGAGATCAATGCGGCCGGCGTCTGAAAAGTGCAGCCCGTCATAGTCAAAAGAAATCGGCTTTTGCCGGATCACGTGAAGGCCGCGGCGTTCAAGATCCCGCGCGAGAATGGCCTCGTATACCGATTCCAGGAGCCCTGGCCCCAGCGCACGATGCACATCGAAGGCTGCGTCGAGAATCTCTCTCGCGATTCTATTCTGCGCGTCCCCGATCTCTGCCATTTCAAAAGGCTGACGGAAGTCTGTCTCGCAAGTTTGTGCGGTTTGTCGCAATCGATGCCTCACGCAATGACGCAACGATAGCGGTGCGGGTGAGGAGCCTTTGCTCTTGCTCAGTGTATTTACAGCGGCGCTTCGCGCCGCTCATTCGGCGCGTCCTTTTAAGATCACCGTTTCCACCTACGCTGCTGTCGTTGCGTCGTTGCGTGAAATTTTTCCTCCTCGCCCTTTGGCACTCCCCCTCTTGAAGCGCCAAAACCTGCTTCCTACCTAGGAATTGCCCGGTTGGCCGCCAGGCGTCCGGGCAAGGAAACCGGCCTTTGCCCGTCCCGGGAAAGGCCAAACCCAAACGCTTTTTGGAGGTTTGACCATGAGATTCGATTTTTCCCCCCTTTCGCGTTCGACCGTCGGCTTTGACCGTCTGTTCGACACGCTCGGCCAGGTCGCGCAGTACGATGCCGGCCATGCCTACCCGCCCTACAATATCGAGCGCACATCCGAGAACCGCTATCGCGTGACGGTCGCCGTCGCCGGTTTCGGTGAGAAGGATCTGAACGTCGAAGTGAAGGACGGCGTCCTCACCATCGCGGGCAAGCACGAAGATGCCGAGAAGAGCGAAGGCAAGAGCGTCCTTTACCAGGGCATTGCCGGCCGCGCTTTCGAGCGCAAGTTCCAGCTCGCCGACCACGTCGAAGTGCGTGGCGCCAGGCTTGAGAACGGCTTGCTGCATGTCGATCTGGAACAGATCGTGCCGGAGGAGAAGAAGCCCCGCCGCATCCAGATCAATGGGCCAGAGTCCAACCTTGGACTGAAGAGCATCGAAGGCCAGGCGAAAGCCGCCTAAACCCTTCGGGTTCCCTGCGAAGTACGGGAAAGCCGGGCAGCCTTAACGCTGCCCGGCTTTTTCATTTGGGCCGCGCCCGGCCTTTCTCTATCCTGCCGCGACTTCAACCTCCGGTTTTTCCGAATGGCCAGTTGGCAGAGCGCCCTGTTCTCCCGCATGTCCCGCCTGTCGCGGCCGCGCGCCACAACGGGCGACACGACGGACATTGAGGAACTGCGCCGACAGTTCAACTATCTGACCAGCCGCTTTGCCGCCGTTCCGAAGGACGCGGTGTTCGAGGCCGGGCAACTTGGCCCGGTGAAAGGCGAATGGGTGCGCGTGGACGGTTCGGCGCCCCATCGCGTGATCCTCTATTTCCATGGCGGCGGCTACATCTCCGGATCGCCCGAAACCCATCGCGCGCTCATCGCCCGGCTGTGCAGTGCCGCAAGCGCGAATGGTTTCTCGGTCAATTATCGTCTCGCGCCGGACTTCGCGTTCCCTGCGGGATTGCGCGACGGGATCGATGCCTATCGCCATCTGCTTCAGCACGGCGTCGATGCTTCGCAGGTTGTTCTGGCGGGCGATGGTTCGGGCGGCGGTCTGGTGTTCGCCTGCCTGCTCGCGATCCGCAACGCCGGTTTGCAGATGCCCGCCGCCGTGGTGGCGATGAGCCCATGGGCCGATCTTTCGCTCTCAGGCTGGTCGATGCTGCAGAACGCAAAGAAGGATGCCGCGCTCAGCTGGGAACTGCTGTTCATGAGCGCGCGCAATTATCTGAAGAAGCAAAGCCCGGCCGATCCCTACGCTTCGCCGATCTATGCGCCGTTCCGCGACTTTCCGCCGATCATGGTCCATGCCGGCAGCAACGAGATCCTGCGCGATGACGCGAGCCGGATCGGCGATCGCGCCGCCGAAGCCGGCATTCCGGTGAGCGTCGAAATCTATGACGGCATGCAGCACCTGTTTCAGGCCAGTGCCTATGTGCCGGAAGCGCGTGTCTCGCTGCAGCGTCTGGGGCAATTCATCAAGCAGCGCGTGCCGGATGGCGTCGCGAAAGCCGCCGCCGGTTAGCGCGGATCGGCCATCGTTGAAGAGACCATCGCTTCGGCGATCATCGGCGGAAGCTTCGCGCCGCTGAGGATTGCGCCGCTGAGTTCGCAATCGCGCAGATCCGCCCCCAGAAGATTGGCATAAGCCAGATCGCTGTCGTTGAGCCGCGCGCGGCTCATATCGGCGCCGCGAAAATCTGCGTAGCGCGCATGCGCTTTGTCCAGGCGCGCGGGCAGCAAACGCTGATCGGATATCAGCAGCGGCCCAAGCTTGGCATCGTGCAGATTGGCGTTGCCGAGTTTGGCGCCGGAAAGATTGGCCCCGCGCAGATCGGCGCCCGCAAGCCGTACGCTGCGAAGATCCGCGCCCGAAAGATTGCTTCCTTGCAAGGAGGCGCCCGAAAGGTCGAGGCCGTACATCATCGCCCCCGGCGCGATGAGCGCGGTAAGCTGGCGGTGCGCCAGCGATTTCATTTCGCGCAGATCCGCGCCGGTCAGATCGGCGGGGGTGCCTTCGCGGCCATCGGTTTCGGCCCAGCGCCCATGCGCGTTGAGGATTTCCGACAGCGAAATAGTCTGCGTGACTTCCGGGTTCTTGAGCAGCGCGCCGGTCATGTTCGCGCCGTCGAAGACCGTGTTCGTCATCTGCGCCCCGACGAGAATGGCGCCGGACAAATCGGCGCCGGCCAGAATGCAGCCGGAGAGATCGGCGTTCTCCAGATTGGCGCCGTTGAGTTTGGCATGGCGGAGATTGGCGCGCATCAGCTTGCAGCTGCGCATGATCGCATCGGTGAAGTCGGCGCGCACGGCAAGCGCGCCGGAAAGTTTGGCGCGCTCCAGATTGGCGCTGCTCATCAGCGCATCGGGAAGTTCGCTGGGGCCGACATCGTGCTGCATCACGCGAAGGTTTCCGAAGCGATCCTTCTCGGCGATGGTGCCTTCGCGCAGATCCGCTTCATAGAGATCGGCGCCGATCAGGTTCGCGCCGCGCAGCGATGCGCCGCGCATGTCCGCGCGCCGCATGGTGGCGCCCGCCAGATTGGCCCGGCGCAAATCGGCACCGAAGAAACTGGCGGAGTCCAGACGCGCACCGGCAAGATTGGTCTCCTCCATGAGGGCGCCGGTGAAATCGGCATCGGAAAGGTTGCGCCCCGACAGGTCCAGCCCCGACAGATCGCAGAAGGCAAAGACCGCGCGCGCCCCGCCGATCCGCCCCGCGAACAGCATCTCGTGCCGGGCGATGGCGGCCGAGGCGTCCTTCTGGGAGAGCTTCGAAAAGCTGATGCGGCGAACGGCGCTCATCCGGTAACCAAGCTCGGGGTCTGGGGTTGAATTTCCATGCGGGCCCAATTGTGGTGGCAAGCCGCTAATGCCTGATTAAAAAAGCAAAATTTGAACCGGATGGGGGACTTACAGGCTAGCCTTGGCCGCAAAAATCTGGCTAAGGTCCGCCGCAGCGACGCGCTTTTAGGGGCGGCGGCGCTGTTTTTCGGCATGGGTCCTGGGGGCCGCCGGCCCGGCCACAACCGGCTCTAAAGCTATGAGGTTCTACGTGTATAAGCGCGCGCTGATGCTGACTGCGGCTACGATGGCCCTGCTTTCGGGGGCGGCCTACGCCGCCAACAACAACGCGCCGCTAAAGACCTCCACCGCCGGCACATCGGGTGGCGCAGGCGATATCGACCTCACATCGACCCTGACCATCCCGTCCACCTCTGCCGCCAACACTGTGCCTGCGATCACCATCGACTCGAACAACAACGTCACGGTCGCGGCGAACGGATCGGTCGTTTTCACGGGCACGGCCTCCGCAACGGGCATCCTGGAGCAGGCCGGAAGCAAGGGCGAAACCATTATCGCCGGCACCATGGATCTCAGCGGTAGCGGTATCAGCAAGAACGGCATCCTGATCGGGACCGTCTCCACCGCGGCCGGCACATTCACCGGCATCACCGATACAACCAACAACTCCTTCACCACCGACCCCACGGCGATCGTTATCCAGAGCGGTGCAGGCATCAAAGTGCAGGGCGACGGTTCGGCCGGCATCCGCCTTGCGTCGGGCTCCAAACTGGCTGGTGACATCATCATCGACGGCACGATCGCGATGACGCCGACGACGCTGAACGCGACCAGCTCCTCGAGCGCCATCACCGGCATCGAAATGGACGGTACGACGAATGGTTCGCTGATCGTCGGCGCGACCGGCATCGTCGGCGCCACCGGTCAGGCCGCGAGGGGCGTTGTGGTGCTGGGCCAGTTCAACGGCGGCATCCAGAACTTCGGCGCTATCCAGGTAAGCGGGGCATCGACGGTTACGACGACACTCGGCAACCCG
Source organism: Rhizomicrobium sp. (assembly GCA_025451875.1). Taxonomy (GTDB): domain Bacteria; phylum Pseudomonadota; class Alphaproteobacteria; order Micropepsales; family Micropepsaceae; genus Rhizomicrobium. The sequence goes on from JANWJQ010000163.1 coordinate 8,919, forward strand.
GTGTCTGGCTCGGCCCTGGTCATTTCCAACAATGTCACGGGCGGCATCTACAACGCCGGACCGCTCTCGGTATCCGACACCACACAATTGGGCTCGATTTCCAGCAATGGCGCTTCGCCGACGGTGTTCATCACGCCCGGCTTTCTGAGCACGACGGCCGCGACGCCCGTCACCATCGGCGGGTTCGTCGATCCGGGCGGGCTCGGAACCTACAGTTTCCTCAATCGCGGCAACATCACGAACGCGCCGTTGAACGTGAACACGTCCAGCACGGCCGTTGAGTTTATCGGCCTGACATCGTCGACCGGCGTCACATTGACGAACGGTATGTTCAATACGGGAAATATCCGCGCCACAGCGACCAGCGACAACAATGCGGCAACGGCCACGACGCCGATCGTCGCCACCGGTATCGAGATCGGCAATTACGCCAATCTCGGCGCGACAGGAATCATCAACTCCCGCAACGGCGCCGCCTTGGGCGCCGCCAGCGGCGTGGGAACGATCACCGCAACCTTCAGCGGCACGACGGGCGGCATTGCAACCGCGGTCGCCATCGGCCAGAACGCCAATGTCCCGTCCTTCACCAATGAAGGCGTCATCACGGCTTCCGCTGTGACGACGGACGTCAAGGTCACTTCGCTGTCGGCCATCGGCATCCTGGACCAGTCCGGAACGCTGCTGAACGTGAACAACTCCGGCACTATCAACGTGCAATCCACCGCGAGCGTGAACGGCGTGGCGGCGCCGCTGAATAACAGCAATAACATCGCCACGGCGCTCGATTTGCAGGCTGCGACCGGCAACATCATGCTCACCAACAGCGGCAACATCGTCGGCAATGTTCTGCTGGGCGCGAATGCCGACACGATCAATGCGACGGGAACTTCGTCGCTTCATTCCAGCATCACCGGCAATATCAATTTCGGCGGTGGCGCCGACACACTGAACGTCGGCAGCTTCTCCACGGTTTCCGGCAATATCCTTGAAGGCGCTGGCGGCCATGTCGGCGTTACGGTCCAAACCAGTGGCATGCTGAATGTCACGAACAACGGCGAGACCACCAACGGTCAGACCATTCCAGCGGGCACGACCGCCAATCTTTCGGTCAGCAGCTTGGATGTTAAGGACGGCGGCACGCTGGGCCTCACCTTGGCCGACGGCTTCAACATCAATCGCGTCGGCAATGCCGGACCGATCGTTCAGGCGACTCCGGCGGGAACGATCAATCTCGAAGCCGGGTCGATCCTGAAGATCAATTTCGGCGGGTTCATCTCTACGCCATCGACGACACACGGCACTGCGCAGTTCGTGGTGTTTGATGCAACGTCCGGCAAGCTCACGATCAGCAATCCCGGACAGGTCCAAACGGCGCTGACAAGCGGGATTCCCTTTCTCTTCACCGGAAGTGCTTGCGGCTACAATGTCGCTACTTTCACCGGGGCGAACGCCTGCTCCGGTACCAATCCGCAAGGCAGCACTCACTCCGACATCATCCTGACCCTTTCGCCGAAGTCGGCATCTGACATCGGCCTTACGGGCTATGCGAAGACGATGTTCGCATCGGCCAACGTGGCGCTCGCCAACGATCCGGCGCTCGGTGCGGCGGTGATCAATGCGGGCACGCCGGTTGGCAATGTATCGCTCGATGCCACGACGGGGCAGACGCTCTACCAGAAGATCTATTCCGGCTTCGCGCCGGATGTGACCGGCTCTGCGCGTGCGATTGCGATTTCGCTTACCGATCAGTCCACCGGCATCGTCGCCGACCGCCAGCGCAAGCTGCGCATGTATGCGAACCAGGATGGCGATGCGACCCTCTGGGCGCAGGAATTCGGCCAGCGGCTGAATGTTCCCAACAAAATAACGGCCGCCGGTTACAACAATACCGGCTTCGGCGTCGCGGTGGGCATGGACGGCGGAAGCATCTCGAGCGGACGTTACGGCGGCGCGCTCACCTTCTACACCGGCGACACGCACGAGAAGGATCCGCGCAACAGCAAGACGACCTCCGAGTGGTACATGCTGACCGGCTATTCCGACTGGCGCGGCCGTGGCCTGTTCTTCGATTCCCAGCTCAATGTCGGTTATGGAAATCTCCGGGGCAGCCGTGTGCTGTCGATCAAGGATCTCAGCGGCAACACGCTCATCACGCGCACGGCAGTCAGCAAGCGCGCGTCCGAAATGGCGTCGGGCGGCTTCAGCACCGGCTTCATCTTCAACTCCGGCGGCACGGTCCTCATGCCGCAACTGAGCGTCGATGCGCTGACGTTGCGCGAAGAAGGCTACACCGAATCCGGCGGCGGTCCGGGCATGGACCTGCACGTCCAGCCTTACTACGCCAATTCCGCGCGCGCCTTCCTGGGCGCCGATCTGCGCCAGGATCTGAAGATGGGCGGCTACTTTCTGCAGCCGGAACTGCGCGCGGGCTATCGCTATGACTTCATCAACGGACAGACGAAGCTCAAGGCGAACTTCGCCGGCGATCAGACGACCAACCCGGTCGTGGCGCCGGGCGCTGCCTTCACGATCACCGGTCCCGATCCGGCAAAGGGCAACCTTGTCCTCGGCGCCGGCCTTGCGGTCACGACGGATGCCTGGTCGATCGGCGTGAACTACGATTACGCGCGCGGCATCGGCGGCACAAAAGGCACCAACCAGGATGCCATGCTCACGCTGCTGGGCCGCATCTAGCCTTTCGCGGTTTCGATGAATTTCGCGACGTCCGTTTCGGGCGTCGCGAAGCTCACGATCAATCGCGCCATCACCCGCTCCGGCTCGACCACCCAATCGTAGAATTTCGCGCCTTGTTTGTGCAGCTTTGCTGCCAGCGGCTTGGGCATCCATGCGAAGACACCATTGGCTTCGACCGGCGTGGCCAGCGTGACGCCCGCTATCGCGGACAATCCGTCGCCCAGCGTCCTCGCCAGCGCATTCGCGCGCCGCGCATTGGCGAGCCACAGATCGTTTTCCAGATAGGCTTCCAGCTGCGCCGAGATGAAGCGCATCTTGGACACCAGATGCCCCGCTTTCTTGCGGCGATAGGCGAAGTCTTCGGCGCGCGTCCTGTCGAAGAAAACAACCGCCTCGGCGCAGAGCGCGCCGTTCTTGGTGGCGCCGAAGGACAACGCATCGACGCCCGCCTTCCATGTCATTTCAGCGGGCGCGCATCCCAGCGACACCAGCGCATTGGCGAAACGCGCGCCGTCCATGTGCAGCGCCATGCCCTGCTTGTGCGCGAGGTCGGCGATGGCTTTGATTTCATCGGCCTTGTAGATCGTGCCGAGCTCTGTCGCCTGCGTGATGCTGACCACGGACGGCTTCGGGCTATGCACGCCGCCGCCGAAGCGCGCGAAGGCCTGCGCGATAATCCGCGGCGTGAGCTTGGCCCCTTCGCCATCCAGCTGCGCGAGCTTGGCGCCGCCTGTGAAGAATTCCGGCGCGGCGCATTCGTCCACCGCGATGTGGCTGTCCTTGTGGCAGAACACCGCGCCATAGGGCGGGCAGAGCGCCGCCAGCGCCAGCGCATTGGCGGCCGTTCCCGTCACCACCGGAAACACCGCGACGTCATGCTCGAAGATCGCGGCCAGCTTTTCGGCCACGCGCGCGGTCACCACGTCCTCGCCATAGGACGTTGCGGTGGCGCTATTGGCGGCGCTCAGACTCGCCAGGATTTGCGGTGACGCGCCGTAAGCATTGTCGCTGATGAAATTCATCGAATCGATCCCGGATTACAAAACCCCAAGTTTGGGGAACATACGCCGTTGTTCTACGTTGCGCTCCCTCGGGGAGCTACGTCACGTGTAGCCATATTCAGGAGCGATTTATGAAAAGATATTTGAAGACAGCCGTCTATGCGACGGCATTGCTGCTTGGCAGCGTCTCTGCCGACGCCGTTCTGTCCGCCGCGACCGCGCAAACGGATGTTTCCGTCAGTTTCGACAGCTTCCACGATCAGCTCGCGCAATATGGCGACTGGGTTTACAGTGATCGTTGGGGCGAGGTGTGGATCCCCGGCGATGTGCCTGAAGATTTCCATCCCTATGGCACACGGGGCCACTGGGTCGATACCGATGAATATGGTTGGCTCTGGGCTTCCGATTATGAATGGGGCGATATCCCCTTCCACTATGGCCGCTGGGTGAACGATCCGGAAGACGGCTGGATGTGGCTTCCCGGCTATGTCTGGAGCCCGGGCTGGGTCGTGTGGCGCAACAACGGCCAATACACCGGATGGATGCCGATGCCGCCGGACGATGAATTCCTCGGTCGCCGTCCCAGCACGGCCATTGGAATTTCCATCGGCGGATTGTCGATCAGCTTCAACAACACCGATGACGACTACGGCTATTCACGCTGGTATGGCCGCGATTATGGCCGCGACCGCTTTGCCTCGAACTGGCTGTTCATCCGCACCGGGCATATCGGTGAGCGCGACTACAGCCGATATCAGGCGCCGCGCAACAACTATCAAACGCTCATTCGCGATTCACACAACACCACCAACTACACGGTGGTGAACAATTACATTGTGAACCGAAGCGTCGATTCCAATGCTGTGCGCAAAGCGGGCGGCCGTTTCGAGACCGTTCCTGCGTCGCAGGTGATCAAGCGGCCGCAATTTGTGGCTCGCGCGGACACCGGCAGCCAGATCCAGGCACGCATGCGCACCGAACGGCCGCGCGGCTCGGGACTCGCGGACAGCGCGCCTAAGCCGACGGCAACGCAGATCCAATCGCTTTCCACCAAGGCGCCGCGTGCGCTGGGCGGCAAAGCGCCGGCCCATCTGTTCACGCGCGATACCGTGACGAAGGCGCCGCTGGCGCAGCGTCCGGGTGGTCCGGCACCGGCAACCATTGAAGCGCCCAAACCCGTGACGCCCGCGGAGCGCAGGGACATCAAGCGCGGCATTTTGCCGACGACGGAAGCACCGATGGGCAAGCCCGCCATCAAGGCACCACCCGCAATGGAAAAACGCATTCCGGGTGCGGTGACACCGCCGAAAGAAGCGCCGGCGACACCTGCGGAAACGCCGCGTGAAAAGATCATCCGCGATCGCGCAGCGCCACCGGTCGATACGAAGCCAGCCACCGCGACGCCTGCGGAAACGGCACGCGGAAAAATGCGCGATCTCACAGCGCCGCCGGTGAATGCGACCACGCCCGTGGAGACACCGCGTGAGCGCGTTCGCATGCAACGGCCCGTGACGGAGCCGCCGCCGGCGGCCGCGACGAGTCCGGCTGCCGAAGCGCCGCGCGTTCCGCGTCATGCTCCGAATGCCGAAGTGCCCGCCATGATGGCGCATCCGGCGGCACCCGTCGAACAACCCGTTCCGCGTCATGCTCCGAACGCCGAAGTGCCCGCCATGACGGCGCGTCCGGCGGCGCCCGTCGAACATCCCGCGGCTGTCGAGCGGCCCAAGCCGCCTGTGGAAGTGCATGCTCCCGTCGAACCGAAAGGAAAGAAGGAGCCGCCGAAGAAGCCCAAGGATGGCGAACCGGGCGACGGGCATTGAATTTCACACAACGACAAAAAGGGCGGCTTCGGCCGCCCTTTCTTTTTGCCGCCTTCCCATACGCGCTTTTTGATGCTGCAATCGAAGGAGCGGTATGGGATTGGACATGAGCGATCTGGAGAATTTCCGCGCGGAAACGCGCAAATGGCTGGAAGAGAACTGCCCCCCGTCGATGCGAGGCGGCGCGCTGGCCGTCACCGACGACACCGACAATTCCATCTGGGGCGGCCGCAAGGCGACGTGGAAGAACCCCGAAGGCAAGCTTTGGCTCGACCGCATGGCCGCCAAAGGCTGGACCGCGCCGTCATGGCCCAGGGAATATGGCGGTGGCGGCTTGTCGAAAGATGAAGCCAAGGTGCTCGGCCAGGAACTGGCGCGCATCAAGGCGCGTCCGGCGCTGATGTCCTTCGGTATCTGGATGCTGGGACCGGTGCTGCTCGAATACGCGAATGAAGAGCAGAAGAAAGAATATCTGCCCAAGATCGTGCGTGGCGAAATCCGCTGGTGTCAGGGCTACTCCGAGCCGGGCGCGGGATCGGACCTGGCCTCGCTCAAAACCAAATGCGAGGACAAGGGCGATCACTTCCTGATCAACGGCCAGAAGGTGTGGACGTCCTACGCCGATCAGGCCGACTGGATATTCTGTCTCGTGCGCACCGACACCACGAAGAAGCATGAAGGCATCTCCTTCATTCTCTTCGACATGACGACGCCGGGCGTGGAAGCGCGTCCGATCAAGCTGATCTCCGGCCAGTCGCCTTTCTGCGAAACCTTCTTCACCGATGTGAAGGTGCCCAAGAAGCAGATGGTCGGAAAGCTGAACGGCGGCTGGGAAATCGCCAAGCGGCTGTTGCAATACGAGCGCCAGAACATCTCCTCCGGCGGTTTCGGCGGCGGCGGCGGCGGCGGCGTCGAGCTGGAAGATATCGCCAAGGAATATGTCGGCACCGAAGACGGCGCGATTGCCGATGCCGATCTGCGCGCGCGCATCACCGCGCATCGCATGGACGCGCGTGCCTTCACGCTGACGGTTCGCCGCGTGGAAGAAGAGAGCAAGGCACAAAAGGGCCCGTCGCCCGCCGTGTCGATCATCAAATATGCCGCGGCGAAACTGAATCAGGATCGCTGCGAATTGATGGTCGAAGCGATGGGGAGCCAAGGCCTCGGCTGGGATGGCGAGGGCTTCAGCAAGGAAGAAGTCGCCGCGATGCGCGGCATGTTGCGTTCGAAGGGCAATTCCATCGAAGGCGGCACATCGGAAGTGAATTTGAATGTGATCAGCAAGCGCGTGCTGAACCTGCTCGATCATCAATAGGCGAACGCCGCCATAGAGCGGCGGAGGTGGAGGAAAGGATGTCGGCAGCTGAAAAGCTCGCTCCGGAGCTTGAGTCCTTCCGCACGGAAGTGCGCGCATGGCTGGCGGAAAACTTCCCGCCATCACTGAAAGACAAGGACGTCTCGATGACCGCGATGGCGGGCGTCACGCTCTCGGGCGATGCGAAACTCTGGCAGGAGCGCATGGGCGCGAAAGGCTGGGGCACACCGACCTATCCGAAACAATATGGCGGCGGCGGGCTGACGACCGCGCAAGCGCGTGTGCTGCAACAGGAGATGGCGCGCATCGGCGCGAAAAATCCCATCGGCGGCATGGGCGTGATGATGTTTGGCCCCACCTTGCTCGAATACGGCAATGAAGAGCAGAAGGCGCGGCATGTTCCGGGCATCGTCACCGGCACTGTGCGCTGGTGCCAGGGCTATTCCGAGCCGAACGCGGGCTCCGATCTTGCGGCGCTGCGCACGCAGGCGGTGGACAAGGGCGATCATTATCTCGTCAACGGCCAGAAGATCTGGACCAGCGGCGCGCAATTCGCCGATTGGTGCTTCTGTCTCGTGCGCACCGACAATTCCAAGAAGCACGAAGGTATTTCCTTCCTGCTGATCGACATGAAGTCGCCCGGTATCGAAGTGCGGCCGATCAAGCTCATCTCAGGCTATTCGCCGTTCTGTGAAACCTTCTTCACCGACGTGAAGGTGCCGAAGGAAAATCTCATGGGGCCACTGAACGGCGGCTGGACCATCGGCAAGCGCCTGCTGCAATTCGAGCGCGCCGGTTTGGGCAGCGGCGGCGGAAGCGCCGGACGCGGCGGCGCGGTGCAGGGCATCGACGAGATCGCCAGGAAATATGTTGGCGTGGATGACAAAGGCCGCATCGCGGATCGCGAACTGCGTGCCCGCATTGCCGAACACCAGATGAGCGCACAAGCCTTCCATCTCACCATCCAGCGCGCGCAGGCTGAATCCAAATCCAATGCGGGCCCGAACCAGACGACGTCCATCATGAAGAACGCCGGCTCCAGGCTGCAGCAGGAGCGCGCGGAACTGCTGCTGGAAATCATGGGTGCGCAGGGCCTGGGCTGGGAAGGCGAAGGCTTCACCAAAGAGGAAATCGAATCCACCCGCGCCTGGCTCGGTGGCAAGGCCGTCACGATCTATGGCGGCACCGCCGAAATCCAGAACAACATCATCG
>JANWJQ010000164.1 GCA_025451875.1 Rhizomicrobium sp.
GACTGGCCTTTGCGCACCTTCCCCTGATTGAAGCACGGGAGCGCGCACGGCAGCTGCGCCAGCAATTGGTCCGAAACGTCGATCCACTTTCCGCACGCGATGCCGACCGCGCGAAGGGTCAACGTGAGAATGCGGCGACTTTCAAACTTCGTGGAGAACAATACCTCTCATCGCACAAAGCGTCGTAGAAAAACGCCAAACACGCCGCGCAATGGGGCTCAACGCTTGCGACCAGTGCCTAGAGCACAGCGAACGCCATGTAGGTTGCGAACTCCACACCAATCGACCAGGCAGGACCATTCCACTTTCACGCCGAGAAGTCGTGCTGCTTCCAAGCCAATCATGGCAAGCAGAACTCTGCTATTTGGTAGAGTCAGGGTCAGCAGTTCAAGCCCTTGCTTGCGATTTCAGCTCGGCTCATCTTATCCGGAGCGCCAAGGAGGAAATCGATGCGTCCGACTCTCGTCTTGACCGCTGTGTGCCTCGCGGCCGGGCTTGCCATGCCTGTCGTCGCCAATGAGAACGCGTCTTCACCGCACCGGCTACTCAAGAACATCGCGGACGATGTAAGCCCATCGGAACTGCAGACGACCATCGAGAAATTGGTGGGCTTTGGCACGCGCCATACTCTATCAGACACGACATCCTCTACACGCGGCATCGGGGCTGCACGGCAATGGGTAAAAGCCCGTTTTGCCGCACTCAGCCGAAATTGCGGTGGGTGTCTTGAAGTGACGATGCCATCGCAGACATTCACGGGGGATCGCCTGCCCGGTCCAACCGAAATCGCCGACGTTCTGGCAATTCAGCGCGGCACCACCGATCCCGATCGTGTGATCGTGATATCCGGTCACATCGATTCCCGAGTTACCGACCCAATGAATGCGAAAAGCGATGCGCCGGGCGCGGACGACGATGGCTCCGGTACTGCCGCTGTGATCGAAGCCGCGCGCGTGCTTTCGCGCCACAAATTCCCGGCCACGCTTGTCTATGCCGTCCTTTCTGGCGAAGAACAGGGCCTCTATGGCGGCAAACTGCTTGCGCAATATGCCCAAGCGCACAACTGGCATGTCGAAGCTGATCTCAACAACGACATTATCGGCAACACCAGCGGCGCGAACGGAACGAAAGAAGGCAGATATGTGCGTATCTTCTCCGAGGGTACGCGTTCGATCGAGACGCCCGACGAGGCGGCCAGGCGTCGCTACAACGGCGGCGAGGTGGACAGCCCGTCCCGCAATCTCGCGCGCTTCGTTAGCGAACTGGCAGGCCAGTACCTCGATGGCTTCAAGGCGCGCATGATTTATCGCACAGACCGCTTTAGTCGCGGGGGTGACCAGGTGCCGATGCTAGCTGCCGGCTTTCCAGCAGTCCGTTTCACAGAGGCGATCGAAAACTACAATCGCGAACACCAGGACGTCCGCGTCGAGAACGGAGTGCACTATGGCGACACACCGGACGGGATCGATTACCCCTATCTTGCAAATGTGGCGCGTCTCAACGCCACCACGATGGCCGCGCTGGCCATGGCACCGGCGCCGCCGCCCATGGTGAAGATCGAAGGCGCAGTATCGCTCGATACGACGGTGAGCTGGTCGGCCGCTGTCGGCGCCGCCGGTTACCGGATCTGGTGGCGCGACACGACCTCTCCCCTCTGGACCGACAACAAGCAAGAGCCCGGTGATGCGACCTCACTCATGCTTAAAAACGTCAACATCGACGACTGGTTCTTCGGCGTTTCGTCCATCTCATCCGACGGTTACGAAAGTCCTGTAGAGTTTCCGGGTCCGGCTGGTTCATTCGTGAAGCCGCAAAGCACGCCAAGCCCGTCGAAATAAGTTCCGAGCCGATCACGCACTCTCCTGACCGGAACATTGATCCCGTCCCGATAGACTCGTATAATTTCATTATCGAAATCCGATAACGAAGCGACGATTCTGACGGGACCTGTGAACATCGATCGGCGCACCCTCCTCAAGAGCGCGACCGCGCTCCCTTTGCTGTCATCGGCCGTCGGCACCGCGAACATAGCCTTCGCAACAAACGACAAGGCCGACTACACGATCAGGATCAATACCGGTCTTATGGAGGCGGCTCCCGACCACATCGTATCGACCACGCTCTACAATGGTCAGTTCCCCGGACCTCTGCTGCGCTTCAACGAAGGCCAGCGTGTCATTGTCGATGTTCATAACGAAACCGATACGCCGGAGCTGGTGCACTGGCATGGGCAGACAATTCCAAGCGAGGTCGATGGCTCCGCGGAGGAAGGCACACCGTATATCGAACCGCATGGAACACGGCGCATGAGCTTCGTTCCGGGACCGTCGGGATTTCGCTTCTATCACACACATGTGTCGGCCGGCGGCGATCTCAACCGCGGCACTTACACAGGACAAGCAGGGCCCGTTTACATCGAACCCAAGGCGAACCCCGGCGCCTATGACCGCGAAGTTTTCCTCACACTGAAGGAATTTGAACCGACCTTCAGTCGTGGCGGCGATATGGCGATGGACTTTCTTGCGGGAAGTCCGATCCGAGAGCTACAGGCCATCGGGAAGAAGGCCGACGAACAATTCAAAGGACCAAAAGGCTACGAAGTCGGCTATGACCTCTTCACAATCAACGGCAAGATGCTGGGTCATGGTGAGCCCGTTCGCGTCAAACAGGGCGAGCGGGTACTTTTTCACGTGCTCAATGCCAGCGCCGGCGAAATCCGCAGCCTTGCTTTGCCGGGCCATGTCTTCAAAGTCGTTGCGCTCGACGGCAATCCCGTCCCCATGCCGGCAGAGGTCCCGGTGCTATGGCTGGGAACGGCGGAGCGCATCTCTGCAATCGTTGGAATGAACCACCCCGGTGTATGGGTGATGGGTGATCTTAGTGATGACGATCGCGGCCACGGCATGGGCATCGTGATCGAATATGCGAACGTCAAGGGCAAGCCGCAATGGAGCAAACCAAAGCCTTACAGATGGGATTATAGCATCTTCGGAAAGCACGGAGCTCAAGCTGCGAAACCTGACGAAACGATGGAGTTCACCATCGTCAAGCACAACGGCGCACTCAACGGCTTCAATCAGTGGATGTTGAACGACAAAGCGTTTTCGATGCAGACGATGAAGCCGGTCTATCAAATACACAAAGGTCGCCGCTACCGCCTGAAATTCCGCAATGCCAGCGACGACATCCACCCGCTGCATTTGCACCGGCACATCTTCGAGCTGGTGCGCGTCGGTGGCAAACCCATGTCGGGCGTAATGAAGGACCTCGTTATGCTGGGCGGCTTCCAGGAAGCAGAACTCGATTTCGTGGCCAACAATCCGGGGCCCACCCTTTTCCACTGCCACCAGCAGTTGCACATGGATTTCGGCTTTATGTTTTTGTTCGACTACGTGTGACCGATGGCTATCACCGAGACGGAAACTGCTAGGGCCGTTCAGCCGGGAACGCTTTGCGAGAGGAAGCCTTTGTAATCGCTGGCGACTGCCCGTAGCAGGGTGTCTTCTCCGCGCGTTTGCGTTCGATCCAGACCTTCCGCGGAAGTGTTGTGAAACCAGACAGTCGCGGCGCAGCAGCACCCGAGGACGAGAACCGTGCTCACGCCCAAAGCGGCAAGCAATCTTCGGGCCCCATCAACATTGACCGCAAATCTCAAAGGTGCGCCGACAGGTCTATTCGCGGGTCCTTAACGATCTGCCAAAAAGCGACTTCCCAAAACTTTGAGCGGAACTTTGCCATCCGTCAGAAGCAGAGCGAAGGCGGTCGTTATCCCGAAAAGCTATCGCAGCGAGCGATGCATGTGGGCGAAAACGCTCATATATATTGAAATTTGTATATTCTTTTACACAGCTCAGTAACGAGAGTCGTGCCAGTCTGAAATTGGTTCACTGGACGCCAAAGTACCGATGCTCAGGCAGAAACTCTTTGCCACGTTGATGTGGTGTGGAATGTGCGTTGCGATCGCGATGATCGTTGACTATGGCGTCACTATCCTAATCTTGCGGGCCTACCAGAGCTATACGCCGCTGATCACGCTGTGCATTGCCACACTTGTCAGTTTTCCAACAACTTACGTTCTCGTGAGCAGCAAGTTCGATTTGCGCAACGCGCGCGATGAGCTTGCTGCAGCACGCGATGCGGCCGTCAACGCCAATCTGTCGAAGACACTCTTCTTCGCCAATATGAGCCACGAGCTTCGGACACCACTAAACGCCATCATCGGCTTTTCGCAATTGCTTGAAACAGACCTCTTCGCCGGCAAACGGGTAGAATATGCTCGCCTGGTGCATGAATCGGGGCGGCACTTGCTAGATCTGGTGAACGACCTGCTGGATATCTCCAAAATTGAAGCTGGCCGGCTGCAGCTCGACAACAGTGACGTTTTCCTCAGCGAGGTCATGTCAGAGTGCTGCAACATCGTCGAGCCGCGCCTTCGCGCAGGGCGCTTGCGGTTGGTTCGGCACATCGATTGCGATCTACCCTAGGTGAGAGGCGACCAGCGGGCGCTCAAGCAAATCGTGCTCAATCTTCTGACCAATGCCGTCAAGTTCAGCAAAGCGGGAGGAAAGATCGAGATTTTCGCCTCGCTTGTCTCCTCCGGTGAAGTCGCGTTTGGCGTCGGTGATGAAGGGATCGGTATCGCGCCTGAAGATCACGCACGAGTTTTTGAACGCTATGGGCGTGCCCGGCACGAAGTGAGGCAGGTGCGAGAGGGAACCGGTTTAGGCCTCCCGATCGTAAAGGGTTTGGCCGAGGCGCATGGCGGTCGCGTCAGCCTTGAAAGCCAGCTCGGCAGCGGAACCCGTGTCACAGTTTGGCTTCCGGCTATTCGCGTCGGGAGCACGGGAGTGAAAGCGCTCGCTTCATGAGATACTTTTGTAGCGAAAGGAACTTGATCCATTCAGTAGAATAGTGTCGAGCGCTCTATAACCGGAGCCGGAGATGTTAAAGGATGTTCCGTCTAGTGTCGGCCGTCGCATAAAGGAAAATGCTCTTCCACCCACACGAATGGGATATGCATTGGTCTCCAGATAACTTTCGTTTTTGATCAAGACCGCAACTGAGCGAGAGGGCCGGTTCGCGCAACGATGACGGAACGGAACGATCGGATGAAGGAGTTCAGCAAAACCAATGCGAAAAAAATCATTAGGCAGCTGAACCTTGAAGCGTCCAATCGCGCGCTTGCAGATTATTGGCTGTCTTTGTGGGAAGCTGACAAGCTTCCTGCCCGCACCAAATTGAGTCCGTCCCATCTGGGCCCTTATCTGCGCGGCATTCTTATGTTCGACGTGATACCCGATACGCGTGTAAGCGTTCGGCTAGCGGGTACCGGATATCGTATTGTCTTGGGCGCAGACCCAACCGGCGCAGACTGGATAGCCGCGGCACCAGAAGACCATAGGGCAACTCGGCTAACGATATTCTCAACAGTCGCCAGAGGTGCAGTACTTGTGGCTCATCGTTGCCTAACAATGTTGGACGGCGAGGTTTTCGTCAGCGAAGAAATCCTGCTTCCGTTTGCGTCGGAACCGAGCGGAACCGTTCCGATCTTGGCCCGGGTGAATTTTACAGAGAGTCAATTCATGCGGATCAAGAGTATTCCGCAGGTCACGGGCAATCCGTTGGATCACAAATTGATCTCACTTGCTGAAACCGAATGAAGCTCATCGAACAACATCTTTCTACCCCTAATTCGATAGACATCACTGTGCTCTCCAAGTTAACTCAATGAGTATCTTGAGATCGTATCATTTGGCAGTATCTCTCCGCCGACGAGGCTTCCCAACTTGCGGTACTTTGTACGGCTGCATTCCTCTAGGATGACCAAGTTGTGTTTGGTGGTACTTCGTTCGTCCTTGGAAATTGGGGCGACACATGGATGGACCAAAGAGGAGGCGGCTTAAAGATCCCAGGATTTCAGCCGATTTTTAAAGGTCTCAACTTCCTCCGGCTCCCCCGCGCGTGATAGTCGCGATACCAATCCACGAATTGTTCGAGACCGATTTCGATCGGCGTCACCGGCTCGAAGCCGAGATCGCGGCGGCTGGTGTCGATGTCCGCGACGGTGGACGGCACATCGCCGGGCTGCATCGGCTCCAGGATCATCTCCGCCTTGCGGCCGATATGCTTCTCCAGCACGGCGACAAAATCCGTGAGCTTCTGCGGCTTGTTGTTGCCGAGATTGTAGAGCGCATGTGACGGCGTTCCGGCAGCGGGACGATTCAGCGCCTGCAGGACACCTTGCACGATGTCGTCGATATAGGTGAAGTCGCGCCACATCTCGCCGCGGTTGAAGATGCGGATAGGTTCACCTCGCGTAATCGCACGGGTGAAGGCATAATAGGCCATGTCCGGCCTCCCCCACGGGCCATAGACCGTGAAGAAACGCAGACCCGTGCACGGAATACCGTAGAGATGCGCGTAGGTAGCGGCGATCAACTCGTCCGACCGCTTGGTCGCGGCATAGAGCGATTGCGGCGCGCTCACATCGTCTTCAATGGCGAAGGGCACTTTCTTGTTGGTGCCATAAACCGATGATGAACTCGCATAGACGAAATGCCTGAGCGATTTCAGGCGACGTGCGAATTCCAGCATCGTCACCTGTCCCATCACATTCGCCTGCACATAAGCGAAGGGATTCTCCAACGAGTAGCGCACGCCCGCCTGCGCCGCGAGATGGACGATGCCCGTGATCTCCTGCCACATCTCCGCCAGAGGCAGCAACCCATCCGGCTGCGAGATATCCAGGCTGCGGAATGCGAAGGCATCGTGCCGCATCAGCTGGTCGAGCCGCGCGCCTTTCAGCGTGGGATCATAGTAGGCGTTGAGATTATCGATACCAACGACCTGCTCGCCGCGCGCGAGCAACGCGTTCGCGACGTGAAAGCCGATGAACCCGGCCGCACCGGTGACGAGGATCATTCCGCTGCAACCCTCGCCTGGGGAGTCACATCCACAGCCAACCCCGCCGGCCTACGGCCGATACTGACATAGGCGAAGCCATAGGATTCCATCTGCGACGGTTCGTAGATGTTGCGCAGATCCACGATAAGCTTGCGCTTCAGAAGTTCGCCCACACGCACCAGATTGAGCGCGCGAAACTCATTCCACTCCGTAAGTAGCACCAAACCATCGGCGTTGGTCATGGTTTCATAGGCATCCGCGCAAGTCTCCACATTCATCAGCTCGCGCGCCTGATTCATGCCCTCCGGATCGTAAGCGCGGACTCTTGCGCCCATCGCCTGTAAGGCCGGCACGATGGCGAGCGCCGGGGCCTCGCGCATGTCGTCTGTATTGGGTTTGAATGTCAGACCAAGCAACGCGACGGTCTTTCCGTGCAGTTCGCCGAAGGCTGCTGCAATTTTTTCCGCCATGGCGCGTTTGCGCGCATCGTTTACCGAGACCACTGCCTCAACGATGCGGCTGGGCGCTTGATGATCCTGCGATATCTTGAGCAGCGCTAGCGTATCCTTGGGAAAACAAGAACCTCCGAAGCCCGGCCCCGCGTGCAGGAATTTCGGGCCGATGCGCTTGTCGAGGCCGATGCCGCGCGCGACATCCTTCACATCGGCACCGACTTTCTCGCACAGGTCGGCCATCTCGTTGATGAAGGTGATCTTGGTCGCAAGCAGTGCGTTGGAAGCGTATTTGATCAGCTCCGCGCTTTCGCGGCTGGTGAACAGCATCGGCGTTTCGCTGATGTAAAGCGGCCGATACACCTCCCGCATCACATCGCGGGCGGGTTCACCGTCGCAGCCCACGATCACGCGGTCCGGACGTTGGAAGTCTTCGATGGCCGAGCCCTCGCGCAGGAATTCCGGATTGGAAGCCACATCGAAGTCGGCATCGGGCCGCGCCGCGCGAATGAAGGCGTGCACCTCCCGGCCGGTGCCGACCGGCACCGTGGATTTGTTCACCACCACCGTATAACCATCGAGATGGGTGGCGATCTCGCTCGCCGCTTCGAACACATAGGTGAGATCGGCGTGCCCGTCACCGCGGCGCGTCGGCGTCCCCACCGCGATGAACACCGCGTCGGCGCGGCGCACTGCGCTGCTCATGTCACAGCCGAACGACAATCGTTTGGCGCGCACATTGCTGGCGATGATCTCATCGAGGCCGGGCTCGTAAATCGGAATGATGCCAGCTTCCAGCGCGCGTACGCGACTTGCATCCTTGTCGATGCAGATCACTTCATGACCGAATTGTGAAAAGCACGCGCCCGAAACCAAACCAACATAGCCCGCCCCGATCATCACGATGCGCATTTTAAGATTCCCATTTCAGATTGTTCTGCGAACTTAGACGAAACACGGGGAACCTGTTGTGATTGTGCTGTGATAAAGGCGTGACATGTCCCTCGCCACACATGGAATTGCCTGGCATCGAAGAGTCACGATGCTAGATGTAACTTCGGAGCAAATGAAAACATAAGGCCGGTACCAGTCGCATGCGCATGAAGCATCTGGACACGCTTCGGGCCTTTGCGCTGTTGCTTGTCATGGTGGAACATTACGGTGGCAAAGCGCTCAACGATCACATCCCGATCGGAGCCGGGTCTGTCGGCGTTGGATGTTTCTTCACGCTGAGCGGTTTTCTTATCACCGGCATATTGCTGGAGAGCTTCGATGCGCATGTCGAAAGCAAACGCGCCGTGTGGTTCGACTTCTACGCACGCCGCCTGCTGCGCCTTATGCCCGCCTTTTACGCGGTCATCCTGGCGCTCGTGATTCTGGGCATTGAACCCATTGCAGGTTCATGGCCCTGGCATGCTGCCTATCTCACCAATGTGTGGATCGCGCTCGGGCATCCCGACAATGTCTTCTGGAGTCTGTCGGTCGAAGAGCAGTTCTACCTTTTCTGGCCTTTCGTCATCGCGTTCGCGCCCCGCGGTTATCTGCTGCACGCGATCGCCGCGCTCGTCGCGTTTTCGTTCCTGTTCAAGACCGGCGTCTGGCTGGCGGGCTTCAATACGCGTGACGTCAACCGCTTGCTGTTCGGAAATCTTGTTCTCCTTGGCGCGGGTTGCGCGTTGGCCGTCGTCAGCTATCACGATAGCCGCGCCAATTGGTTCGGCTGGTATGCGGGCAGCACTGCGCAACGGTTCAAGACGGCAGCGTGGCTCTGTCTCGGCGCGGCCGTTTTGTCGTGGTGGTTCTTTCCAAAAGACGGTGGCTTGGTCCGCTATTTCACCAACGATCTTTTCTGCGGGACCTTCTATGCCTGGGTTGTCTTGCAGGCAGCACTCGGCGTCGAAAGCTCACTCAAGCCGGTCTTCGACAGCAGCGTGCTGCAATATATCGGCAGGATTAGTTATGGGCTTTATCTGGTCCACAACTGGATGCCGGATATCGTTCAGAAGTATTTTGGACCGATACCCAAATATGAAGCGGGCCCGATTGTGTTGGCGCTGACTTTTGCGGTCTGCATTCTATCGTGGCACTTCTTTGAAAAGCCGATCCTAGGGCTGAAGCGCTATTTCTGGAATGCACCACTCAAGCGCCCATCCGAGCCCAAGGAACCGGGAACTGGGGCTGACCGTTCTGACGAAGGGTCGGAGCCAGCGCGCGCTATTGATCGATTTATTTCAAGGGAAACAGCGCCCTACCAGGTGTTTCGAAAAGGGGATTAACTTGTCCAGATTTCCAATCACCTTGCTTGCGGTGACGGCGCTTTGTGCTTTGACGACACCTGCGCTGGCGCAGAATTCGGTCAGCCCCTACGCGATGGCGCAGGTGCCCAAGCAGAATCCGCAGACGGAACAGCTGGAAAGCGGCGCCCTGCTCGAAGGCATGGGCGTCATGGACCGCACACGGCCGGAGTATAACGCGGCCGGCATCCCGGTCGGTGGCTTTCGGCTCTACCCAACGCTGGCCACGGGTTTTTCCGCGGACGACAACATCTTTCGCGCCACGGACGCGACCAGCGATACCTTCTGGACACTCTCGCCGCGGCTGGATCTTCGTTCCGGCTGGCTGAACGATTCGCTTCAGCTCTACACGCAGCTCGATCACTATGCCTATGACGATCACGGCACTGAAAGCCACACCAACTGGATCGTGGGCGGAGCGGGCAAATTCGGCATCGCACAGGGCAGCTACCTCAGCGGCGATGCTTACTATTATGACACGCATGAATCGCGTATTTCACCCGATCTGTCGGAAGCAGCGCTGAGTCCCACCCGCTACCGCCGCGCCCATGCCGATACGACAGGACTCGTCACGTTCAACCGGCTCTCGCTTTCGGCGGCCTTCGATTACGACCGTTATGACTTCGACGACACCAAACTGATCGGTGGCGGCTTCATCGACAATGGCGGCCGCAATCGCAACGTCTATGAAGCCACCGGCAAGGCGTCATATGAGCTTGCGCCGAACCAGACGATCTTCGCGCAATTCATCTATGACAAGCGGGACTTCGACCGGCTTCTGGATCGCAATGGCGAAGACCGCACATCCGATGGCTATCGCATCGATGCCGGCGCCGCGATGATGGTGACGCCGCTGGTGCAAGCCACGGCCTATGTCGGCTATTTGCAACAGAACTACGTCGCGCCGCTGAAGGACGCGAGCGGTCTGGATTTCAGTGCGCAGATCGACTGGTTCGCAACGCAGCTTATTACCGCGCATCTGACCGCCTCGCGCACCATCGAGGACACTACGATCGCGGGTGCTTCCAGTGTGGATGTGCGCGCCGTTGGCGTCTCGGCCGATTATGAGCTACTGCGCAACCTGATCCTGCAGCCGCATTTCCAATATTCGGACAACAAGTTCGATGGTGTCATGCGCGACGATAAGATCACCTCGGCCGGCCTCGAAGCCCGCTACCTGATGAATGAATATCTCAGCGCTTACGCCGACTACGACTACCAGCGCCGCGCCACTGATGCCCCGGGGCGAAGGTTCATCGACAATCTGTTCACCATCGGCCTGCGCGGCCAGTACTGACGATCAGTGCAGCGGCGCGCTGCGCGAATCCCGCGCCATCGCCACAGCCGCAGTGACATTGGTGGTGGCGTAGCGCCAGCCGAGTCGCTGCGGTTCCAACGCCATGCGATAGGCCCATTCCATGCCCATCGCCTGTACGGCCTTCGGCGCGCGCGAGCGCATACCCGACAGGAAGTCGAACAATCCGCCGCAGGTGCGTATCCAGGTGAGCCCGGGGATGAGCGTCTTAAAACGGTGCGCGAGAAAAAGCTGCTCGGGATTGCCGACGCCGATCCACAACACATCCGGTTTCGTCTCTGCGATCTCGCTGGCAACCTGTTCAATCCGGCTGCGATCGAAATAGCCGTCGCGCGCGCCTGCGATTTGCAGGAATGGATAGAGTTTGCGGATACGATTGACCGCACGGGCATTCATCTGCCGCGTCGCGCCGAGAAAATAGAAACGAATCCCGTGCCGCGACGCCGCCTTTGCGCCGGCATGAAACCAGTCCGTCGTGGCGACCCGTTCCGGCAAAGGCGTTTCGGTGGCGAGCCGCGAGGCGAATACCACGGACATACCGTCTGCGACAATGTGGTCGGTCTCCAGCAGCGCATCGTGATAGATCGGATCCTGCGTGAACAGGGAAACGACCTGCCCATTGACGGTGGTGACGACCTTGGGCGGCGTGCCGCTCCCTTTCTTTCGCCGCCAATCGCCGATCATCAGCTCGCACCATTGGTGCGCGGTGAAGCGGCTCACGGGAATGCCGCCAATCCAGACGCAATCATCGAGATGGGCCATGTCTATCTCCTCTCCGAAAATTGGGCGTGAAGCGCATCCTTATAGACTGTGACGGGCTGCGAGCACTCCGGCGTCACCGGACCACCAACTTCCAGATGCCGCTCGCAAAGCCATGCTTCCACGCGCAGCAAGCCTGCGATGCGCGACGGCGCGAGGGGTTGATCCGGCACATCCGCAGCGGCATTAACTTCCGGCACGTCCGCCAACCCGCCGACGTCAGATGGATTGTCGATGATCCGGCTCGTGCCGTTCACCACGCCATAGAGAATGCGCTTGTCCTGCGCATTGCGCTGGCCGGGGCGCGCGCCTGCGTAACGCAGCGTATAGGCCCGCACGTCGTCCGGCGCCGCGATCGACTCGGCAGGCATGACAGGCGGCGTGCTCGCCAGTTTGAAATTTCCGCGATTGGTCAGTGCGCCGGCCGGCGCATCGTTGTCTTTCAGGTAGATCTGCGCATCCGGCACCGCTTGCGCCATGTCGTCGGGGATCTGCACGGCGGTCACGTTGTCCGATGTGTCGGAGCCCGCCTGCACGACATTGCCGATGACAGTCGCGCGCAGCGGCGTGGGCGCACCGACGTCGTAGAAGTGGATCGCGTTGCGCCCTGGATTGACGATGTGGTTGTACCCCACGAAGGCGGAGGAGCCACGCGCGATGACTGGATTGCGGAACATGTTGCTGACGAGCAGGTTGCCGGTAACCGTGACGCCCTGATTGTCCTTGTTGATCAGAAGCCCCATCGAATGATGGCCTTTGGGATGGCCCGCGTGATTGAGCGCTTCGGCGATGAGGCAATTGCGAATGGTCACGTTCCGCGTGCCACCAGCGACGTCCGCGTTCTCGTCAACCGACCAGCTCAGACTCACATTCTCCACGCGCACATCGTGCACCGCATGCGCGCCACCGCCGATGGTTATGGAATCCCGGTTGCTATTGATCTTGGGGGTCGAGCCCGGCCCGGGCCGCACCGCGATGTGCTGAAGGATGAGCTCGTTCGCGCGCAGAAGAAGCGTGCCATCCGCGAGCGTGATGCCTGGTGCCGGCGCGGTCTGTCCCGCGATGGTGATGTCCGGCACGGAAATCTTCAGGTCCGACGCCAGATGGATCACGCCCGCGACATCGAACACAATCACGCGCGGTCCGGTCACGCGCGTTGCCTCCCGCAGGGAGCCGGGTCCGGAGTCGGCGAGTGTTGTCACATGAATGACCTGCGCACCGGCCACGGCGCCGCCATGCGTGATTGCGCCTGCCTTGATAGGATCGGCATGCGCAGGCGACGCCACCGCAAACACCGCGAGAGCCAGATATGTGCTACGCCTTGCCACGCGCTTTCTCGCTTTTCAGTTCGAGCAGACGCTCAAAGATCTTGGGATCGTTGGTGCTCGCATAGGTGGGGCCACCTTGCAGGCAATAAGGCACCGCCATGCCGAGCCGGCTCACCAGCCGCGCGGGCCAGCCATAGCGAAGATCGGAGAGCTTTAGATTGTGCTGAAAGCGTTGCGACAGGAAATTTCGATAACCCGTGTCGCTGAAGCGCCGGAAATGTGGATCGTCCCACTCGGCAGCGCCCTTGTGAAATTGCACGGTGCCGCTCTTGCTCAGCATCACGCGGGATACATGCCAGAGGCGATATTCGTTCGGCACATGGCTGAACAGGATGCCGGACTCGCCAAGCACGGAGGCTATGCGCTCCAGTGCCGCCGCCGGATTGATGAGATGCTCGAACACATCCGAGCAGATGGCGACATCTACCGGCCCAAGATCGTCGAGCGAGTCCTGCTCCAGATCGCGGCAGGCAAAGGCGATGCCGCGCTTGCGGAAAGCCTCCGCATAGCGCTGACCGATGTCCACGGCGATGCGCCGCTCCGCTTCGATGCTTGCGAGGAAATCCGGCGCGCCTGCGCCCAGCTCAATCACGGTGTAAGGCGCAAGATTCTCGATGAAAGAGAGATAGAGCTTGCGCCATCCTCCGATTCCCTTGGCCTCGAAACTGCGGTCGAGATAACCGGCCGCGTCGTAGAGAACCGCTTCAGCCATAGCTTTCTCCTGTGGAGACGGGTGTAAAGGTTTCGCCCGCGCGCTTTGCCGGCACGAGCGCGCGGTCGTAGCGCATCGCCGCCCAGACGCCGATGGCCACGATGATCAGGTGATAGACGATGCTGAGACCACAGAATGCCGACACTGCGCCCAGCGAGCCGACATGGCGACGCGCGAGGATCGGAATGATGACGACGCGCAGCGAGAAGAACGCGTCGATATAAAAACTCAGTCTCTGCACGCGCAGCACGGTGGTCAGCGTCGCCATCGGCAGCGAGGTCAGCCGTATCGCCGCCCACCATGCCAGGATCACCGAATAATCTGCCGCGTCTTCCCAACGCGCGCCGAAGACGGACCGGAACAGCGGATGCGCGATCAGGGCGAGCAAAATCACGCCACCGATCACGGGGGCGCCCATGACGGCGGTATAGAGCAGTGCCGAGCGGGTGAGCTTCTTGCGCTCCTGCACGCGCGCTGCGAACTGGCGCATGGGCACGCGGGTGAGCGAATCTCCCAGCAGCATGCCCGGCCGCTCAATCAGCCGTGCGGCGAAGAAGTAAAGACCTGCGGCGGTCGGGCCGTAGGAACCCAGGATCAGCGCGGCGGGCAGCATCGTCGCGCCGCGCACCAGTAACTGGCGGGGTACCTGCAACAGAAAATCACGATAGCTTCTTGCTGCAACAAAAAGCGATGCCGGTGGCGAACTAGAGAAATCGCGCAACCGGAATCCCAGCGGCAGCCTGCGGCACAACCATAGAACGCTGCCACCCATTCCCAGAACGCGCCCCAGCAACAGCCCTTCACTGCCCATGCCGATATAGGCGAGTGCGATCTGGGCGATCGCCGGAAGCACTGTCTGCGAGAATTTCGATATCGACACCGCTGCGTACTGCGCCGTACGCGAATGCGCATAAGACAGAACATTGACGAGCGTCGTCAGCGTCGTTCCTGCAAAGCAGTAATAGTAGAAATCCGCGGGCAGGAGCCGACCGAGGATGTGGGGGGAAATGTGCTGAACAAGCGCGACAAGCCCAATGATCACAACGGGCGTAAGGAAGCTGAGGTAGAAGGCCAGCCAATAGAGCGCGGTCGCGACGCGGCGGCTGCGCGGCAGGACAACCGCGACTTCATAGCAAAGCCCACCGATCGCGCCGCCAATGGTGCTGATCGTCAGCATCAGTGAAAACACGCCGAACGCCGCAGGCGAGAAAAGTCGCGACAACAGCGGCGCGGTCACGATGAGCGCGACCTGCGCAGCAACGCTACCCGACGTCAGAATGCCCACATGGCGGGCTTCAGGACGCCGCGACAGCTTCAACAGTCTCTGCCGGATTCCCGCCATAAATTACGCCCTTAGGATACGATGCATTCGGTTTGCGCCAGCCGAGAAGACGCGCCGGCACGCCGCCATAGATGCCGCAGGATTCCAGCTCACCGCGCACCACCGCGCCCGCGGCCACCACGCAGCCTTCCCCGATCACCGCTCCGTCGAGCACGCGCACCCCTGCGCCGAGCCACACATCGTTGCCGATGCGGATGCCACGCTTGCTGAGCGGTTGGACCGCAATCGGTCCGCCATCCAGCGCCGTGCCGTGATTGGCTGGAATGATCACACAATGGGCGGCGATACGGACGTTATCGCCGACCATCAATCCGCCGTGTCCATACAGAACGCTGTAGGGATTGATGCTGCAATTCACGCCCAGACGGATGAACCCGCCATAGGATAGAAGCATTGCGCCCGGATGGATGGTCGAACGCTCGCCGATGCGGATGGTGCCGCCCAGCTCACGGCTTACCTTTGCGCCGGGCATGATGACCGTGCCACGCCCGACCGTCACACCGGACAAAGCCGCATGAGCTAACGTGTAAAGTCTGCGTGCTCGACGCCGCGCGACTCGCCAATGGGAATCCACTCTGTCATCTCCTGACCAAGGATGATCGTCTCGAAACCGTCGATCATGCGGTTGAGGGTGAAGCGGCGGGACACAAGCGCACGAGCGCGAATGCCCAGCTCCGATGTAAAGCCATCATCATCGCGCAACCGCAGGAATGCCGTTCGCCAGCTTTCGAAATTCTCCAGCGGCACCAGCACCGCAGCTGGCTCGCCGTTCTCCTCGCATAGCGTCTCGCGCTGCATCGGAATGTCGCTGCAGACGATGGGCAGTCCCTCGTGCATCGCCTCGAGGATCGAATTGCTCTGACCTTCGAACAGCGAGGTCTGCACGAACCCATCCGCCGCCCGGAGAAAATCCTTGATACGCGCATGCGGAAGATTGCCGAGAAAATGAATTCGGTCATCGGCACCGAGATCGCGCGCCAAAGCTTCGGTGACCACACGCAGTCGCCCATCGCCTGCAATGGCGAGCCGCATGCGTGGCGTGGTCGCCATCACGCGCACCATCAGGTCGTAATTCTTCTGCGGCTCGAAACGCCCGCTGGCCACCAACAGCGGATAGGTTTGCGGTATGCCGAAGCTTGCGCGCGCATCGGCTTTCTCCATTGCCGAAGCGCTCCATTCGATACCGTTGTTCACCACCGACAGCCGTTCGCGATAGGCGCGCGGATAGCCCGCGAAGGAGTCTTTGACCGCGTGCGAAACACAGACGATGGGCCCATAAGCGCCATGCGATCCCAGAAATTCATCGAGCACACGCATGGCCCGGCCAAACGTCGGGCCAGGCGAGCGTTGCGAGGCGATGCGCAGCTTTGTGCCCGCTGCCGCTGCTGCGGTCAGGCCCAATATGTTCGCGAGCGGTAGGAAACCCACCACGGCATCCGGCTGCGCCGCGCGCAGCATCTCTGTGAGGCGGAAAAACAGGACCGGAATGTCGAGCGGCGTTAGCCGCCTTTTGTCGAGGATGATGCGCACGCCCTGCTCGCCGCGATAGCAGGGTGTCTTCTGATAAAGAAACCAGACTTCGGTGTGGTGACCGCGAAGCCGCAATTGCCGCATCAGCCGCATCAACGCTTCCTGCGCGCCCGCCGCGTTCATAAACGAAACGATTCCAATAATCTTCTTTGACATATCGCCCTCTTCTCAAATCCAATGCGCTTCCTTCGCGATATCGACCGGCGCGATCGCAAGCCCCGGCACGCCCTCCAGATCGGCCGTCATCGCGCTTTCGTGCAGTGCCGCCAATCCGCCGGGGAGCTTGTGCAGCGCGTAATCGCCATCGAGGCTGTTGGTGTAGAAATCACTGAGGTCCCACGCATAGATGGCCGCACGCTCCTGCAATTCGCCGCTGCGCGCATCGCCATCGGAAATCGCGGTACGCGCCATCTGCACGATGTCGAAGTCCAGGCAGTAAGGCTGCGCTTCCATGAAAGGGCGGCGCTGTAACAGCTGCCAGATGCGGTCGAACAGCGCATCATTCGCCACATAGGGAACACGTCCCGCTGCGTAGTTGCCCCAATGAAGATGCGCGACACCACCGATCGCGCCCGCATCGGGATCGTGGCGGAAACGATAGAGCGCGCGAAAGCCGAGCTGGAGAAAGTGCCAGCGATAGGGCCGCAGCAATCCCGTGTCCCTGTCGATCAGCGCATCGCTGCGCGCAAGAACAGCTTTCGGCATCGGAAGGCGATTCTTCTCCGCGAGGTCCGGGCACAGCCGCCACAGCGACAACACAATGGAAGGAATGCCTCCGATCCAATGACCGATACGCCAGGCGTGATGCGCGAAATACCAGGGCCAGCGCGGCCACCCGGTTCGATCGTCCAGCAGTTCGTGCTTGCGCCATCCGCAGGCTCGCAACACTTCGCGATGACAGGGCGTTCCGTGAATCTGCAAGAGGTTTAAGACGCCCAGCACATAGGCTGTCTGGTGCACATTCAGCGGCGCACCATTGCCGATGCCGATCTTGCCGGCGAGGCTATGCCGCGACAGAAGCCGCACGAACCGCTCATTGGCGTCCGGCGTAAGTAGGTCCAAGCGCCCGATCAGCTTCAGGGCATAGAGCGCGTCGCAAACCGATACGACATCCACATCGCTGTCAGCGGCGCGATCTTCCGTCCAGAACGCGAACGCGTTCGGTGCGTGCCGTTCCATGTAAGTAATGACATTCTGCTGTAAACTGCTCATGCGGCTTTCCGGGATGTTCTGTTGAAGAGGCCGCGATAGACCGCAACGATACGTTGGGCGTGCAGCGCGGGCGCAAGGCCGGCCACTGTGGCGCGGCCGTTTTGCGCGAGCCGATCCGCAAGATTGCGATCGTCAAGCAGGCGGCGCGTCGCGCTTTCCCAGCCTTCGCCGTCATAGGGATCGCGAAGCAATCCGTTTTCGCCCTCGCGGATGAGCTCTTTCAGGCCACCATCGGTGGACACGACCACCGGCACACCCAATGCCTGCGCTTCGAGAACATTTCGTGCGAGCGGCTCGTCGATGGCCGGCGCCAGAACGGCGTCGCAGGCGGTCATCCATTTTTCGATAGGCCGCACGAAGCCGGGGCGGAAAAGACGCTGTTGAAGACCGAACTTATCGATCTTCGCGTCGAGTTCTTCGTCATAAGGCTCGGCACGCGCGCCGCATGCGAGGCCATAAACCGGGCACCCGTCCGCCGTGTGCGTGATCGCCCGGAGAATGTCGGCCAACACATGGGTGCGCTTGCGTTTGATGTGATTGCCGAACACGCCGACCAGAGCAGCCTCTGCGGGCAATCCCAGCGCTGCGCGAACGTCCGCGTAGGCATTGCACGCTTCTTCGGGCGAAATCTGAAGATCGAAGGAATTGTATTCCACCACACTTTTCGCCTGCACCCAGCCGGGAAGCTTGTCGAAGCTGTATTGGGAGACGGCGATGACGGCGCGGGCAACGCGCAGCGACGTCTTGACCGACCAACTGTCGCGGAAATTGGAGCGCCAATGTGCGACCAGCGCCGTAGAGGTCGCAAAGCACGGCATGGACCAGCCGCGCAGCATCCCGATGTCGTTGGTATGCACGATGTTGAGCGAAAGATGGTTGATCGCCGCGCAACATGCCGGAAAGGCTCGGATCTGTTCGATACGGAAGCGATCCGGCCGCGCATAACCGGGAACGGCGGTGAAAGCCGGCAGATGCGTTACGGCGAGTCCCAGATCCTCTGCTTCATCCGCGACACGGCCTTCCGCGCCATGCACCAGCACATGGATGCGATGCCCGGCATCCTGAAGCGCGCGGGCGAGCACCAGGGACGACGCATTACTGCCGCCGAAGCGATCCGCCGCATAAGGAAAGCCGATGGTGAAAGGTTGCATCATGCGCCGATCCTCATGCGCTTAGCTGGACCGGTGCGGCAGTTTCGGGCTTCCGCAGCAGACCGGAATAAGCGCGCTGGCGGCGCACCACGATCAGCGGCGCTCCGACGCTTTGGCAGAACTCCGCCCAGATTTCGTTGTCGCCGACATCGTCGGAGATCAGCAGTCCGCCGGGCCGCAACGCACGCCACAGCCGCGGATAGGCCCAGCTGCGGCCTTCCTGCGTTTTGTCGGAGTCGTAATGGATGAGGTCGTAACCGTCCGACAGATGCAGTGCCTTCGGAATGCCGCGCCGGTCGGAATGGCGAAGCAATGTCCAGCGCTCACGCATCTCGTCCGGCACCGCAGCGCCCACCCAGGAACGGCCGATCAGGAATGGATAAGGCAGATCGACGCTCACCAGCCGGCCCTGCGTACGCTCTGTGGCCTTGAGGAAGGCGAGCGACGACCACCCCAGCGCGACCCCGGTTTCCAGGATGTCGCGCGCGCCGATCCCCACCGCCGCAGAATAAGCGAGGCGCAGGTCGGAGGAGCCTGCCAGTCCCAGTTGATGAAAGGGAATCGCCAACCGGTCGATCCGCTGGCGCCCGCGCTCAAACAGCGAGGGATGCACCGCGCGCGGATCGTGGATCAGCGAGTTCACGCCGATCGCGCGCAGTGCAGTCAGCAGATCATGCGCATGCGCGCCATAAACCGCGTCCGTTTCCTCACGCGAGAAGAAGCGAAGCTTGCGCCCGGTGATCCGCCGTCCGACCCGGTCCGCGTAATAGGGCCACACGTCGGGGTCGGCGGCGTGGGAAGCCACCGCGATCATTTTGTAGGGAAGCGTTCGATAGAGACGAGCATGCATGATACGGGAGTCCGTCAAGTGGATTGGAAAGATGCAGTAGCGAGGGCCGGTTCAATGCGTGGCTGTGGAATTCGGAGGCGCGTGGCGATAGGCAGGCGCGCGCTTACGCAGCCATGGGTGTAAAGGCACGCAAGAACCGCGAATATCCAGGCGATGTCGGTGTGCTTGAACGCCACCGTCACGGAGAAATTGTTCAGCAGGAACACGAAGAAGAAAATGCTGAACGCCGCCCAAGCGGGTTCGCCTGGCTCGCGCAGCACGCGGCTTGCAAGACGCGTGATCGTGACGAACACAAAGACCGCGAACAACAGAACGCCCGGAACACCCAGATCCAGCCACACGTCGAGATAGCCGTTGTGGCCATGCGCCGGCAGCCGCGCCCAATCCAGAACATATTCGCGAACGCCCCCGGCCCCCGCGTCGGTCCAGAATGCGCGATAACCAGCGCCAAGAATCGGATGGCTCGCCTTGGCAACAGCGATCGCGCCGGTCCAGAGCGTGGTGCGGCCGGAGAACGTATCGTCGCGCCCAAGTTCGGTAAGGATAAAGTTGAACAGAAGCACCACGGCCGCCAGCACCGAGAGGCCAAGCGTGATGACAATGGTGAGCTTGATGCCGCTGGACAAGCGCTTGTTGCGCAGAATGGCAATGAGGAACATGAAGGCGAAGCCGCCCATCATCATCAGCCAACTCGCGCGCGACTGGGATTCGATGCTGAGGAACAGAAATATCGCGATGGTCGCCCAGCGTATCGGCCACTCCCAGCGATAACGCGGTCGCACATAGACCGAGACGGTGACAGCAATGGCGGCGATACGTCCAAGGATCGCCTTGTGGCCGTAAACGCCCTTCCACGAGCCCGTATTGATCATCGAGTGTTCGATGGCCTGCTGCGGATCGGCGATGGTGTAGAGAATGCTTAAAGCACCGCCAACGAACAGCGCCAGCAAAAGTCGGCGCAGGAATTCCTCGGGCGAAAGGCGTTGTGCAATGTAGATGCAGAATACGCCCGTCATGACCAGCGCCGCCGCGCGGCGGAAGGTCGTGCCGGGATCAACGCTCCACGCGATCGAGAGCACAGGCAGCGCAAACACGGCAACGAGCAGCGGATTGCTCTTGATGGTGTCGAGCGCCTGCCCTGGCCGCCGCGCAAGTATCACAAACGCCACGGCATAGACCGCCAGAGCCGACAGCAATGAGGCAGGATTGGAATCGCTCAGTGCGTCGTCGCTTGTCGTGGAACCGATCAGCAGAAGCGGCTCCAGCGACTGCGTCACCAGCAACAGCGCCATGAATATATAGGCGCTTTCCAGCCTTCCCGGCGGCGGCATGCCTTGCGCGGTGATCGTGTCCGCCCGCATGATCAGCCTTCCAGCACATCGAGATATTGGGCCGCCGCCGCCGCCACGCTGAAGCTTTGCGCACGCGTCTGCGAAATCTGGGTATCCGGCAGCGCCGTGAGCGTAGCGATAAG
Organism: Rhizomicrobium sp.; assembly: GCA_025451875.1. Taxonomy (GTDB): domain Bacteria; phylum Pseudomonadota; class Alphaproteobacteria; order Micropepsales; family Micropepsaceae; genus Rhizomicrobium. Next base: position 21,323 of record JANWJQ010000164.1, read on the forward strand.
TGCGCGTCCCAAGGCCTGCGGATTTTCCGGCGTCACAAGCGTTCCGTAGCGGCCACCGCCCAGAATTTCGCGTGGACCACTTGGGCAGTCCGTCGCGATCACGGGCGCACCACACGCCATCGCTTCCACCAGCGCGTTCGGGAAACCCTCCCAACGCGAAGAGAGGACGAACGCGCCGGCTCGCGCCATCAGCGGAAACGGATTGTCGAGAAAGCCCGGCATGTCGATGTCATAGGCAAGACCAAGCCGTTCCGACGAAGCGAGTAACGCACCGCGTTCCGGCCCTTCGCCGAGAATGACGAGGCGACAATCCACCTGCGCGCGCGTGATCGCGAATGCTTCCAGCAGAATGTCGAAACCCTTCTGACGATGCAGCCGCCCCGCCGCGAGAATGATCGGCGGTCCCTTCCGCTCGAACCAGGGATGCGTCAGCGGTGCCTGCGCGCGCACCTCCACATCGCTATCGAAAACCGGATTGTGGATAACGCGTATCTTCTTTTTTGAAAGACGTCCGAAATTCGCCAGATCCGCCGCGACGCCACCAGACACCGCCACGATTGCATCCGCGGCACGATAAATATGCGGCACGGCGCGATAGAGCATCTTCTGCCACACACCGACCGCTTCGCGCGCCTTGGACGAGATCTGGTTGCGCTCCGAAATTACGAGTCGAAACGGCATCCGCGAGAGCCGCGTCGCCGCGACGGTCGCCAGGTTCATATGCGTAAGCGCAGACAACACGGCACGCGGGCCCGTGCGCCGGAAATGTTTGGCAAGCGCCCCGATGGATTGCGAAACGCGCGGCCGACCGAGAACCTTCAACCCGACGCCCGGCGGTATCTCATCAAGGTAGGCGCCATCGCCGCGTACGAGAATAAGTTCGACCTGGCGCCCCGCCGCGACCATACCGCGCGCCAGCCTGAGAACCGCGCGCTCCGCGCCGCCACCACGAAGATCGTGCAGAACGATCGCGATATGACCCGCCGAAGCAGACGCCGTGCTGAACGTCTGCGCCAGGCCCGGACCGAATTGGCGGATCCGGATGTCATCGGCACCGGACTCGAAGGAAGCAGATGTGGCCGACATCAGAACCCCGTGCCGTGGCCCAGCTCGCGCCGCAGCGTTTTGACGATGATCGCGATATCCAGCGCGAGGTTGTTGCTCCGGCAATAAGCGAGATCGAGCCGCACGCGCATCCGCGCATGCAGCGGATCGACGGTTGGCCCGCGATAGCCCTGCACCTGCGCCAACCCCGTGATGCCCGGCCGTACGCGATGACGCCGAAAATAGAACGGCACCAGATCTTCATACAGCGCGCCGCCCGCCAGCATGCCGACGGCATGCGGCCTGGGCCCCACAAGCGACATATCGCCCTTGATGACGTTCAGAAGTTGCGGCAATTCGTCGATGTTCGTGCGCCGCAGAAAAGCGCCGAGCGGCGTGATGCGCGGATCATCCTGTTGCGTCTGGGCGATGCCGCGAGCGTCGCCCAGATGACACCACATCGTGCGGAATTTGTAGATGCGGAACGGCCGGTTGTCCCAGCCATAGCGCGTCTGGGTGAATAAGACCGGCCCTTTGCTCTCCAGCCTGATCGCAATCGCCACCAGCATCAGCAACGGCGACAACAGCAGGAGTGCCGCGCCCGCGGCAACGACATCGAATACCAGCTTCGGCGTAATGTGGAAACGCGCAGCACGAACGGGTTGATAAGATCGGGCCTGGTACCAGGAGGCTGTCAGCATTCTGTTCATTGTTCACTCCAACTAGCGCCTCTGTGCTTTGCCCTCCCCGGCATTTCCTCAGCTTATGTAGTAATTGGCGTAGCTCGCGCGTTGGCCATGCGACCGCGCGGCGTATCCGAACGAGTCCATCAGCTTCATGTCGGTGTATGTCAGCGCCATGCCAGCGACCGGCACGTCGAGCGTGCGGATCAGCCGCGCGGCTTCTTGCATCGCGCTGCGCGGCGTCTCGTGCCAGCGCGTCAGCATCACGATAGAATCGGCATGGCTTGCCACCACGCGCGGTTCGGCGAGCGGCAGCAGCGGCGCGGTATCGACGAGGACGATGTCGAAGCGCTTGCGCAGTGCATCGAACACACGCCCGAGGTCGTGGCTAAAAAATATGTCACGGCCCGCCATGTCGCCATTGGCGATGGGCAGAATCATCGCGTTGGAAAGTGGGTCATGATAGAGACAGCTTTCCAACGGCGCAGAACCGTCCAGCAATTCCACCAATCCAGCGCGGATCGGCTGGCGCACATAGGACGACATCGCGCGCTTGCGCATGTCCGCATCGATGATGACGACCCGTGCGCCGGATTCCGCCGCCTGACGGCCGAGTGCAAGCGTCGTCGTCGTCTTGCCCTCGTTGGGAAGCGCAGACATCAGCGCCACGACTTTCGGTGGAGATCCTGTGCGTGACAGGAAAAGCGACGTCCGCAGATTGCGGATCGCTTCGGCGAAATCCGACATCGGCCGCTTGACCACGTAGGAAACCGGATCGGCCTTGGCGATGCGTGGCACCACCGCAATCACCGGCATGCCCACAGTGTTCTCTGCTTCTTCGGGCGAACGCACGCCACGATCCATGAATTCCTTCAGCAAGATGGCGCCGGCGCTCGCGAAAGCGGCAAAGAGCATGGCCGCCGCCGCGGCGAGCAGCCATGATGGACGCGACGGCTTCAGCGGTATCGTTGCTGGTGAAATGACATTCGCGTCGGCGTCCTGAATGTCCGCTTGCGCATCCGTCTGCTTGAGCCGCGTGAGGAATGACTCATAGACACCGCGCACCGCGTCGGCATCGCGCTGCAATTCGGCAAGCCGTACGCCGGCCGCGTTGTTGAAAGCGAGTGTGTTGCGATCACGATTGACACTGGCTGCGAGCGACGCCGTACGCTGCTGCGCGGCGGATGTCATCTCTTTTTGCTGGCTGATAATGCGCGTGACTTCGGCCGATATGGCCCCATTGATCGCCGCAAGCTGGTTGTGAACCTTGATCAGATCCGGATGCTTCGGGCCGTAGCGCTTCGATAGATCTGCATATTGCTGCAACAGGGTGGCTTGTTGGCCGCGCAGTTCTCGCACCGTATCCGACATGGCGGCCTGGCCGACCGCGCCGGTACCGCCGCCACGATATTGCTGCAGATCCGCGGCGAGTTTGCCTTCTTCTTCGGCCTGCTGCGCCTGCGCCGAGGCAAGCTGGGTGTTGAGTGCGGTGATTTCCTGCTCGGTCAGCGGCGCACCGACCGCATTGAGCAGGCCATGTTTGGTCTTGTAATCCGCGACGGCCTGTTCGGCATCGTAAACTTGACGCTTGAGGCTCTCCACATGACGCGCAATCAGGACATTGGCCTGACGCGTGGCTTTGGCCTTCATATCCTTTTGCTGCTCGATGTACGTCTGCGCGACCGCGTTTGCGATGCGGACCGCCTTGGCGGCATCTTCCGACCAGAATCCGACAGTGATCACATATGTCAGGCCTTGGCGGGTAATGACCAGGTTCTTCTCAAACGCTTCCGTTACGCCTTCCAGCGTGCGATCCGCACTGTTCACATCCGTTGCAGGCTCCACGCCGAGATAAACCAGGATGTCGCGAAAGCCCGTCTTCACGGCGCCCAGTGTCCAGGTGAATATGTTCTTGGGGCGCAACGCCGCGTTGAATTCCGGATCCTTCTCGAGATGCAGTTTGGCGATCACGCCGTGCGCCAGCGCGGGCGATTGCAAAACCTGCACTTCCGAATCCACCACGAAGGTATCGGACGGCAGGTTCGAAAGCACTGCCTGCAGATCCACCACCTGCTCATGCCTTGTGTCGAGCATGATCGTCGCTGTGCTCTGATAGAGTGGCGTGAGGAAAAACGTGACGACCAGAACCGCCGCCGCCGCGGCGCTGCCCACGAACAGCGCAAGCCTGCGGTTGCGATGGATCGCCGCCAGAATGTCGATCAGGAAAATCTTGGCGTTGTCTTCACCCTGCGTATGGCTCTGCGTGGGATCGACATAGTGATCCGGCAGTCCGGCGGGGGTGCTTGGAACGAAGTTCATTGGGCATCCTTTGTGTGCGAGCTCAGAAGTAGCGTTCGCTGATACGGATGGTGTCCCCCGGTTGGACCGCAAGCGTTGAGGTCAGATCGTATTGTTTCTCCGATGCGTCGTGGGCATGTCGGATGTAAACGTCAGACATGTCGGCGCGATAGGTGAAGCCTTGCGCCGTCGCCACCGCGGCCATCACAGTTAGATTCGGCTCGTAGGAATAGCGCCCGGGCTTGTTGATCTCGCCCAAGATGTAGAAGGGGCGCAGATCGACGCTGGAGATGGTGACGTTGGGATTTTGCACATAACCATGCGAGAGCGTCGTCACAACGGCCTCGCGCAGTTGTGGGATCGTTTCTCCGGCTGCTGCGACCTGGCCGGCCAGCGGCAAGGTGATCTTGCCGTCGGGCGCCACGACATAGTCGCCGCTCAGATTGCTTTCACCGAACACATCGATATGCACCTTGTCGCCATTGGCCAGGCGATAATCCTGTGCAGCGATGTCCGCCTGCCTCAACGCATCGTCCGAGCCGATGACGGGACCGTTCGAACAGGCTGCCGCCATCAGGGCGAAAGAAAAAACGACTGTGACGTATAGCGGTTTGCGAGAAATCGCCATGACAACACTCCAACAAATTTTCAAACGGCGCTCGACGGGGCGCGCGCGCAGATTCGCGATGGTTCCTTATCGGCGTGAGCGAACACCGCGAGCGTCCCGCCATTCCGGCAGCATCTCCTTGCTGTGCTGCGCAACGGAATGCTAGCGAACCTGGTTCATGAATTAGTGTGATAAAGATGGGACAACGCCTGCGCGTTTTTGCGACGCTCAGCGCGCAAGCTGCAATCGCACAACAACTTCAAGTCCGCGGTCCGGACGATTGCGTACAGCAACCGTTCCGCCAAGCGCTTCGATGTTGCGCTTGACGATCCACAAACCGAGACCTTGATGCTGATGCGTCGAGCCTGGCGTATCGCGAAAACTCGCGGCGCGATCGAAGATTTGCGGTAGAAGTTCCGGTGCAACGCCCGGTCCGCGATCCATCACGGTGAAACATGCGTCGCCACCGTCCGGCGCAAGCCGCACTTCGATGACACCATTTTCCGGCGTAAAACTTGCTGCATTTTCGAGCAGATTCTCGATCACCGGTTCCATCAGCTCGTCGCTGGCAAGCGCAACGACACCACTATCCACCGCCATGACAAGATGCTTTCCCTGCGCGGCGAGAATGTTCTCGTAGGCCGGCAGGCTCGTACGCAGCAAAACGGAGAGATCGGTCGGGCCGCGTGCCGGAAAGATAAGATCGGCGGCGGCGTTTTCCAGATCGCGATAGGCGTTGACCATCGCGTCCAGTCGCATCACAGCGCGCTCAATAAGCTGGATGCTACGGTGGGCAACGGTGTCCGCCGGTGACACGGCGCGTTTCAGAGGCTCCACCGATTGCGCGATGACCGCCAGCGGCGTCTTCAACGCATGGCCATTCTCTTCCGCCGCCTCGCGAATGCGGTTCTGCGAGGCGATGAGTGCGTTCACGAGCGAATCGAAATCTTCCGTCACCCGCGTCAGTTCGGGAATGGTGTTGAGCTGGCGAAACGAAATCTGCGCATCTTCGTGCAGGCGTATCCGGCGCGCCGCGAGCCGGAATCGCTCCACGTTCCGCCACATGTGGAAGAACACCCAAACCAGAAGGATGGTGCTGAGAAGATAGATGGTTGCCGCGATCCGCAGAACCGGCGTCTTCCAGAACGATGAGCCTACCGGCCATGAGGTGAGGCTTGCGGCATTCTCCGAGCTGATGACCACCCAGCAATTGCCATCGACGTGAACGGGCGTCATGGCGGTCAGCACCTCCTGCGTGCCTTCCGGATTGACGAAGCGCTTACCCAGATTGGTCGTGCCATCGCAGGTTGGCGCGAGTAGCGTGAAGATGCCGGAGCGGATCAGCTGGGCGCGTTCGCGCTCGAGATATTCCTTGGGAAAGACCGGCGTGGACGCCACATAGATGAAGCCATCAGGGGGCGAACCTGCCAGCCGCATGAGCACCTTGATACGGGTATGCCTGCCGGCGGCGCGCGTCATGGCGTCCTGCAGCAGATGTGCGGGTTCCACACTGAAACGCTCGAGGCGCGGCGTCAGCAGAGCGGCCGTCACGCGGTTGGTCTGATCCACCGCGTTGGAAAGAAGCCGCTCCTGTTCCTGCTCGGCGCGGCTGAACTGCCAATACAAGATCAGCGGCACCGACAGCAGGATCAGCGCCAGAAGCGAAAGTTTGACGGAAAAGGAATGAACAAGGTTCGACAGCGCGCGCTTATTGCTCGCTTCCATCCCGCCACCTGTATCCAAAACCGGGATAGTTATTGATGGTGGAGAATACCGGGTCCACCTCGCGAAACTTCTGCCGGATACGTTTGACGAAGGCGCGAACATTGGTGCGGAAGCCGACCTCGCCCTCGCCGGCCATGAAACCTTCGCCATGCACGATGTCGTAGATCTCGCGATAACTCACGTCGCGGCTGGCATTCTCTGCGAGATAGGCCACGATGTTGAACTCGGTGAGAGTGAGGTTCACGTTCTTCTGCTTCCACTGAGCGCGGCGGGAATCATAGCGCAACGTCAATCTACCGCTGGCGAAGATGTCCGCACTACCCGATTGAGGTTCCACGACACTGCGGCTCTTCTCACCACTGAGAATAAGCTCGATGCGCCGCAACAGAATCGCAAAGCTGCGGGACTTTTCGATGAAATCCACCGCTCCGCCCAGCAATCCGGCCTCTTCATAGATTTGGTCGCTCAGCATGGTGAGAAAAATGATCGGGATATCGATGTTTTGCGCCCGCAGCCGCTGCATCACCTCAATGCCGGTGATGCCGGGCATCTTCCAGTCGAGCAGCAGCAAATCTGCGTCGCTGTTCTCCGACAGATAGCCCACCGCGGCCTCTCCGCCCAAAAAAGGATTGGCATGATAGCCCGCGTTGGAAAGGTTCGTACTCACCGACTCCAGGAACAGGGCGTCATCATCGACAACCATGACGTGGCCGCGTGTGGAAGTGGGATTAGTCTGCATTGTTCCTCGCTGTCAGGATTTTGCGCACGCAGGTGTCGGAGCTGTCGATTGACTCGCCGCCGTCCTTCGCGCTGCCGTATTTCAAAGCGCGGAAAGATGTCGAATTCACGTTCGGGTAGAAGAAAATACTGAACGAGCATCCGGGCGCCGCATAGATCCATTTGCGCGACAGGGCACTGTTCTCCATGCGCGCGGGCGCACCCAACCGTTTCTGCACACCGTCGGGATCGAGGCCCAGAAGACTTTGTGGATCGATCGAAGCAACTGTTATCGGGGCGTCGAGATCGGCCGCGTGCATATCGCGCGGCGGTGATCTTTTCGGCTTAACCGCGACTGTGTGCTGTTGCGGGACGACACGCACGAGCGCGGAGACCCCGCCCGGCGGCGGTGCCACAGATGGTGGGCGGTTGCTCATGCCTATGCAGCCGCTGAGCGACGCCAAAGCGAACACGGCAAGAATGGTCAGATCGAGCGACCGGGCGTTGCGCTGTTTCAACGATAAACCAGATGTTCGGTTGCACATGTGCGCCGCTCCACTCGGACATCGAATGCTCCCTCTCTGGAAGCGATGCATTCACCGGCTGGCTGCGTCGCGTTTTTGTTCGCACAATACTACAGGGCTAAAAAGTCCGTAATGCGTTGTTCGAGAAATGCCACAACTCAAATTTTGTTCCAAGTCTCTAGGCACCTTATTTTCCCAACAAGTGGCGGAAATGTGGGAAAACGCCGGATATTGGATTTCAACGGCAGGGAAACTCTGTGACAAAGATGGGACCAGCCCGCTGTCTGGAAAATTTGCGCCTCTGGCGGCGAACACTTTCGGTGAGAACGCCCACATGCATCGTCCCCGGATGACGACATTGCATCTTTAATACTTCGGTGCTTCCCCAAAAAAAGGGGACGCAAGGATGGACACAAGAAGATGCGATCCGAGAATCCCATGATTTCAACCGATATTTTTAGGGCCTAGGGTTCCTCGGCTCCGCCAGTTTCTCCATCCAGCTCTTCCGGCGGCCGCCTTTTTATACGGCCGCTATATTTTCGGTCTTCCCGCGGCTGCTCGAATTCCTACGGGCGCATGACGACATTGGCGTTCCCGATAAGGAGAGCGCCATGCTCGATCTCGCATTCATTGTTGCCGGAATCACCTTCTTCGTTGTGAGCGCGGGTTACGCGCTCATCTGTGAACGGTTGTGAGGCGCGCGCCATGACACTGGATTACGCCCTCGGCGCCTTCGTGACGCTCTTCATCCTTGCCTATCTGGTTTACGCGCTGGTTCGCCCAGAGCGCTTCTAGGATATTCCCATGACATTCAACGGCTGGATTCAGATTGCGCTCTTCTTCGTGATCGTCATCGCACTCACCAAACCCCTCGGCGGTTATCTCGCGCGCATCTTCACGGGCGAGCGCACCTTCCTGTCACCCGTGTTGAGGTGGCTGGAACGCGGCATCTATCGCCTCAGCGGCGTCAATCCGAACGAAGAGCAGAACTGGCTTGGCTATGCGATGGCGATGCTTGCCTTCAGCATCGCAGGCTTCATCGTGCTTTATGCGATCCAGCGTCTGCAGGGTGTGTTGCCGTTCAATCCGCAGCATCTTCCCGCGGCGAGTCCTGATCTGGCGTTCAACACGTCGGTCAGCTTCATCTCGAACACCAACTGGCAGTCCTACGTTCCCGAAACGACAATGAGCTATCTGACCCAGATGATGGGTCTGACGATGCACAATTTCGTTTCCGCTGCGACGGGCATCGCGCTCGCCGTCGCACTGGTGCGCGGCTTCTCGCGCCGTTCGGCCAAGACGGTCGGAAATTTCTGGGCCGATCTGGTGCGCTGTACGCTTTACGTGCTGCTGCCGATCTCCGTCATCGTCGGCCTGTTCTTCGTCTGGCAGGGCATGCCGCAGAACCTGCACCCATATGTCGATGCGACGACGTTGGAAGGCATCAAACAGACCATTGCGCAGGGGCCGGTGGCCTCGCAGGAAGTCATCAAGATGCTGGGCACCAATGGCGGCGGCTTCTTCAACGCCAACTCCGCGCATCCTTATGAGAATCCGAACGCGCTCACCAATCTGCTCCAGATGATCCTGATCTTCTCCCTCGGCGCGGCGCTGACCAACATGTTCGGCCGCATGGTGGGCGACGAACGCCAGGGCTGGGCGATCTTCGCCGTGATGGGCCTTCTGTTCCTGGCAGGCACCACCGCCATCTACGCAGCCGAAGCACCCGGCAATCCCGCTTTCGCGGCATTCCACATCGACCAGACCGCGAACGCGCTGCAGGCCGGTGGCAACATGGAAGGCAAGGAAGTCCGCTTCGGCATCGCCACCTCCGCGTTGTTTGCGAACGTCACGACCGACGCCTCCTGCGGCGCGGTCAACACCATGCACGACAGCCTGATGCCGCTCGCGGGCATGATCCCGATCATCAACATCATGCTGGGCGAGATCATCTTCGGCGGCGTGGGTTCCGGCCTTTACGGGATGCTGCTGTTCGCCGTGGTCGCGGTGTTCATCGCGGGCCTGATGGTCGGGCGCACGCCGGAATATCTGGGCAAAAAGATTGAAGCCAAGGAGGTGAAAATGGCGATGCTCGCCATCCTCATCCTCCCGCTATCGATCCTGGGCTTCACGGCGCTCGCCGCCGTCCTGAAAGACGGCCTAGCCGGTCCGCTGAATTCCGGCCCGCACGGCTATAGTGAGATCCTCTATGCCTACACGTCCGCAACCGGGAACAACGGCAGCGCGTTCGCAGGCCTCACCGCCAACACGTCGTTCTACAATTCGACGCTCGGCATCGCGATGCTGGTAGGCCGCTTCCTGATGATCATCCCTATGCTGGCCGTGGCCGGATCATTGGCGGCCAAGAAGATCGTGCCGCCGTCCGAAGGCACGTTCCCAACCCATGGCGGATTGTTCGTCGGCCTTTTGATCGGCGTCATCCTGATCGTCGGCGGCCTTACGTATTTTCCGGCGCTCTCGCTCGGCCCAATCGTCGAGCATCTGGCGATGAATGCCGGTCAGCTGTTCTGAGAAAGCAAACATCATGAGCAAGACACGCAGCAGAGCGTCCATCGCGGACAGCGCGATCCTTCTTCCCGCCATCTGGGGAGCTTTCACGAAGCTCAATCCCCGTGCGATGGCGCGCAATCCGGTGATGTTCGTGGTGGAGATCGTGGCCACGCTGACCACGATCCTCTTCATCCGCGATCTGGTCGCCCACACGGGCGATCATCTGTTCTCGTTCCAGATCAATCTGTGGCTCTGGTTCACCGTCTTGTTTGCCAATTTCGCCGAAGCTGTCGCGGAAGGCCGCGGCAAGGCGCAGGCGGAAAGCCTGCGTAAGACCAAGATCGATCTCGATGCGAAGCTTCTGGCCGATCAGCAGATGAAAGTGTGGCGCAAGGTTCCGGCGACGCAGTTGGAACGCGGCAATCTGGTGTTGGTGGAAGCGGGTGAGCTAATCCCGTCGGATGGCGATATCGTGGAGGGCGTCGCGTCGGTCGATGAATCCGCGATCACAGGTGAAAGCGCGCCGGTCATCCGTGAAAGCGGAGGTGACCGTTCGGCGGTAACCGGTGGCACGCGCGTCCTTTCCGACTGGATCGTGGTGAAGATCACTGCCACCAAGGGTAACACCTTTCTCGACCGCATGATTGCGTTGGTCGAAGGCGCGGAGCGGCAGAAGACGCCCAACGAAATCGCGCTCAACATCCTCCTCGCAGGCATGACGATCATCTTCGTCTTCGCCGTGGCGACAATCCCAAGCTTTGCACACTACGCAGGCGGCACTTTGTCGGTGCTGGTGCTGGTCGCACTGTTTGTTACGCTCATTCCCACCACCATCGGCGCATTGCTCTCCGCGATCGGAATCGCCGGCATGGACCGGTTGGTGCGCTTTAATGTGCTCGCCATGTCCGGCCGCGCGGTGGAAGCGGCGGGTGACGTGGATACGCTGCTGCTCGACAAGACCGGCACGATTACGCTGGGCAATCGCCAGGCCTCCGAATTCCTTCCGCTGCCGGGTGTCAATGAACACGATCTGGCGGAAGCGGCGCAGCTTTCCTCACTCTCCGATGAAACGCCGGAAGGCCGCTCCATCGTCGTGCTGGCGAAGGAGAAGTATGGATTGCGTGGCCGCGAAATGAGTACCACGCACGCGACGTTCGTGCCCTTTACAGCCCAGACGCGCATCAGCGGCATTGACATTGACGGCTCCTCGATTCGCAAGGGCGCGGTGGATGCGGTGCTGGGTCATGTGCGGGCCGCCAAAGGTTTCTCCGGTGCCGGCGGCGACGCTGCCGCAGCGGCTGTTGAAACACTGGGCGCGGACACCGCGCACAGCTTCCTCAACATCGCCGAACGCATCGCCAAATCCGGCGGCACGCCGCTGGCAGTGGCGCGAGATGGCAAACTGCTCGGCGTCATTCACCTGAAGGACATCGTGAAAGGCGGCATTCGCGAACGCTTCGCGAGTCTGCGCAAGATGGGCATCCGCACGGTGATGATTACCGGGGACAATCCGCTCACCGCCGCTGCCATCGCTGCCGAATCCGGCGTGGACGATTTCCTGGCGCAGGCGACGCCGGAAATGAAACTGAAGCTGATGCGCGAGGAACAGGCGAAGGGCAAGCTCGTTGCCATGTGCGGCGATGGCACCAATGACGCGCCCGCGTTGGCGCAGGCGGATGTCGGCGTCGCCATGAACACCGGCACCATGGCGGCGCGCGAAGCGGGCAACATGGTGGATCTGGACAGCGACCCTACCAAGCTCATCGAGATCGTGGAGATCGGCAAGCAGCTTCTGATGACGCGCGGCGCGCTGACAACCTTCTCCATTGCCAACGACGTCGCCAAATATTTCGCGATCCTGCCGGCGATGTTCGTGGCCTTCTATCCGCAGCTTCAGACGCTCAACATCATGGCCTTGCATTCGCCGCAGAGCGCGATCTTGTCGGCGATCATCTTCAACGCCCTCATCATCGTGGCGCTGATCCCGCTGGCGCTGCAGGGCGTGAAATACCGGCCCGTCGGCGCGGCCAGCGTGCTGCGCCGAAATCTTCTGGTTTACGGCCTTGGCGGCATCCTCGTTCCGTTCGTCGGCATCAAGCTGATCGACATGTTCGTCACCGCCGTTGGCCTCGTTTAAGGAGAACACACATGGTTCGCCAGATCCGTCCCGCCATCATGATGATCGTGCTGCTCACGATCGTGACCGGCCTCATCTATCCGCTCGGCATGACCGGCATTTCGCAACTCCTCTTTCCGCACCAAGCGAATGGCAGCCTGATCGAGCAGAACGGCAAAGTGATCGGCTCCGAATTGATCGGGCAGAACTTCGCCAGCCCCAGATATTTCCACGGCCGTCCCTCTGCCGGGGGCAATGGCTATGACGCCGCCAATTCCTCCGGCTCCAATTTCGGCCCTACCTCGAAGAAGCTGATCGACCGCGTGAAGGCCGACACCGCGAAACTGCATGCCGAGAACCCGAACGCGCCGGTGCCCGTCGATCTGGTCACGAGCTCGGCCAGCGGTCTCGATCCCGACATCACCCCCGCTGCCGCCTATTTCCAGGTGCCGCGCGTGGCAAAGGCGCGCGGGCTTTCCGAGGCCGCCTTGCACAAGCTGGTAAACGACAACATTCAGGATCGCCTTCTGGGCATTATCGGCGAACCGCACGTGAATGTACTGAAGCTGAACATGGCGCTGGACGGCATGCAGCGCGGCTAGGTCTGCGCTAATATAAGAAATGACCGACGAGGCCCGCCCGTCCCCCGACGCCCTGCTCGCGCAAGCGGGAACGGAAGGGCGCGGGCGGCTGAAGATTTTTCTCGGCGCGGCGCCGGGCGTCGGAAAGACTTACGAGATGCTGTCACAGGCACGCCGCCGCAAGATGGACGCGAACGACGTCGTCATCGGCGTTGTCGAAACCCATGGCCGCATCGAAACCGATGTGTTGACCAAAGGCTTCGACATCATTCCGAAGAAACGCATTCCCTATAAGGGCCGCGTTCTGGCGGAGATGGATCTGGACGCCATCCTGCAACGAAAGCCGAAGCTGGTTCTGGTCGATGAGCTGGCGCATACCAACGCGCCGGGCAGCCGCCATCCCAAGCGTTATCTCGATGTCGAGGAAATTCTCGACAATGGCATCGATGTCTATTCCACCCTGAACGTGCAGCATCTGGAAAGCCTGAACGATGTGGTGGCGCAGATCACCCATGTGCGCGTTCGCGAAACGGTGCCGGACTCCATCCTCGATCGCGCCGACGATGTTGAGCTGGTGGACCTGACGCCGGAAGACCTGCTGCAGCGGATGAAGGAAGGGAAAGTCTATTTCCCCGAGGCTGCCGAGCGGGCATCGCAGAATTTCTTCGTGCCGGGCAATCTCACCGCATTGCGCGAGCTGGCGCTGCGGCGCACGGCGCAACGTGTCGATGCGCAGATGGTCAATTACATGCGCGCCCACGCTATCCAGGGGCCGTGGGAGGCGGGCGAGCGTGTGCTGGTCTGCGTGGACGAGCGGCCGGGCAGTGCGGCGCTTGTGCGTTACACGCGCCGGCTTGCCGACAGGCTGCGCGCGTCATGGGCAGCCATATATATAGAGACGTCGCATTCGAGCGGGTTGAGCGACGCCGAGCGTGATCGCGTGGCGGAAGCTTTGCGCGTTGCCGAACGGCTGGGCGGCGAATCGGTGACGGTGCCGGCTGCCGGTGTCGCCGATGGCATTCTCGATTACGCCCGCGCCAACAATTTCACCCATATCGTCACGGCAAAGACGCGCCGCTCGCGCATCTCCGAATTTTGGCGCGGTTCCACAGCGCTGGAGATTATTCGCCGCGCGGGCGACATCAGCGTGCATGTCGTGCCGGAACAGGGCGATGCCGCTCCCGCATTGTCGCCGATTGCGCGGCAACTCTCGCAGTTTCACCCCTCGCGCGATTATCGCACTTATCTCGGCGGCTTTCTGTTCGCCGCCGGCGCACTGGCCGTCAGCCTTGTGCTGCGGGAATTCCTCGGCATCAACAATGTGGCGCTGGTGTTCCTCACCGGCGTGCTGGCGAGCGCAATAACTTATGGCCTGTGGCCCGCGCTGTTCGCCAGCCTTGTGAGCGTGCTGGCGTTCAACTTCTTCTTCCTGCCGCCGCTTTATACATTACGCGTCGCTGATCCGGAGAACGTCAATGCGCTGTTCTTCTTCGCCGTCGTGGCTTTCATCGCCAGCAATCTGACGGCACGGGTGCGCGCGCAAGGCGTCGTCGCGCGCGAGCGCGCCAAGGCGACGGAAGACCTGTTTCTCTTCAGCCGCAAGCTGGCGGGTGTGTTCACGCTGGATGATCTGCTCTGGGCGGCGGCGTTCCAGTTCGCGCAAATGTTGAAGCTGCGCGTCGTCATTCTGTTGCCGGAATCGGAAAGCGTTTCGGTGCGCGCGGGTTATCCGCCGGAGGACATGCTCGATGAAGCCGACCTGGCTGCCGCCAAATGGGTGTGGGAGCACGGCACGGCGGCGGGACGCGGCGCCGACACGCTGCCGGGCGCAAAGTGGCTGTTCATGCCGATGCGTACCGGGCGCGGCACGGTGGGCGTGGTCGGCCTCGACAGTGACAAGCCGGGTGCGCTGCTGACGCCGGATCAGCGCCGGTTGTTCGACGCACTGGCCGATCAGGCCGCGCTCGCCATCGAACGTGTGAACCTCGCGCAGGATATCGATCGCAACCGCCTGAACGCGGAAACCGAACGGTTGCGCTCCGCCTTGCTCACATCCATCAGCCACGACCTGCGCACGCCGCTCGCTTCCATTCTAGGCGCCGCCAGCAGCTTGAAGACTTACGGCGCCACGCTGGACGATACCGCAAAACAGGAATTGCTCGGTTCGGTTCTGGAAGAAGCTGAGCGCCTGAACCGCTTCATCGCCAATCTGCTCGACATGACGCGGCTGGAATCCGGCGCCATCGCACCGCGGCTGGAGTTGATTGATCTTTCCGATGTGATTGGCAGTGCGCTGCATCGCGCGGCGAAAGTTCTGGCCCAGCATGACGTAAAACTGTCGCTGCCGCCGGACCTGCCGATGTTGAAGCTCGATCCGGTGCTCTTCGAACAGGCGCTGTTCAATCTGCTCGACAACGCGGCGAAATATTCCCCCACCGGATCGCATGTGGCGGTTGCGGCGGAATTGGTCGGCAGCCATGTGCGATTGTCGGTGAGCGACAGCGGGGCCGGAATTCCGCCCGCCGACGTGGAGCGCATTTTCGACAAGTTCTATCGCGTGCAGGCGTCCGACAACAAACGCGCCGGCACCGGTCTTGGCCTGGCAATCAGCCGCGGCTTCATCGAGTCGATGGGCGGCACCCTGTTCGCGTCGAACAGGGCGGATGGCAGCGGCGCTCTATTCATCATCACCCTGCCGGTGCCGGAAGCGGGCGAAATCGGAGAGCGTGCGGCATGAGCAATCCGCTCCGGATTCTTGTCATCGACGACGAACCGGCCATTCGCCGCTTCCTGCGCACGAGCCTCACCGCGCAGGGCTATTCGCTGCTGGAAGCCGAAGATGGCGAGACGGGGCTGGCCATGCTTCAGCGCAACGCCGCGGACGTGCTCGTTCTGGATCTGGGCCTGCCGGGCATCAGCGGACTGGACGTGCTGAAGAAACTTCGCGACGGCCATTCGCCTGTTCCGGTGATCGTGCTGTCGAGCCGTGACGATGAAACGGGCAAGGTCACCGCGCTCGATATGGGCGCGGACGATTATGTCACCAAACCCTTCGGCATGGACGAGCTTCTGGCGCGCATCCGTGCCGCTGTCCGCCACAAGCTGCAACAGGAAGGTGAGAAACCCTTGTTCAAAAGCGGCGATCTCACCGTCGATCTCGTTCGCCGCATCGTAACCGTCCGCGGGCAGGAGGTGAAACTCACGCCGCGCGAATACGATCTTCTGCGCGTACTGGTGGCGCACGCCGGCAAAGTGCTCACGCACAAATTCTTGCTGCGTGAGGTGTGGGGCAGCGAAACGGACGTGCAATACTTGCGCATCTATATCCGCACCCTGCGCCAGAAGATCGAACCCAATTCCGAACGGCCATCGCTCATCCAGACCGAACAGGGCGTGGGCTACCGGTTGAAAGCCCCCGACGCCGCGTAAACGCGGGTGCACTTGCGGGAAACGGCGAGCGTGCCGATAGTAACGCGCTGGTCGGCAATGCCGGGCGCGCGTTGCCCCGCCCCTGCCCGCGTTAATCGAGGGGATTTCCATGAACCGCCGCGACTTGCTTGCTTCGCTCACAACCGGAGCAGCCGTACTTGCCTCCGCGCCCCGTTTCGCTTGGGCGCAAGAGAAAGGTGGTGGTGGCGGTCCCGGCGCGCGAAACCTGATCACCGACGTGCCAGGTTTGCAGATCGGTCATGCCGAGGATTCCAAAGTGCGCACCGGCGTCACCGTGATCCTGCCGGATGGCCGCGCGACCTGCGCCGCGGATGTACGCGGCGGCGGACCGGGCACGCGCGAGACCGATGCGCTCAATTCCTGGAATCTCGTGCATTCGGTCGACGCCGTCGTGCTGTCGGGCGGTTCGGTTTACGGGCTGGCGTCGGCGGACGGCGTCGCCACATGGCTCGGCGCGCACAATCGCGGCTTTGCGATGCTGCCCTCGCCCGGCGTGCCGGTTTCGCCCGTCATTCCCGCCGCAATCCTTTATGATCTCGCCAATCATGGCAACAAGAATTGGGGTCTCAATCCGCCCTATCGCGATCTTGGGATGAAAGCGGTTCAGAACGCGTCTTCCGATTTCAAACTCGGCACCGCAGGCGCGGGCTATGGCGCGGAAGCGGGCGGCATCAAGGGCGGACTGGGCTCAGCATCTTATGTCACGGCCGATGGCATGACCGTTGGCGCCATTGTCGCCGTGAACAGCCTCGGCTCCACGGTTGTGCCGGGCACCAAGAATTTCTGGGCGGGCGCGCTGGAGATCGGCAACGAATTCGGCGGCCTCGGCGCCAGCGACAAACGCGTGGCGCTGGAAGATTGGGGCCTGACGAAGCCCGATCCCGGCCCGCGCAAGAACACGACCATCGCCTGCATCGCGACCGACGTGGATCTGGACATCGACCAGATGAAACGCGTCACCATGATGGCGCAGGATGGTCTTGCCCGCGCGATCCGTCCGATCCATTCGCCCTTCGATGGCGACGTGGTGTTCGGACTTTCGACAGCGAAGCGGAAGATGACGGGCCCGATGGCCGAATTCACCGTCGCGCGTCTCGGCTCCATCGCCGCTGATGTTCTGGCGCGCGCCGTGGCCCGCGGCATCTACGAAGCAACGCTACCGCCGGGCGCGACCGGAAAAACCTGGCACGACCTCTAGCGCCGGAAGCATTGGAGACATCGCGTGCCGCCACTTGCCCGCTACACGATCGGGATTGCCGTGCCGTTCCTGTCGGTGATCCCGACGGTGCCGCTGCTCGGCCGCCTCGATATTTCGATCTTCGGCGTGCCGCTGGCGCTGTTGTGGCTTTTCGCCTGCATTCCGCTGACGTCTCTCTGCCTTGCGATTTGCTGGTTTGGCCATGACCGCAACCTGCCGGATGAGCATATCGACACCGATTACGGCACCGGTGGCACGCCATGACCATTGCCTTTCTCGCGATCATCCTTCTGTCGCTGCTGCTTGCGCTTTATTCGAAGCGCGGACACCTGCATCAGAAGGCGGAAGATTTCTTCGTTGCGTCCGGCCAGTTCAACACGGTTCTTTTTTTCTTCCTCGCCGTGGGCGAGACCTACAGCATCGCGACGATCTTCGGTTATCCCGGCGGCGTCTATGCCAGCGGCACCGGCTTCGTGACGTGGTTTCTGGGCTATATTCTTCTGGCCTTTGTCGTCGGCTATTTCCTCAATCCGCTGATCTGGCGGGCCGGGCGCGTTTACGGCGCGGTGACGATGCCCGATCTGTTCCGCCGCCATTTCGGAAGTCGCGCGCTGGAAATCGTGGTGACGGGTACCGCGCTCGTCGTCCTCGTCCCCCTCGGCATGCAGCAATTCCTCGGATTGCAGATCGTGCTGAAGGTGCTGGACTGGTCGATCTCACCCTTGCTGCTCACTTGCCTCGCCGGTGTTCTGGCCTTCACCTACATCGCGATTTCGGGAATTCGCGCGTCGGCTTATGTCGCGGTGCTCAAGGACATCCTGCTGATCCTCGCGATCCTTTTGACGGCGCTCGTCGCGCTTGACCGCTGGGGCGTCGGCGCGGCGCTTCATCCCACGGCGGCCTGGACCCACGCGATGACGCCGACGCTGAAAGGCGATGTTTTCTCGATCACCACCGTGCTCGTGCAGAGCGTCGGCTTCTGCATCGTGCCGCAGACTTGCGCCTATGTGTTTACCGCCCGCTCCGCAAATTCCGTGCGGCGCGCGCAGGTGACCATGCCGCTTTACATGCTGATGTTTCCGTTCCTCACGATTGTCGCTTATTTTGCACTCATGCATCCGGTGCACATCGGATCCCCCAACGAAGTATTCCCGGCGGTAGCGCAAGCGCTGCTGCCTGCGCCTTTCGTGGGATTGGTGATGGCGGGCGCAGCGCTTTCAGCGCTCGTCGTGCTCACCGGCATCTGCCTTGCGATCGGTTCGCTGGTGTCGCGCAATCTGGTGCCGGGATTGAGCGGCGATCAGCAGCGCCAATGGTCGCAAGTCATCATCGCCTTCTATCTTTTGCTCTCCATCGGGGGCGCTGCGACCTCTTCTCAACTTCTCGTGACGATCAATAACCTTTTCTATTTCGGCATCGCCCAATTTCTGCCCGGCATGTTTGGAATCCTGTTCGCACGACGGATGCATCCGTCCGCAATCATCGCCGGAATCGTCGCTGGCGATCTTGTGGCGATTACTATCTATGAATTTGCCATACCCATTGGCGGCGCGAATGCTGGATTTGTCGGACTGATTGTAAACTTGGCGATTGTTTTGGCTGCACTTCGCTTTTTCCCGGGCGAAGAACGCAAGCCGATCTCTGCGATAACGCAGCGGCAATAACGCAGCGGCGATTCCGCGGCGCGAAAATTTCCAAGAGCGCATCGATGTCGGAAATGACGTGTTGCGCGAACGCCCGCACGCGCATCAATCCGCGCCTAATATACCGCGTATCGTTGACAATTGTAACAGTGGGCGCACACTTTCGTAACAGCCGCTGGTGAGCGGTGTCGCAATTGGGGAAGTGTCATCACATGAAGCGGATTTTGTTGGCGGGTGCTTGCGCCCAGATTTTGATTGCCGCGAGCGGCATCGCGGCGCCGGCCATGGCGCAGGACAAATCATCGGGCATCGAGACGATCACCGTCACGGCGCAGAAGCGCTCGGAGTCGGCCCAGAACGTGCCGATCGCGTTGAGTGTCCTTACGTCCGAAGATTTGCTGAAACAGGGCATCACCAAGATCAACGGCCTCCAATACGCAACGCCGAGCCTTGAAGTCGTTCCGGCCTTCGGCAGCGGCCAGGCGGAATTCCGTCTGCGCGGCGTCGGCTTCGACGACTATGCGTCCAACAACTCCTCGACCGTCGGCGTCTATGTCGATGAAGTCGCCTACCCCATCCCGGCGCAAACGCAGGGCGCGATCTTCGATCTGCAGCGCACGGAAGTTCTCTACGGTCCGCAAGGCACGCTTTACGGCGTGAACACGACTGGCGGCGCGATCAACTTCATCACCAACAAGCCGCAGGACGATTTCGGCTTCGGTCTCACCGCCGATTATGACAGCCACAACGAATTCATCGGCAACGGCTATATCACCGGCCAGCTTGCCGACGGTCTCGATGGCCGCCTCGCCTTCCTCACCGATCAGGGCGGCTCGTGGCAGAAAAACATCAACACGGGCCAGAGTTACGGCAAGAAAGACTCCACGTCGGTCCGTGGCGAGCTGCAATGGACGATCAATGATCGCTGGAACGTGCTGTTTGAAGGCCATTACAGCTCTGACCGTTCGCAGCCCACCGGCCTTTACCTCTTCGATCCGATCCTGAGCAGCAATCCCAACAACCTCACCGGCGTCACGATCCCGGCCTTCACCGACACGAAGAAGACGGCATGGGGCGGATCGGCCACGTTCGAGACGGCGACGGGCATCACGCCGGATCAGGCGCCGTTCCATCGCACCAACGCCGACGGCGTCAACATGCAGGTCCACGGCGATCTCGGCTTTGGCACGCTGACCTCGATCACCTCTTATGAGGATCTGCATCGCCGGGAATACAACGACTGGGACGCCTCTGCCTTCGCGCTCGCCGGCACCTATTTCGACACCACCGCTCATGTCTTCTCACAGGAACTGCGCCTGGCATCCAATGGCGACGGACCGTTCAGCTGGATGATCGGCGGATACTACTCGCACCAGGTGATGGACGAAATCTTCGACTCCGACTTCGCGGACTCACTCGGTCTCGTCACGGACACGCGCTACACCCAGCATGTCGAATCGAAAGCCGTCTTCACGCAGGAAGAATACCAGATCAATGACAAGCTGAAGGTGATCGGCGGCCTGCGCTACAACTCGGAAAGCCGGTCGATCGGCAACTTCGTGCTCAACGGCATCTTCCTGCCCGGCGCGCCGACCATTCCGCTGACGCCGAGCGTCGGACAATCCGTCACCAACAACCGTCTCTCCGGCAAGGGCGAAATCGAATACAAGCCGGACGAGAATGTGATGCTCTATGCGAGCGTCAGCGAAGGCATCAAGTCGGGTGGCTTCACCACCTACAACGGCTCGCAGGCCGCGCCGCCGCTGAAGCCGGAAGTGCTATGGGCCTATGAAGCCGGTGTGAAATCCAATCTTCTGGACGACACACTGCAGTTGAACGGCTCGGTGTTCTGGTATCACTACGAGAACCAGCAGATTCAATCGGCGGTGTGGGGCACCACCGGCCCGGTCGGTTCACTCGTCAACGCACCGAAGTCACATGTTTACGGTGGCGAGCTGTCCGCCATCTGGCAGCCCATCGATGCGTTGAAGATCACACAATCCGTGGGTTGGAAAGACGGCAAGTTCGATCAGTTCGACAACTTCCTCGACATTCCGGCTTCCGTGGCCGCTTGCGTACCGGCAGCCATCTGCGTGCCGCCGGCCGGCAATGCGATCTACGACAACAAGAAGGGCGCGCGCATCGGCTTCCCGCCGCTCAGCTACAACGGGTCAATCGATTACACCTGGCAACTCCCTGGCTATACGCTGGATACGGGCTTCGACTGGGTGTTCCACGATCACCTGAACCCGTTGCTGCTGGGGCCGGTCTATTATGTGAAGTCGTACTGGCTGACAGATGTGAACATCACG
The DNA here is from genome assembly GCA_025451875.1 of Rhizomicrobium sp. GTDB lineage: Bacteria > Pseudomonadota > Alphaproteobacteria > Micropepsales > Micropepsaceae > Rhizomicrobium. Next base: position 42,732 of record JANWJQ010000164.1, read on the forward strand.
CTGTCGCCGAATGACGGCCCGTGGGCGGCAACGGTCTATTGCCACAACTGCACCAACACGAAATATGACACGACCCGCAACTTCTTCCTGCCCGGCATCGATATCGCCCAGCGCGGCGAACCGGCGACGGTGGGCGTGCGGCTCGACTACAAATACTGATAGCCTGACGAAAATCTTGGCGGCGGGAGCCTTCGTGCTCCCGCCGTTTTTCTTTGGCTTGCGAGACTGTCGCACCCGCCATTATTGACCGGGCGCACTGCTTGCGATTGCATTGATTGTGGCGCGCCGCGCAGGCAACGAAAGTTCGGAATGATCGAGGAAAAGCTTTTCATCGCAGGGCGCTGGACCAACGCCGCGTCAACAATCCCGATCGAAGATCCGTCGAGCGGCGAAAATATCGGCACGCTCGCGGCTGGCCGCGCCAGCGATGTGGACGCTGCCGTGAACGCGGCTGCAAAAGCCTACACGGGCGCATGGGGAAAGCTGACCGCCGCCGAGCGCGGACGCATTCTCATGAAGATCAGCGGCGCGGTGGCGGCGAAGGCCGATGCGCTCGCCGATCTGGAAGCGCGCGATGTCGGCAAGCCGCTGAAACAGGCGCACGCCGATGCGATGGCGCTGTCGCGCTATCTGGAATTCTATGCTGGCGCCGCGGACAAGCTGCACGGCGAAACCATCCCCTATCTCGCCGACTACACGGTTTACACCTTGCGCGAGCCGCACGGTGTCACCGCGCATATCGTGCCGTGGAATTATCCGATGCAGATCATCGGTCGCTCCGTCGTGGGTGCGCTGGCGGCTGGCAATGCCACGGTGGTCAAACCCGCAGAGGAAGCGAGCCTTACCGCGCTTGCTTTCGCGCGCATCGCACAGGAGTGCGGGCTTCCCGAAGGCGCGATGAATGTCGTGACCGGCATCGGAGAAGAAACCGGCGCCGCGTTGGCCGCGCATCCGGGTATCCATCATCTGTCTTTCACCGGATCGACCGGCGTCGGTGCGTTGGTGCAAGCCGCGGCCGGCCGCAATGCCGTGCCGGTGACACTGGAGCTGGGCGGAAAATCCCCGCAGATCGTTTTTGCCGATGCCGATATCGAGCGAGCGCTCCCGTTCCTGGTGAACGCCGGAATCCAGAATGCTGGCCAGACTTGCTCCGCGGCATCGCGCCTTCTGGTCGAACGGAAAACCTATGAACCGCTGCTGGAAAAACTCGGCGAGCGTTATCGCGCGTTGCGTGTCGGCGCCGCGAAAGACGATCTCGATGTCGGCCCACTGATTTCGGGTCCGCAGAAAACGCGCGTGGAAGGCTTCATCGCGCAAGGCCGCAAGGACGGACACCGCGTCATCGCCGAAGGAAAGATCGAACCCTCCGCACCGCGCGGCGGGCATTTCGTAGCGCCGGTTCTGTTTGCGGATGTGGCGCCGGATCACACGCTGGCGCGCGACGAGATCTTCGGCCCGGTGCAGGTCGTTATTCCCTTCGACACGGAGGAAGACGCGATCCGCATCGCCAACGGCACCGATTACGGTTTGGTCGCCGGCGTGTGGACGCGCGACGGCAGCCGCGCCATGCGCATGGCCCGGGCGATTCACACAGGGCAGATGTTCATCAACAATTATGGCGCGGGCGGCGGCGTGGAGCTGCCCTTTGGCGGCACCGGCCGCTCCGGCCATGGCCGCGAAAAGGGTTTCGAGGCGCTTTACGCCTTCACGCGGCTAAAGACGGTCGCGGCGTTTCACGGGTAGGGTAGGATAAGACATGCGTTTGAATGGCAAGGTCGCGATTGTTACGGGCGGGGCGTCCGGCTTCGGCGAAGGAATCGTGCGCCGCTTCGCCGAGGAAGGCGCGCGCGTGGTCATTGCCGATCTGAACGAAGCTGTCGCACAGGCGCTCGCCAAGGATGTGAACGGCCTCGCGGTGCGCACCGATGTCTCGCGCGGCGAGGATGTGAAGGCGCTCGCGAAAGCCGCCACCGACAAATTCGGCACCATCGACATTCTGGTGAACAATGCCGGCATCGGCCACAAGCCGCAGCCGCTGGACACGCTGCCGGAAAGCGATTTCGACCGCATCATCGCCGTCAACGCCAAATCGGTGTTTCACACCGCGCACGAGATCGTGCCGGGCATGAAGGCGAAGAAGCGCGGCGCCATTTTGAACATCGCATCCACCGGTGGCGTCAGCCCGCGGCCGAACCTCACCTGGTACAATGCCTCCAAGGGCTGGATGATCACCGCCACGCGCGCCATGGCGGTGGAGTTGGCGCCGTTCGGCATTCGCGTGAATGCCATCAATCCGGTGGCCGGCGAAACGCCGCTGCTGGCCACCTTCATGGGCGAAGACACGCCCGAAATCCGCGCGAAATTCCTCGCCTCCATTCCCATCGGCCGTTTCTCGACCCCGCAGGACATCGCCGCTGCCGCCTGTTTTCTTTGCAGCGACGAAGCGTCCATGATCACGGGCGTCGCCATGGAAGTCGATGGAGGCCGCTGCATTTGAGCGCCAATACGAATAAGGAGACGTCCCGATGAACGCCGCCCCCAAGATCGTGGACTCGGTCCTGCGCGAAATCGAAGCGCGCGAAGACCAGATCGTTGCCCTCACACAGGATCTGATCCGCTTTCCCACCGTCAATCCGCCGGGAGAAGCCTACCAGCCCTGTGCCGAATATCTGGGCAATCGCCTCCTCAAGCGCGGCTTTCAGGTGGAATACATCCGCGCCGAAGGAACGCCGGGTGATAGCGACAAATATCCGCGCATCAATGTGGTCGCGCGCCGCGAAGGCAAGCGCAAAGGGCCGTGCGTCCACTTCAACAGCCATATCGACGTGGTGCAGACCGGCGCGGGATGGACGGTCGATCCGTTCGGCGGAGAAGTGAAAGACGGCAAGGTCTATGGCCGCGGCGCCTGCGATATGAAAGGCGGCCTCGCCGCTTCCGTCGTCGCGGTGGAAGCATTGCTGGATTCCGGCTTCGATCTTCCGGGTGCGGTCGAGATTTCCGGCACGGTCGATGAAGAATCCGGAGGCTATGGCGGCGTCGCCTATCTGGCGGAGCGCGGATGGTTCTCCCAGCCGCGCGTCGATCACGTCATCATTCCCGAGCCGCTGAATGTCGATCGCGTCTGCATCGGCCATCGCGGCGTGTGGTGGGCGGAGATCGAAACCTTGGGCCGCATCGCGCATGGCTCGATGCCCTTTCTCGGCGACAGCGCCATACGCCACATGAGCGCCGTGCTGGAGAAAATCGAGCACGAACTCTATCCCGCCCTCGCCGCGCGCCATTCGGATATGCCGGTGGTGCCCGAAGGCGCGCGCCAGTCCACCATGAACATCAACTCGCTGCATGGTGGCGAAGGCGAAGAGTTCACGGGGTTGCCGGTGCCCTGCGTCGCCGATTCCTGTCGCATGATCATCGATCGCCGCTTTCTGATCGAAGAAACGCTGGAGTCGGTGCAGGACGAAGTAAAAGCGCTGCTGGACCGCGTTGCCGCCGAACGGCCGAGCTTCAAATACAAATTACGCGAAATTTTCAGCGTGCGGCCGTCGATGGCGGATCGTGATGGCCCGGTGGCGTCGGCGACGGCAAAGGCTGTGCGTCAGATTCTCGGCAAGGAAGCGCAGATCGTCTGCTCGCCGGGCACTTACGATCAGAAGCATGTCGATCGCATCGGCAAGCTGAAGGATTGCATCGCCTATGGCCCCGGCGTGCTCGATCTGGCGCATCAGCCGGATGAATGGGTGGGCATCGCCGACATGGTCAATTCGGCCAAGGTGATGGCTGTCTCGACCATGGACCTGCTGACGCGCGGCTAATATTCGAACTGGTAACTGAGGCCCACGCTGCTGCCATTGTCCTGCGCGGCGCTGCCTTTGGTGGCAGTCGCATCGGTCATGGTGCTGAGGGTCGCCTGCGCTTTCAGCTTGCGCGTGAGGTCCACCTGCACCTGAACCTGCGTGCCGCCGGACAGACTCTGCTTGGCGCCGACATAGACGTTGCGCGCCACATATTTTCCCGCTTCGACCGTCGTCTGCTGATCGCTGCCCGCCGCGCCGCCACTGGTGCTGCCAACGGAAAGACGGTCGAGACGCAGCATCTTGCGCAGCGATCCCAGCGGATTGAAGCCGGAGCCGATGCCGCCGAGCGACGCGACGGCCTGTGCGATCTGCGCCAACTGCAATGGCGTGAGCTGTTTCACACTCTGCTGGAACAGTAGATGCGCCAGCACTTCGTCCTGCGGCAGTTGCGGCGAACTGGAGAGCGAAATCTTCGGCGCGGAGGCATAACCACTCACCGTCAATGTTGCCGTCACACCGCCGGATGTCGTCTGCGCCACGAAATTGAGCGTTGGGTCGAGGCGGTTGCGCACGCCGGTGCCGTCAAAGCGTATCTCGCCGCTGGTGAAATCCAGCACCTGCCCCGCCATGCTGAACGTGCCGCGATTCATCTTGAACCCACCGGTGGCGTAAGGCGTGGCGCTGGTGCCGGTCAGATGGATGCGCCCGCCCAGATCGGCATCGATGCCGTGACCGCGCACGAAGATCTGCCCGCGCGTCGTCACCGTGACATCGAGCGCGACGGAACTTGCGGGCGCCGGTGGCGGCGGCGGCTTCTGGCCGCGCCGGCGCACATCCAGAACCGCGACTTCCGGCGGGAACCGATCCGGCAGATTGATCTCGCCATGGGTGACGGAAATATTGCCCGAGAGATTCATCACCCCTCTCAGCTTGCCCGAAAGCTTCGCATCGCCCGAGAACGTCACCGTCATCAAATCGCTGACAATGGGCCTGGCGTTCTGTGCCTTGATGCTGATGTCGATGGGAATGCCCGGCGCGCCGAGATCGATGGTGCCGCTGCCCGTGACCGTTCCGGGCCCGGCGGTGCCGGAAAGCTGCGTGATATGCAGCACATCGCCATCGGCCCGCACTGTGGCATTGATCGCGCTGATCCGTGCGCCACGCGCGAAATCATGCATGTCGCCGTTGCTCAGCCTGGCGCTGCCGCTTGCGCGTGGCGCGGCAACGGTGCCGCCGATGTTCATATCGACCGCCAGCGCGCCACTGGCCTGTCGCCCGTCCACCGCGAGGATGGGATTGAATATGGAAAGATCCGCGTTGCCGGCAAGATGAAGATTGAGCTTGCCCGCCTGCAGTGGCGCTTCGCCGGTGAGTGTCAGATGCACCGAAGCGCCAGCCGTCAGCGACGCGTTCACCGTGCCCGTCTTGCCGTGCAGGACGCCATGCAGATCGATATTGGCTGGCGCCACGGCATTTGCCGAGTAATCACTGATCCGCAGGCCGTGCCCTTGCAGCGTGAACGCGCCTTGTGGCGCATCCAGCGTGCCGGTCAGTTTCGCGGTGCCAGAAAGCGTGCCCTCCGCCGCCAGATCCGGCAGGAAGGCCTGAAGCGTATCGGCACGAATGCCTTGCGCGGACAGCGAAACCGCGAGCTCGGGCGTGAGGCTTCCGGACAATTGCACGTCGCCACCGCCCACATCGGCGGAAAGATGATCCACCGAAATGCCCTTCGCGAAGTCGATCTGCGCCGGCGCCCGTAATACGATGGTCTGTTTGCGCCATTCGCCGTTGAATTTCTGCAACGCGATCTTCTGCTTGGGCACATCCAGCACGGCGCTGGCCGTGACCTGCGCCGGATCTCCGGCTGCGTCATGCAACACCGATTTCAGCGCGACGGCGAGCTTGTCGAGTGGCCCGCGCAGCTGTGCCTCCGTGTCGGCGGAGATGCCGCCGGTTTCCGCTTCGCGTGTCGTGAGCGCCAGCGCGAAGGACGGTTTTGCGAATGGATCGTCGACGGTGCCGCGCAGTGTGGCCGATGCGACCTTCAACCCGGAAACGGAAAGGTTCGACGCTTGCGCCTGAATGGCCACGGTGGACCGCGCGCCATGCGCTTCCAGCTCGACGGCCGCGCTCGAGCTTCCGGCGATCTTCGTGCCGATGAAAGTGGCCATGTCGGCGATGTTCTTGAGATCGATCTTCGCGTTGCCGGTGACCGGCCCGGCTTGCGGAAGCGTAACGGCGGCGTGCGCGTCGAGCGATTTCCATTGCGCCGCAAGTTTCGCGTTTTTCGCCTTCCCGCCCGCCGCTGTCGTCATATCGGCGTCGATGGAAATCGGTGCGTTGTCGAGGCTGCCTTGCACCCGCAACTGCGCGGATACCGGATTGGGAAGGCCCTGCGCCTGCAACACCAATCCGACATGCTGGCGCATGAAGCCCCGGCTTGCCATATCCGCGCCGCCGGTCGCATGAAGCTGCGCCGTTTCCAGCGGGCCAGCCACTGTGCCGGAAAGCGTGGCACTGCCGTTCAGCGTGCTCGCAAGACGCGAAAGATCGGGCAGGCCGATCAAAGCGCTGTAGTTCAGGCTTTTGCTTTTGAAGCTTCCCGCTGCCTGCAATTTCACGCCCGCGCCTTGCAACGAAACTTTCGAGTCCATGATGTCGCTGCCGTCGAGCGCGGCCTGAAGCGACAGCACCGCGTTGTGCCCCAGCACGCGCGCGATCAGCGATGGGCCTTCGGCATTCATGCGACCGTTCAGTTCGAGCGTCGTTTTCTTCGCGTCCTGCGTCAGACCGACATCGAAGATCGCCGAGCCGCGAACATCTTCACCTTGTAGAGCTGCAAAGGGCGCCAAAGCAGGAACGGTGATTTTGGCGGCAAGCTTCGTTGTGCCGCGCGTGTCCGCGACGCCGTTGACCGTAACCAGCGGATGGGTGACGGAGAAACGCACAGGCCGCGTCGCCTTGGTGAGATCCGCGTGCGTCTTGATCAGAACCGGCGCCGACGCAAACAGGCTCGGATGATCGCCCGCGATGCGAATACCAGTCGCGACACCGACAAGATCCACCCTGCCATTGTCGCCTGTGACGTCCGCTTCAAGCTGCGGGATGGCATTGCCCGATACCGTTACGTTCTGCGCCTGCAATTTCGCTGTGACTTGCGGGGCATCGAACGCGCCCTGCACATGGCCCTGCAACGCCATGGATGACCAGGCCAGATCGGCGCTCGGCTGCATCGCCGGCGCATGGGCGGAGAAGTCGATATCGGCGTTGCGATCCGCCAGCGAGATCGTTCCATGGCCCGCGGCACGCAACGCGCCCGCCGAAAGCTGTACAGCGATCGTGTTCGCGCCGCGATCGCCCGCCGCACGGGCCTCAAGATTGATTGGCTTGAGACCCGGCAAACCGATCAATGCCGCCAATATGCCGTTTGCACCTTCCGCGATGGAGACCGTGCCGTTGGCCACATCGTTGGCAATGCCACCCTGCACCACATAGCGGTCACCATTATCGAGCCGCGAGACGGTGAGATCGGCACGCGCCTGATGCACAGAGAGGTAGTGCAGAGAGCCTTGCCCCTTGAGCAGCGCCGCGTGTCCCATCACCCCGGCCGCGATTTCTATGCGCGGAATGGAAAGCGCTTCGACGTCTATTTTCGGCGTTGTGCCTTCCGAACTTTCTTTCGCTTGCGGCAGGCGCCGCATCATCGCCCGCGCCGCGGTAACGCGATGGATGAGAATATGATTGTCGGCCGCCGGCAGCGCGGACCATGCGAGCGATAGATCCTCGATCCGCAGCCACACGCCTTTCGCATCGCTGATCTCCACCACATCCGCGTGGATATCATTGGGCAGATCGCCACTCAGACCCTGGACGGCGACGGTGCCGCCCGACAACTCTTCGATGAGAAAAGCGATTGTCGCATGTCCCGGCGGTGTGCGCAGAAGCCCGATGAACAGCAGCGCGAACACCGCCAGCCCGATAAGGCCCCAGCGGGTAAAGGATTGCACAAGGGAGAGCCGGTCACGCATCAGAACGCCTGCCCCAAACCGATATAGACTTCGAAGGCGTCGCCGCCATGCACGCGCGTGAGCGGCACCGCAACGTCGAGGCGCACCGCGCCCAACGCCGTATAGTATCGCGCGCCAATACCCGCGCCTACGCGCACGTCTCCGGTGAAGAGCGCGCCGCTGGCGCTGGCCTGCCCCGCATCCACGAACGCTGCGCCGCCCCAATCCTCACCGATGCGCTGACGGAATTCGATGGTGCCTGCATCCACCGATTTCGCGCCCACCGGATTGCCGTCTGGGAACAATGGCCCGATGGATTGATAAGCGAAACCGCGCACCGTGGCGCTGCCGCCGGCATAGAGGCGCTGATCCGGCGGCAGCTCCATATTGGAGCCGCCCAGAATGCTGCCCGCCAGGCCGCGCAATGCCAGCACCGAGCGGCCGTCCCCGCTGAAATCGAAATAGGTGGAGGCGGACGCCTGCAGCGCGAAGAAAGTGAGGTCGCTATAGCCGAAAGATTTCGTGGGCGTCACCGCCAGCGACGCGCGCCAGCCATTTGTCGGATCGCGCAGCACATCAGCGATGCCGGTGCTGTCATAGCTCACCGTCAACGGCAGGCTGATCAGTTGATACAGACGGGCCATGCCTTCCTGCGAAACCTCATCATGCGCCAGCGACAATCCGACACCGCCGGTCCACATCTGCGAAAACTTGCGGCGCAGAAATCCGGCAATCGTTTCGGCTTTCTGGTTGTAGGCATCCAGATCCTGCTTAATGGCCGAAACATCGAATTCCAGCGTCTGATCGGGCCGCAGGAAGAGCGGCTTGAGGAATTGCGCGGAGAAAGTGTAGCCGAGGCCCGTGGTCGAGTTGCCAAGCCCCGTTCCCGCGGCGGTGAGGTTCAATTGCTCCGCATTGCCGAACAGATTGCGATGCGACCATGTCGTCGAAAGGCTGATGCCCAGATCGGTGGAATAGCTGGCGGTGATGGCGACCGCATGGCGCTTGCGCTCCTGCACGTCGAAGACCAGCGGAACGCGTCCGTCCGCGTCCAGATGGTCGGCCGCATGCACGGAGACGCCGGAGAAAACGCCCTGCGCCGCCAGCGCCTGGCGCGCCTCCTCGATCTTGCTGGGCTTGTAGCGGTCGCCGGTTTTGATCTTCAACGCGCGGCGTGCAAAGCTTTCATGAACGTCGGCCAGCCCCTTGAAGGTGATCGCGCCGATCTCGACCTGCGCGCCCGCATCGACCTTGAACGACACGTTCAGTTCATGTTTCGCGTCATCGGCATAGGCGACGGGCGCATCCACTTTGGCGAGCGCGAAGCCGTCTTCCTGCAGCGCATTCAGAAGCCGCGTCTGTGCATCGAGCACATTGCCCGCGACCGCCGGATCGCCGCTCTTGATGCCGAGCGACGCGCGGTCGGCATCTGGCAACGCGCCTTCGATCTCAACCTTGCCCAGACGAAAGAGCGGTCCCGTGTCGATGGAGACATCGACGCCGACGCTCGTTCCCGCCGGCACGGTATCCAGATAGGCGGCGAGGCCGGGATCGGCCAGCGCATGGCCGCCGATGGTGATGCCCACCCTGTTGAGATAATAGCCGAAACTGTCGAGCGCGGTTTGCAGCCGCGGAATATCGCTGCGCGCCCGCCCGATCAGCGCGAAAGGCGGCACCGGCACCTTGCCATGCAAGGTTACGAGCTGCGCGCTCTGCGCGAGCGTCGCGTCTATATTGTCGGAACCTGTCTTGGCGATGGTGACGGTGTAAGGCTGCGGGTCGGCGGCGCGCGCGGGTGCGGCGGCCATGAAGGCCGCGGACAGCAACAACCCGATATGCCGCAACCGGCGAAAATTCATTCCTGTTCCGTATCTGGCCGCAGCGCCTTGCGAAACACTCTGTCCCGTTTCAGATGCCATTCGCGGCTCATCGCGTCATGCCGCGTGGGATGGCGCTCCGCATAAAGGAAAATCCAGGCGCGGCCGCGCGTGGATTTCGCGCCTTTGCCGGAATTGTGCAGCCGCAGGCGCTTGTCGAGATCCGTCGTCCACCCGGTATAGGTCCGCCAGCTTCGCCCGGCCTCGCATCCCAGAACGTAGACGTAGAACGCTTTTTTCATCGGCCCGGCGATTCACGAAATTGTTCGCGGAAAGAAATAGGGTCTCGCGCGTTTTGCTCCGTCGATAGAGGAGGCTGAAGCCATGGCCCTGCTCCTGACCCCGCAAATCATTGAAGGGGCTTATGAATTCCTACGCGCCACGCCGCCCTTCCGCAACTGGAAGCTGCCCCATGCCGATGAGGTCACCTTCGTGGTGTCCCGTCACAAAATGCATGTCGGCTATCACCGGGGATCGCGGCGCAAAATATATTCCCATGAGATCGGCATCTCGTCGGCCTGCGTCGGCCATACAAACACGCTGCTGCGCACCATGGCGCATGAGATGATCCACCAGCATCAACAGCGCCAGCGGACCGATACGCCCAACACCGAACACAATGCAGAGTTCCTGCGGCTGGCGCGCATCGTTTGCCGCCATCATGGATGGGATGAAAAAGAGTTCTGAAATTCAGCCCGGCACCGCGCCCAGCATGGCTTTTGCCGCGTGCGAAAGCTGAATCACGTTGAAGGGCTTTTGCAACGTCTTGATGGCGCGTTCGCGAACGAAGTCGGGCGGCGATTCAGTGTTGTATCCCGTCATGAACAGTACCTTCAGATCCGGACGCAACGCGAGCGCGCCTTCCGCCAGTTCGTAACCGCCAAGCCTCGGCATCTTGATGTCCGAGATCAGAAGCTCGATCTCGGGATGGCCACGCAGGATTTCCAACGCGCTCACGCCGTCACCCGCTTCGTAAACGGTGAAGCCGTCATCCTTCAGCGTTTCCACGGCGACGATACGCAACATCGCTTCGTCTTCCGCGATGAGCACCGTGTGGTTTTCGGTTTGCGCTGAACCCATACTCACTGGCCTTCGTCGTTGATCGCGCGCGGCAGCAGAATCGTGATGATCGTACCCGAACCCGGCGCGCTTTCGATGCCAAGATAGCCGCCCGATTGTCGCACAAAGCCGAAGGCCGTGCTCAATCCAAGACCGGTTCCCTGCCCCAGCGGCTTGGTGGTGAAGAAGGGGTCTATCGCCTGGCGGCGCGTCTCTTCATCCATGCCGGCGCCATCGTCGCGCACGCGCAGCTCCACATAATCGCCGGTGGCGAAGCCATCGCCATCGAGCGGCGGCGTCATCTGCGCGATATCACGGGTCTCGATGGCAAGCCTTCCGCCACTCGGCATTGCATCGCGCGCATTGATCGCCAGATTGAGAATGACGTTCTCCATCTGGTTCACATCGCAGAGCACCAGCCACTTCGCGTCGAGCGCGAGCGCGGTCTCCACATGCGCGCCGACGGACTGGCGGATGAGCTCGCTCATGCCCGCGATCAATGCGCTCAGGCTTACCGCTTTGGGCGTTAGCGGCTGGCGGCGCGCAAAAGCCAGAAGGCGCTGCGTGAGGCCGGCCGCGCGGCGCAGCCCTTCCTCCGCGGATTCGATATAGCGCGCCAGCGGCTTGGCGTCCTCACCCAGCCGGCGCTGCAGGAGCTGGAGATTGCCCATCGCGATCATCAGCAGATTGTTGAAATCATGCGCGATGCCGCCGGACAATTGCCCAATGGCTTCCATCTTCTGGCTCTGGCGCAGCGCTTCCTCGGTTTTGTGCCGCTCTTCCATTTCGCGCTGAAGCTGCGCGTTCAGTTGGGCCAGATTGTCCGCGCGCAATTTCAACTCTGTATTGGCCCGCGCCAGCGCACGTTGGGAAACACTCAGCACCACCATAACGAGCGCGCCCATGACGACGAGCAAACCGATGCCGAGATAGCGCGCGATGCGGCGCTGCACCGTCTCTGCGGTCGCCCAGACATAGACGGTGCCGATCTTCACATTTTTCTGCGCGATCGGGACCGAGATTGCGAGCAGACCCAGCTTCGAAAGCTGCGATACATCGCTGAGATTATCCGGCAGCGCGCCGACGCGCGAGGTCTGGGCCGTCAACTTTCCGGCCTGATTGTAAACCCCGACCGCCTGCAGCTCCGGATTCACCTTCATCGCATCGACATATTCCTGCGCCGATTTGCGGTCGTCGAAAATCACCGCCGCAGTTTCGTTGGCCGCAAGGATAGAGGCCTGTTCGGTGAAATCCTTCACCTGCTGGGTGCGATAGATGTTTTCCTCATAGAGCGCGATCGCGACGCCGGAGAAGATCAGGAAAGCGGCCGCGATCAGCGCCAGCAGAACCGGAATTCGCCATTGCGCGGCGCTGTGCGGATTGTTCATGGCGCGGCCTTCCGCGGCTTAACAGTGCGGGCCAGATCCAGAAGCTTGGAGCTGATCGAAAGCCCACCCTTGGCGGCGGCCGCATCGTCAATGTCGAAGCGCACATGGTTCTGCTCGACGACGAAGGCGACGATGCCCGGCGCCGGCGCGCCGGAATCGGTCACCGTCAGCACAGGCTTTCCGTCGAAGGCGCGCAGCATATCGCTTTCGGCTTGCGGATCGGCGGCATCCACGAACGCGACCTGGCAGGATGCATCGCCCGGCGCTGCGTTGCGCCGCACCGAAACCGGATGCTCGCCGATCCGCTGATCGGCCACCGCCTTGTCAAGCGCCGCGCCAAAAGGATCGCGGCCGAGGATGCAGATCGCGATGGGACCGTTCGGCGTGGGAAACACAGAGGCCGGCCAATCGACGAATGGCAGCATCTTGTAGAGATAGGCGCCCTTCACCGCATATTCGACCGAATTTTCGCCCGCGAAAGATGGAGCAGCGGCAGTCACGGCGAACGCCGTTGCCGCAATCCATGCGCGCGATTTGCCCACGCCCATGTCTAGAATTTCCACCGCGTATCGACGAAGAAGCTGCGCTTGATCTCATCGCCCGGCGCGAATTCCAGATGATGGTCGTGCAACAGGTTGAAGCCGGAGAGCGACAGCTCGATCTTCTCGGTGATCATCCAGCCCAGCCGTGCATTCAGTTCGACATAAGACGGCACATGCGGATCGGGAAGCCGGCCGACATAGCGGAAGTCCGCATCGAAGGTGACGCTGTCACTGAGGTTCATGGAGGAGCGCAGCGACGCCTGATGGTGCGGATCGTTACCCTGTTGCGACAACCCCAAAAGCCCGCTCGCGCCGGGTTTGAATTTGAAGCTCTCGCTCTGAATGTTCGCACCCGCCGACAGCTTCCACCAATCGGCCGCTTCATAGGTGGCCCAACCCTCAATGCCGTACACCCGGCCTTTCATGCCATTGCCCCAATGAAGCGGCAGAAACCCGGATACCTGGTCGAGTTCGATGCTTTTAAGGTCGTCATATTCATCGTCGAACGCCGACAGCGAAAGCGAAGCGTTCTGCGATAACTGCCCGCGATAACCCAGTTCGTAAGCCGTCAATTTTTCCGGAAGGAAATCGGGATTGCCGTTGAGAAAACGCGTCGGCCCCAGATCTTCGCCCACATGGGTGTCGAACGGCGTCGGCGAACGGACGGCATAGGAAATCGCGGCCCACAGCATATTGCTGTCATCCAGCCGCCAGGATGCGCGTGCGTTCGGCATGGGCGTAATGCCCGAATAGGGATCGTTCTCGAATTTCAGGCCGAGCTTCAGGTCGAAATTATCCGACAGTGCCATCTGATCCTGGATGAATATGTCCGAGAGATTCAGACTGCCCCGGTTCGGAATGAAGAGAAGGGAGGTCGCCGGGCCTATCTGGTTGGTAATGGAATAATGGCTCAGGCGCTGGCCGGCACCTACCACGATGTTGTTCCAGCGTCCCAGCGAGAAATTGTATTGGGCGTCGATATTGTAGGTATCGACCGTGAAGCCGGCGCTACCGCCGGTCGTGGTGCGTTCGACATTGTCGTAATAGGCCAGCACCTGCAGCGAACTTCCGTCCGCGAAATCATGGCTCCAGTTCGCCGACAGATTGCCGCCGGAGATCAGTCCGTCGGCAGCCGCGCCATTGTTCTCGCGTCCATCATAGACATCGCCCTGCACCGTCAGCGTGTCGTCGCCCGGCGTCCAGTCCAGGCGAAAGCCGCCTTGCGGCTTGTACCAGCCGTCATGCGCGGAGGTGTCGAAAGACTTGTCGCGGAAGGTTTTGATATAGGCGCGATAGGTGAGATCGTCGCTCAGTACGCCGCCATATTGCAGGCTGGCGCTTGCATATTGATTGCCCGCGCCGAATTCCAGCACACCGCCCTGCGTGTCGGAGGATTTGCGCGTGACGATGTTGATGACGCCGTTGACGGCGTTCGCGCCCCACAAGGTCGCGCCCGGCCCGCTGATGACTTCGATGCGCTCGACATTTTCGGGCAGCACATCCTGCATGTCCCAATACATGCCGGAGAAGAGCGGATTATAGACGCTGCGGCCGTCGATCAGCACGAGCAGCTTGTCGGAGAAATTCTGCGCGGCGGAATTTCCGCTGAAGCCGCGCGCGGTGATGATGTAATTGGCGGGGCTGGTTTGCGCGACCTGAAGGTTGGGCGCCAGGCGCAGCATTTCCGGAATGCTGGTCGCGCCGGAACGCACGATATCGTCATGCGTGATCACATAGATCGCGGCGGGCGCGGCGCTCAGCTTCTGGGCGCGCTTGGAGACGGAGGTGATCTCCACATTGCCCAGCTGCTCGATGGAAAGCTTGCTGAAATCCGCGGCGGCAATCTGCTGCTGCGCCTGCGCAGGCGCCAAACAGCCTCCTCCGAGAGCGGCGGTAAGAATGGCCGCCAGCCCGTAGCCCCTCGTCCTTGGCATCGTGTCCCCTGCTCAGCCCACAACCATCGGCAGGGGCAGAACGCGGGGGGTAGTCAAAAGTTCCATGTCTTTTGCGCGATTTCAGCGGCCTTTTCTGCCCCCCAGAACCGGGTGAGAATGGTGCGTGGCGTCCTCATTTCTTTCTTCCGGCCAGATCGCATCGCTCCAAGACCGGGGTAGCGCGGCCCTGCGCCTGGCTCGCCAATACTGGATAGCCCTCGCTGTCGTCCTGACCAGCGCCCTCATTGGTGGAGGTCTTCTGATATTTCATGGACGCGCCGCGCCGCCACCGGTCGCAACCGTACAGAAAAAGCAGGTGCACGTTGCTGCGCACAAGCCGCCGGCGCCGCCCGGGAAAGCCGCGGCCAAGCCGCTCCCAAAGCCATCGGCATTCGACCTCGAAGAGCAGATGAGTTTCAGCCAGCTCATGAACCGGTGGAATCCCGCCATCGCGGAAGCGGCGAAGAAATACGGCGTGCCGCAACCGTGGATCCGCGCGGTGATGCAGATCGAAAGCGGCGGGCGCACCATGCTGGGCGAGAACCAGCCGATCAAATCGAACATGGGCGCGATGGGCCTCATGCAGCTCATGCCCGAAACCTATAACGACATGCGTGTCCAAAACAGATTGGGCAAAGACCCTTACGATCCGCACGACAACATCATGGCAGGCACGGCCTATCTGCGCTTCCTGCGCGCGCGTTATGGCTATCCGCAAATGTTCGCCGCCTACAATGACGGGCCGGGCAATCTGGAAGCGCGCATGATGGGCCGCGGATTGCTGCCGCAGGAAACGCAGAACTACATGGTCAACATCACCAACGCGATGGCGCATGGCGGCGCGGGCGGGCGTGGCGCGGTGGTGAAATTCACCCGGCCGAACGGTGAACCTGCCATGATCAATACCGCCGCGGTCGTCTCCGTGCGCGCCTCCTTTCCCGGCGAATATGCGCCGGGCGTGCAATCGGTGATCACTGTCGGCCGCTTGCGGCAAGGCGTGCGCGAGAGTGCGGCGCAAGCCAAATCCATCATCCGCGCGCATGGCGGCGGCATCTGAGTTTGTGCGAATTTCATGACAGCAAACCGCCGAACTGCCGGTTCCGGCCAGGAAATGCCACGATGGCGCAATGTTTCTTCCCGGTTGCAAGCCTTCGCTAACCACTCGTGATACTGGACATGGCAGGCTGAACGTCGGAAGTTATGCCCGTTGAGCTGGGGCGCAGTTTGCGCCATTGCGGGAAATGTTTCGCCTTCCATGCGCGTGAATTGGCGCCACGGCCCTTTAAAGGATAGGGCTGCGTGAGTTCGAAGGGCTTTTCGGAAGACCACCCTGCCAGGGTGGCCGTTTCATCCGTGACCGATCCGCTGAATGCGGAACTGGCGCGCCGCGTCCTTCAGGCCGCGCCCACCATCATCTATGTCTATGACCTCCAAGACGCGCGCAGCGTTTTCCAGAACCGCCGCTTCGCCGAACTTCTCGGCCATGCCGAAACGCCGGCCGACGAATGGCGCGGTTTCATGCATCCCGAAGATGAGAAGCGTTTTGCGCAGCATCGCGCCCGGCTGAAGACGATCGCGCCCGGCGAGACGCTGTTCTGGGAATTTCGCATGCGCGATGCGGGCGGCCAATGGCGGTGGTTTCTCGGGCGGGATGTCCTGCTTTCGCAGGATGATGCCGGCAAGCCTCTGCTCATTGTCGGCAACGCGGCGGACATCACCGAGCAGAAGGATGCCGAGGAGCATATGGAAATCCTCGCCGGCGAGATGCGCCATCGCGCCAAGAACCTCATCTCGCTTGTCGAAGGGATCGGACGCTTGTCCCGTCCCAAAAATCGCTCCGACATCGACGCCTTCATCGATGTTTATATGGGCCGCCTGAAGGCGCTTCTGCACACCGGCGATATTGTTTTGTCGTCCAATCAGCGCATGGCGTATCTGTCGGCCGTGGTGGAAACCGCATTAAAGCCTTTTCAAAACGACGATTCACCGGAACGCATCGCCCTGCGGGGACCGGCGGTGATCGTGTCGGAAAAAACAGCGGGCGGCCTCGCATTGGCCCTCCACGAACTGGCGACCAACGCCGTGAAATATGGCGCTCTGTCGGTGCCCGCCGGAAAAGTCTCGCTGCAATGGACCTTGACGCCGCACGAAACCGGCGAGCGGTTCGCCATGGAATGGCAGGAAAGCGATGGCCCGCCGGTCGCGCCGCCGCAAGCCGAAGGCTTCGGCGGCAAAGTGATCCGCCACAGCATCGCGCATGAACCCGCCGGGCGGATCGCGCTCGAATATTTGCCGGACGGCCTGCGTTGCAGTTTCACTTTTGAGATTCCGTTCGGAAACCCGAATTCCTGACCGGCTAGTGCAGAGTCTCGCCGGTGCCGGCGCCTTTGGACGCGAAGGCCGGATCGTTTGACGGCATGTCGCGCGATACGCGAATGGCGGGGCCTTGCGTGCCCGAATGCACCGGCAGGCGCAGCGACAGACGCGATTTTCCTTCCGCCGTTTTCTCGATCCAGAATTCGCCTTTGAGCTGTTCGGCCAATGCGGCGAGAATCCTCTGCGGGGATGGCCGCCCCTTGGCGAGCGCCGCGGAAGCGAACACGCCGTCCTCGATCCACAGCAGAAGATGATCGGGGCCGTCGCCGCCGAAATGCAGATCGACATGGCGGATGGCTTCATCCTTCTGCGGCACGAAGAGTTCGAACGACAAGGCTTCCACCGCGAAGAAGGACACCGGCGTCGCCATGTCCGGTGGCAATAGCCATTCTTCGGCGTCGATGGTGAGCCGGTAGCGAATGTTGCTTTCGACGGCGACGGTCCGCATCTGCTCGCCAAGCTCGATGAACAGGCGGCGCATATCGAGGATCGGCGTTGTGTCGTTCATCTCCATGAGGCGCTGGATCAGTGTCAACGCACCCACACGCGCCAGTATCTGCGAAAACGCCAGGCGGCTCCCCGCATCGGCGATGTTCTGCGAATAAAGGCTGATCAGGCTGGCGACGATCTGCAGATTGTTCTTGATGCGGTGATGGATTTCGCGCGCCATCGCCGATTTCTGCGCCAGCGCAAAATTGAGCGTGCGGTCGCGGTCGCGGATGGATGTCGCCATATTCTTCATTTCGTCGCCGAGAACCCGGAACTCGTCGGGTGCTTCCTCAAGCTCGGTCAATTCCAGGGCGAAATGGTTTTGCCCATAGGCTGCGGAAACGCGCTTCAGATAGGTCGTCCAGCGGATGACGAAACGCTCGGTGCCGAGCCACATCGCAATGGACGCCAGGATCACCATCAGAAGCGGCAGCAGGATATTTCCCAACAGATATGCCTGCGAAACGCCGAAAGGCAGCGGCTCTTCCATCGCGAACGCAATCAGCCGCCGGCTGTTTTCGATCCGCTCCGCCGTCCAGCGCCAGCGCACATGGTCGCCGGTGTCTGCATAGAAGGTGTGCTGCTTGTGATCGACGCCGGCTTTCGCCACCGCCTTGTTCAAACCGTCGGGAACAGCCCGGTTGGATGCGATGATGGTGCCGCCGCGATCCACAATCAGCATCAGCCCGTAGGGCGGCAATCTTCCGTAGGGGCTTGTCTGGCTCACCCAGCGCAGATCGAGCGCCGCGCTCAATGCGCCCTTGAAGGCGCCGGACGCATCGTGAAGCGGCAATGTGTAGGGAAGCACGGGGCGCTCGGCCGCCGCGCTGGCAAGCACCGGCGGCACACCGGCGGCTTTTCGCGGCTGAATCCGCTTCCACCAGGGAAGTTTGGAATAATCAGGCACATCGAACGCACCTGTGGATGAGCATACCGGCTTTCCCTGCGCGTTCACGAAGGTCAGGTTGAGTATGTTGGGCAGGCCGATGACGGCAGTCTTCAGCATTCTGCCGCAGGCGACGGGATCGGCATCCAGTTCGGAACGCGCGGACAAGCCCTGCAGCAGATGCGCGGTGCCGGAGAAGATGTTCAGTTCGTTATGGGTCGCGTAGATCGCAGTCTGCCGCAGCACGTCGTCGATCGCCGCCTGGCGCGCGCGCACATGCATGACGCCCTGGGCGATGCTGGCGATGGCGAGCGGCGCGAGCGCCAACACGACGATCAACATCAGCTGCGCGCGAAGTGACTTCGCCTTCAACACACGCCAGTGCCCCCCGCATGGCGGCGGCCATTAGCCGGGAGCCTTCTCCGTGACCGACCGTCCGAATTTGAAAAATGCATCGGTGGGATCTTCTGGATGCTCCGACCGCGCCGGTAATACGCCATCTTTTCCTTCGACAAGGCTTTCCAGCCGCTTGCGCGCACGCGACACGCGGCTCTTGATCGTTCCGACCGCGCAACCGCAAATCGCGGCGGCTTCATCGTAACTGAACTCCCCAGCGGTCAAAATCAGCGCTTCCTTCTGTTCGAACGGAAGCATGTTGAACGCGCGCATGAGATCCGACAGGTCGAGCGAGGCATGCTGCTCGGGCTCCATCGCATCGGAATGAATCGATTCCGCTGCCGCGTAGTTGGTGACCGTCTTGGCGCGGCGATGGTTCGAATAGAACTCATTGCGCAGAATGACAAAAAGCCAGGCTTTCAGATTCGTGCCCGGGCGGAATTTGTCGCGCGCCTGAAGCGCCTTGGCGAGCGTTTCCTGCGCTAGGTCGTCGGCCAGATCGCGCTTGCCGCACAAGGAACGCGCGAAGGCACGCAGCACCGGAACCATTTCAACCAGACCGGCGCGGAATGTCTTTTCCTCTTCCTTCGTCATCGGACGAGGAGCGTCTTGGTGTTCGTGGGCTTCCAGAGGCCGGTTCATGCATCCGACTCCTTTTTGCCGTCAATTTTCTGAAGCAGCGCCATGAACTCGTCCGGGACGGGTTCGGAGGCGACCGTGTCGAAGAACTTGCGAAGACCCTGCGTGATAGCCTTCTGCTGCGCCCTGTGGGTCTGCGGCTTGGGCGTTCGGGTGCCTGCGCGGGCGACGCCTTCGGCGCTCACGACACCGTCCTCGCGGATTTTGTCGGCCATATCATACTCCGAAACATAAACATGTGTAGTATCAATCGGTTGGAGGTTGGCCGTTGGCGACGCCTCGGTTCCTGCGCTACAATAACCCAAGGGCCGGATTTTTGTTCCATCACGGGAACTTTGTTTTTGCCCGCCGCGTTATGCCCTCACTAGCGACATCGCTTGGATCAAAAATAAGGGCCGCGCCTATGAGTATGACCGCCACCCTCGGACCGCATCTTCCCTATTTGCGCCGGTATGCCAGAGCCTTGACGGGCTCACAGACCAGCGGGGACGCTTATGTGCGCGCCTCACTTGAGGCGCTCTTGGAAGGAAACGCCGAACTGGCGAAGGATGTTCCCCCGCGCATTGCCCTCTACCGGCTGTTTCATGTGCTGTGGTCGTCTTCCGGAAAATATGAATCTGCCGCATCGGGCGAAAAGCGCGGCGGCGTCGAAGGGCGGCTGCAATCTTTGTTGCCCACCAATCGCGAAGCCCTGCTGCTGACCGCCGTGGAAGGCTTCAGCATGCCGGAAGTCGCCAAGATCCTGGACTGGAGCGAAGGCGATGTGGAGCAGGCGATCAACGCCGCGCTCAAATCCATCGACCGCGATCTGGAATCGCGCGTTCTCATCATCGAGGACGAATCCATCATCGCGCTCGATATCGAGAACCTCGTCACCGAGATGGGCCACAAGGTCACCGGCATCGCCACCACGCGCGACGACGCTATCCGCATGGCGAAGGAGCAGAAGCCCGACGTCATCCTCACCGACATCCAGCTCGCCGATGGCAGCTCTGGCATCGATGCGGCGGTCGCGATCCTGAAGGATTTCGACATCCCGGTGATCTTCATCACCGCCTATCCGGAACGCCTGCTCACCGGCGAACGTCCGGAGCCAACCTATCTCATCACCAAGCCGTTCAGCCGCGACACCGTGCGCGCGACGCTCGGCCAGGCGCTGTTCTTCCATCGCTCGATGGCGCCGGCATAATCACATCCACATCGAAACGAAAAGGGCGGCATGCAAATGCCGCCCTTTTTCCTTGTTCGAAGCGAAAGAGATCAGCGGCGGCGGCGTGCGCCGCCCAATCCGCCCTGCTCCGTCGCCAGCAGCATGCCGAAGGGCCGCATCGATGGCACATGCATCGCCACCGTATGCAACAGGATCAGCGCGGGAATGGCGGTGATGGCGGCGTAGGCGCCCCACATCCACACCAGCGTCGCCACCACGATGAAGATCGCCACTGGGCTCACCACGATGCGGCGGGACAAAAGCCAGGGCTGCACGAAATAGGCTTCCACCGTATCGATCGACAGAAGAATAATCGGCGGCAACAGCATCTGCAGGACCGCGTGGCCGGTGATAACGCCATAGATCGCCGCCGAGATGATGATCGCCGTCGGCCCGATGATCGGCACGAAATTCAGCAATCCATACGCCACGCCCCACAGCAATCCGTGCGGGATGCCCGCGATCCGGAAGGCGATGGCCGTAACCAAGGTCAGCCCGAGATTGATCATCGCCAGGGTGAAGAGATAACCGGAAACGCGCGACTTCACGTCCCGGCAGATGCGCGCCATGCGCAGGCGCCCGGCCATCGAGCGCGGCAGAAGAATGAGCTGGGTGGTATAATGCCGCCGCGTCGAAAGCAGAAAGATCGTCAGCACGGTGACATAGACGATCTTCGCCAGAATGCCCGGCGCTGTGCTGGCAAGCGAATAGAGCATTCCGTTGTTTTCCACGACGGGGACAATTCGGCCGCCGGCCGGCGCGCTCTGCGTGCCGCGCGAGATCTGCTGCGAGGCGTTTTCCACCGCGGCAATCTGCTTGCGCAGCGGGCTGAGCTTGGCTTCCACCGATTGCATGATCGCCGGGCCACGCTTGACGACATCGGCCACGGACGGCGCGAATTTCAAACCGGCGAAGACCAGCACCGACACCGTTGCCACCACGACAACCAGCGCCGCCGCGCCCGCCGGAATGCGCAAACGCTCAAGCCCCGCGCTCGCGGGCGCCAGAACCAGCGCCAGCACGATGGACACCGCCGTCGGTGCGAGCAGATCGGCCGCGGCGACGCCGATGGCGAGCATGGCGACAATGGTGAGGAGGATCATGCAGATGCGCATGACCTGCAGGTCGCGCCGCATGGAAAAGGGGCCGCCCATATCTTCGAGGACGGCACTGATATTGGCCAGTTTCTCGAGCCGGTTCATGGTCGCGCCGTTTGGCCGCGCCGAAGCGCGGTGGAAACTTCTGGAGGTTTGGGAAGTGAGCGGACACCCGACGCGGGGTGTCGAAGGGGCTGGGGCGTACCGGATCGGACGTCCGCTCCCCTTAACAATGTGTGGCCTCTAAAAGCGTTCCAAAGAATTTTGCTAGACAGCGGGACGTCCCCGGACGGCGTTGGCGATGCCGCTCACGATCAGCAAAATCACGAAAACAACCGGCAAAACCTTGGCGATTGTCGCCGCGAGCCCGGCCAGGCCGAAGAAGCCCAGATAGGCCGAGAGGATTGCCGGCAGAAAAAATATCAGCGCCCAACCGGACATAATGCGTGCCCCTTCCATTCTATCGGAGGAACAATCGGCGGGACGGTGTAAATGTTCCCGCTGTGGTAGCGAGAGGACGGGATGTCAGTCCCTGCGCTTCTTTTTCTTCAAGAAGATTTCGGCCAATCCGACCGCCCCGGCGCCAAGAAGCGCGATCAGCGGGCTGGAGGATGAGGACAGCAGCGCGATCAGCGGAGATTCCCGCGGACGGCGCACCGAGAACACGATCAATGCGATCACCGGACCGACCAGAAGAAGCAGCGCCGTGATAGCCGCCGCGCCGGCAACGCCGGCCACACCCGCCAGCGCCTGAAAGAGTGCGAACGCGGCCAACACCACGCCGACGAAAATCAGCGATGCCAGAAACAAAAACCCCAGAAGAGCAGCCGCCGCCCGCGCGACCATGATGGATTACCGTCTCAGAAGAATGGCGCCGAGCAACGCACCGATGCCCATCGCGACGGCGCAGGCGAACAAGGGTTGTTCGCGCACCTGCTCGCGCAGGGATTCGGCATTGTCGTTCGTCCAGTCTTCAACCTGCGAGCTGATCTGCTCGGCCATGTCTTCGGTATTGCGCAGCATCTCGTTGAGGCGCGCCTGTGCGGCATCGCCCACGCCACCGGCCAGGCCCTTCATGTCGGTCTGGAGCGACTCCAGATCGTCACGCAGCGCATCGAGGCGGCTTTCGAGAGTGGTCGACTTTTTGCGCGCGGCCATGGCGTATTCCTTTGGAAAGACTGAGGACTTGTTGGAGGATAATGCCCAGTCTCCGTGGAAAGTTCCATAAGCCAGGACCGGTTAAGAAACAACCAGAACGATTGCGCCCTTCCAGTTCTTGAGGGTGCAGGCCACGGTCTGCCCCAGGAATAGGTGGTCGCCCACCCGGCGGCTGGCCCCGATAACGATCAGATTGGCGCCCACGCTCCGGGCCTCCTGCAGGATGGCCTCCTCCGGCACCATGTCCACATGCACCGAGGTCTTGATGCGATCGTAGCCGTAGCGCTGCGCGAGCGTCACGGTGTCTTTCAGCACCGCCCTTTCGTTCCGCCGGCCGATAGCCTTGTCCGTTTGACCGCCACGCTTGGCGCCGTTGCTGGCCGAACGCTCGCCAACATGCAGCGCCGTGATCCTGCTTTTCCTCGACGACGACAGGGCAAAGGCGACTTCCGCGCCGTTGCGCGAGGCTTCCGTGCCATTCACCGGCACCAGAATGTTGAAGTCCGCGCTGCCCAGAACGTCGCCATCCCCAGCGACCACCAGCGCGAGCGAGCCTTCGAAATGCCGCACCGCCCGGTCCACTGCCGCGCTAAAACCGCCATCCTTGTCATGCATTTTCTCAAGGCCGAGAAAGAGCATGTCATAGCCCTTCTTGCCTTCCTTCTTCAGCGCGTCCGATTGCCGGGTCTCCACGCGCGCGGAAACTTCCACGCGCTCAGGCTTGTCCTCGCCCTGCTCTTCCTTGGCGGCGCGATGGCCTTCCTTCGCGCTTTCCGTCGCCACCTCTTTCAGCGCCGCTTCGGTTTTTTCTTCCGCTTGCCCGGATGCGGGCTTCGTTTTCTCAAGTTGCACCACCGTCACCGGCATGCCGCGCTGTCCCGCGATGAAGCCGGCAAGCCGTGTCGCCAGCTTGCCGCTGGCGCTTTCGTCGGCGCTGACGAGCAAGCGCTCGAAGCGGCTGACAAAGCCTTTGGCGTCGAGGTCCTCTTTCTCGAGCCGCAGCTTTTCTTCGCTGCTCATCGGCAGGCGGCGCAGCGCCCAGCGCAACATCGGCGGCATCGCCATGGTGGTCACGACGGCCATCGTCACGATCATGGTGTAGAGATTCTGTGTGAGCACACCGAGTGTCAGGCCGATCGAGGCGACAATGACCTCAGTGCTCCCGCGCGCATTCATGCCGCAGCCGATCGCGGTGGACTCCGGCATCGACAAGCCGCTCATCATGCCGCCGCCGAAGGCGCCGGCGAATTTTCCGATGCTGGCGATGGCAACAAGGCCGATCGTCAACATCGCCAGCGTCGGATCTTTCAGCACCGTAAGATCGGCGGAAAGCCCTGACAGGCCGAAGAAGACCGGCATCATGAAGGCGGTGATGAAGCCGCGCAGCTGGTCCTGAATCTGTTGCGAGAGAATGGGGGATTCGCCCACCAGCACGCCGGCGACGAACGCGCCCAAGACCGTGTTCACCCCGATGGCCTGGGTGATGAGCGCCATCAGCAGCATCACGATCAGGATCGCGGTGACGACGGCATATTCGCTGACGAAATTGTCGTTCACCCAGCGGATCAGCCAGAACACCAGCTTGCGGCCGACGGTGTAGCTGAGCGCCAGGAAGGCCGCCGTGCCGATCACCGTCCTGGCGAGGCCGCCAATCGCAAAACCGCCCGCGCCCGCGATGCCCAGCGTGATGGAGACGATGATCCAGCCCGTCGTGTCTTCCATGATCGCGGAGGCGACGATGATCTGGCCCAGATCGCGGCGCATGAAATTCATCTCGCGCACCACCATCGCCACGATCTTGATGGAGGAAATGGAAAGCGCCGTGCCGAGAAAGAGCGCGGCGACAAGCCTGGTGCCCTGCGTGGGCAGGATCGACTCCGGCAGAAACCACGCCGCCGCAAAGCCGCAGGCAAATGGCACGGCGACACCCGCCGCCGTCACCGCGATCGCCGGCACGCCCACCTTCCTCACCAGCTTCAAATCCGTCTCCATGCCGGTGAGCAGCAACAGCATCATCACGCCCATGTCAGAGATGCCGGTGATGAGGCTTTTGATCTTGGGATCGCCGGGGAAAATCAGGGCGTGCGCTTCCGGCCACACCCAGCCGAACAAGGACGGGCCAAGGATAAGCCCGGCCAGCAAATTGCCGATCACGGCGGGCTGGCCGAAGCGCTGCATGATCTCGCCGAGCCCGCGGCCCACGAACAGCAGCAGCACGACCTGTGCGGCGAGGATCACCTCATCGGTGCCGCCGAGGCCATTGCCCTTGTCGCCACCGCCGCCGGTTTTGTGCTGCACGGCCGCCAACGCAGCACTGGCGAGCAGACAGAAGCCCGTGCCGAGCACGAGGCCTAATGTGTTCTTCTTGTTCACAGAAAACCCGAGGACAATCGCCGTTCGTCCGCACAACGCGGCGGAGTTCCGCGAAGTTCCCCCGCCTTCGACCGGCCGAAAACATATTGCCGTACAGAACCGTACGCCCCGCCGTTGCGTAGAAACAGCAAACGGGAGGCAACGCCATGTCCTATCTTATCGTTTATGCCGTCACGCTCATCGCATCACTGGCGCTGGACGGCACATGGCTGGCGGTCGCCAACAAGCCGATCTACCAGCCCGTGATGGGACCGCTGATGCTGCCGCATTTCAATGTGGCGCCGGCGGTTGTGTTCTATGCGCTCTTTCCGGTCGGCCTGATGATCTTCGCCATCGTGCCGGCACTGAAAACCGGATCGTTCGGCAATGCGCTTCTGTATGGCGCGTTGCTCGGCACGTTTGCCTATATGACCTATGACCTCACCAATTTCGCCACGCTGAAGCATTGGACCTTGCCGCTCACCCTGATCGACATTGCCTGGGGCACCGTGTTGTGCGGCGCGGCATCGAGCGTTGCCTATCTTGTCGCACCGATGCTGGGCGCGAAATTCACCGGCTGACCTTCGCGCCATCCCTCTCTAGGATGCACCATCCCGGGAGGACGGCATGAAGCTTGCGACTTTCAGCGTGAACAACGGCGCGGACGAATTGGGCGTGGTCGAAGGCGAGCGCGTGATCTCGCTCTCCCGCGCGGCGCCGATGTTTCCTCCCACCATGATGGGATTGATCGGCCGCTGGGCGGAACTGGAGCGCGATGCGCGCAGCATCGTGAAGGAGCAGGAATTCGCGCATGATCTGCGTGCCGTGCATCTGAAAGCGCCGATTCCGCGCCCCGGAAAGATCATGGCCATCGGCCTCAACTACGCCGACCATGTGAAGGAAACCGGCGCGGAGACGCCCAAGGACCAGGTGTGGTTCTGCAAGCAGGCAACGGCGGTGAACGGCCCGTTCGATCCCATCCAGATTCCCAAGGCTTCGTCCATGGTGGATTGGGAAGCGGAGATGGTCGTTGTCATCGGCAAGGGTGGGCGGCACATCGGCAAGGATCGCGCGCGCGCGCATGTTTTCGGTTATTGCTGCGGCAATGATGTCAGCGTGCGCGACTGGCAGAAGCGCACCTCGCAATGGATCATCGGCAAGGGCTTCGACACCCACGCGCCGTTTGGTCCATGGATCACCACGGCGGACGAATTGGGCGATCCGCACACGCTCGATATCAAGTGCCTTGTGAATGGCGAGACGCGGCAAAGCTCCAACACCAGCAACCTCATTTTCCGCGTGGAAGACCAGCTCGCGCTTCTCTCGCAGGCCATGACGCTGGAGCCCGGCGATCTCATCTACACCGGCACGCCCGGCGGCGTCGGCATGGCGATGAATCCGCAACTGTGGCTGAAGCCCGGCGACACGGTGCGCGTGGAGATCGAAAAGCTCGGCGCGATCGAAGCGGTGTGCGAGGCGGAAAAATAATTTGCATGGGACATTCACTTTTTTTCGCGCGCAGGTTCTTCGCGCGGCGCGAAAATCCGGCGAAAGAAAAGCGGATTCAGGCGCTTAGAACAATTTCCTGAGTTCAGGATAATTAGC
>JANWJQ010000165.1 GCA_025451875.1 Rhizomicrobium sp.
CCGACAACTATACCTTCGAGCACTTCAAGAAGATTTCGCGCGCGGAGCCGGGCTACAGCACCAAGGACTGGAAACAGTTCGCGGAGCTGGGCCTGATGGCCGCGCCCTTGCCGGAAGCCTATGGCGGCCTCGGCGGCGGACCGATCGACACGATGGTTCTGATGGAAGAATTCGGCAAGGCACTGGTGGTTGAGCCTTACGTGTCGACCGTTGTTGTCGGCGGCGGGTTCTTCAATCACGGTGGCAGCGAAGCGCAGAAGCAGGAATGGCTGAACAAGATCGCGGCCGGCGAAACCATTATCGCGTTCGCTTTTGCCGAAGCGCAGGGCCGCTACAACTTCGCGGACCTCACCACCACGGCCAAGAAGAATGGCAGCGGCTACACGATCAGCGGCCAGAAGGCCGTCGTGCTGGGCGCGCCGTGGGCTGACGCGCTGATCGTGACCGCGCGCACCGCGGGCGGGCAGCGCGATGCCAAGGGCGTCAGCGTCTTCATCGTGGACAAGAAGGCCAAGGGCGTCGCCACGCGCGATTATCCGACCATCGACGGTTTGCACGCCTCCGAAGTCACTTTCGAGAACGCGCCGGCCACGCTCATCGGCACCGCCGATGACGGCCTCAAGCTCATCGAACAGGTGACGGACGAAGCCATCGCGGCGCATGCGTCCGAAGCCGTTGGCGCGATGCGCGTGCTGGTGAACGCCACGGTCGAATATTCCAAGACCCGCAAGCAGTTCGGCGTGCCGATCGGCAAATTCCAGGTGCTGCAGCACCGCATGGTCGACATGTTCATGAACGCAGAACAGTCCGCCTCAATCACCTATATGGTGACGCTAAAGCTGGGTGAGAGCGATGTGGAGCGCAAGAAGGCCGCCTCCGCCGCGAAGGTGCAGATTGGCAAGGCGGGCCGTTTCGTCGGCCAGCAGGCCGTGCAGATCCACGGCGGCATGGGCATGACGGACGAACTGAATGTCGGCCACTATTTCAAGCGGCTCACGATGCTCGACACGCTCTACGGCAATGTCGATCACCATCTGAAGCGCTACGCCGAACTGGGCTAACCCGCCCGACGCTGGTCTTGCGGCATGAGAATCCGGCTCTTGGGCAGGAGAACGGTTACGCGTGTGCCGTTGCCGATCTCGCTTTCCAAAATGACCTTGCCGTCGTGAGCTTCGGCGAAGCCTTTGACCACTGCCAGGCCCAAGCCCACGCCTTTCAGCTGCTCGGTCACGTCATGACGGCCGCGGCCGAAGCGCTCGAACACATGGTCCTTGTCTTCGCTGGCAATCCCCAGACCTGTGTCATCGACGCCGAACGCGAAGCGCCCATCCGGCTCGACACGCGCGAAAACGGTGACGCGGCCCTCGGGTTGCGTGAACTTTATCGCGTTTGAAAGAAGGTTGACGACGATCTGGCGCAGCCCGCGTTCGTCCGCCAGCACGCAGGGCAATCTCCGCGTCACATCGCTTGTCAGCGATATGCGAGCCTGCCGCGCGATTTCCGCGTTCGCCTGAATCGCATCGGCGACGAGCATCGCCACATCGACTTCCGTTTCGCGCAAGGAAAGCTTGCCCGCATCGATCTTCGCAAGATCGAGCATGCCGTCGATCAGGGAGAGAAGATGCTCGCCGGAATCGTGGATGATCGTGGCGTATTCGGCGTATTTGTCCACGTCGCTTCCGAAAGACTTTGCCTGGATGATTTCGGAGAAACCCAGGATGGCATTCATCGGCGTGCGCAGTTCGTGATTCATGTGCGAGAGGAATCGCGATTTGGCCTGACCCGCCATCGTCGCGCGGCCGCGGTCCATGTCGGATTCGCGTTTGGCGGCGCGCAGGCTCTGCACCAGGCCGGAGCGCTCGTGTTCGAGAGTCAGCAGGCGGTTCACGCCCTTCGTCTGGACGATCAACTGACCGACTAGAAGAACGCTGAACACCACCGATAAAAGCGACAGTTCGACATCGAGCGTGGTGCCGCCGAAAGCCGGCGGTACGATCAGAAAGATCGCATGGATGAGAAGCCCGGCAACCGCAATCGGTGGATGTGCCGCGGAGAGCGCGATCGTGCCCGCCATGGAGCAGGCGAGGATCAGCACCAGCAGCATCTGCGCCATGGGTTCGGGCGACCACAGCATCACGCTCATCGAGCACCAGACCGTGAGGAACGCGACTGACAACGCGGTGGCATGTCGCGACTTGCGGCCGACGGCGGCGGCATCGCGTCCGGTCATGCGGTCGAGCCGTCTGTTGGTGAAATGAACGCCGAGGCAGACCAGCGTGAGTGCGCCCCACCAGCCCAGGCGCCATTCCAGACTCACCCATGGACGAAACGCGAGAGAGACGAGGAAGCCGCCGACTGGCATCGTCAGCATGGAGGCGCGCGAACTGTTGCGATGCAGCCGCAACTGCGCTTCCGCAAGCCAAGCCGTCTCCGGCGATGGATAGAGCGCCCGTACAATTGTCCGCCACACCCGGCCAAACGAATAGCGGACCGAGGCGGCCGATCGTTTGATCGTGTCAGGCAGGCTATTCCGCGCGCCGACGGTGGCTGGCATCTGGCGTATGGGGTCCGGACAATTGCTCTCAAACTGTGACATCACGCGGTTAAAGCAAGCTTTAGATTTGCGGTGGAGTGGTGCTAAACCCTTCATCGGGAACTTTTATTCGGAAAAAGACCATGTCCGCTTTGCTGTTCGAAAAGTCCGGCCACGTCGTCACGCTCACAATCAATCGCCCCGATGCCCGCAATCCGCTGGGCGAGGAAGGCGATGGCGACCTGTTCGCCGAGACCTGCGCACGGATCAACGCGGACCGTGACGTGCGCTGTGCCATTTTGACTGGGGCGGGCAAGGCGTTTTCGGCGGGCGGAAACCTGAAGTCGATGCGCGAGCGCTCTGGCAGCTTCGCTGGCGCTGCGGTGCATATCCGCGAACGTTATCGCAACGGCATTCATCGCATGGTGAAGGCGCTGTGGAATCTGGAAGTGCCGCTGATCGCGGCCGTGAACGGCCCCGCCATCGGCCTCGGCAACGATGTGGCCTGCCTCGCTGATATGCGCATCGCGGCGGATAACGCGATTTTCGGGGCCACCTTCCTCAAAGTCGGATTGGTGCCGGGCGATGGCGGCGCGTGGATATTGCCGCGCACCATCGGTCACGCGCGCGCCGCGGAATTGTTCTTCACCGGCGATACGATCGATGCGGCCACGGCGCTGTCATGGGGATTGATCTCCAAGATCGTGCCGGCAGATCAGCTTATGAATGAAGCGAAGGCTCTTGCGGAACGCGTCTGCCGCCAGCCGCCGGATGTTCTGCGCATGACCAAGAAGCTCATGCGCGAAGGGCAGGGCGTGAGCTTCGACACGATCATGGAGATGTCCGCGGCGATGCAGTCCATTGCCCATCTCACCGCCGATCACGGGGAGGCCGTGGCGGCATTCTTCGACAAGCGCAAACCGGAATTCAAAGGCGAATAATTACGACGCCGCCCTGAGCGGTTGCGCGCTGACGACACGCGATGCCGGCATATAAATTGTCACGCGCGTGCCTTCACCGAGAGCACTCTGCAGTGTCACCCGGCCGTCATGGGCTTCGACAAGGCCTTTGACGATGGGAAGGCCGAGGCCCGTGCCTTTGTCCGATGTAACAATGTCGTGGCGGCCCTGGCCGAAATTCTCGAACACGCGTTTCTGGTCGCTTTCCGCGATGCCCATGCCGTTGTCGATCACGCAAAGCGCGAACGACCCATCCGGCTGCGGGCAGGCGCTCACAATGATCTTGCCTTCGGGCGGGGTGAATTTCACCGCGTTGGACACGAGGTTGAGCAGGATCTGTTTCAGCGCGCGTTCATCGCCATGCAGCTTTGGACAATTGGCGGGTATGTCGGCGTGAAGTGTGATCCAGCCGGCTTGTGCGCGTGCCGCCATGAGAGTCAGGCATTCGGAAATGAGCACATGCAGATCGAGGTCGGTCTCATGCAGTGTCATGCGTCCGGCTTCGATCTTCGCCAGATCGAGAATGTCGTTGATGAGTGTCAGCAGATGATGGCCGGAATCGCGGATAAGCTTCGAGTATTCCTCGGTCTTGTGCGCGAAACCGCCGGAATGAATCATTTCCGAAAAGCCGATGATCGCATTGAGCGGCGTGCGCAATTCATGGCTCATATTGGCCAGGAATTCCGACTTGGAGCGGCTGGCTGCTTCCGCGCGCACGCGCGCAATATCCGATTCCTGCTTGGAGCGCTCCAAAGCTTCTATGAGATCGTTTTTCTCGTAGCGCAGCTCCAGCATCGAGCGCGCCGTGTTATGGACCTGCCGCGACAGGTAATACATGTAAAGCATGTAGCAGAGGGCCACGAGCGCGAGCGTGTTGTAGATCGCGCCGCCTTCGGTGAGCGGCAGCGCCACGATCGCGATGCCATACACGATGGAGCCGGTGGTGCTGAGTGGGCGGCTGGCGCTCATGAGCGCCGTGTCACCAGCCAAGGTGCAGGCGAGGATGAGGATCACCAGCACCTGATTGAAGCTGTCGCCATGAATCCAGAAGAGCGGCGCCAGCATGGACCAGCAAATCGTGAAGAACGCATTGGCGATCACGATGCGGGTCCGCCACGTGCGCATCTCCCCCGGATCGGGTTGCCGTCGGAGAAATCCATGCACCACGACCTGCATCGGGACGAGGCCGACGATCACGATGCCGAACCATGTGACCAGCGTCAGCGGTGTTTCCCAATGCAGGAACATCACGCAGATGAGCGCGGCCAGGCACGGGATCATGAATTTGTTGGGCCGCGTGTTGCCGAGCGCCAGCCGCAGTTCGTCGAGCGCAAGCCGCGCGGCTTGCTCGTCTTTCAGGGTCGCGATGGCGGCAGTGTCCGTCACGTTCGGCGCGATTTCTTTTACAGCGTCCCGATTGTGGGCCAGGTTTCGTTAAGATGCGCTTGAAGATTCCGCGTAAACGTTGCGTTAACCGCGCGTTGCGCCGGCGCGCCGGGCCGATTAGCCTCCTTCGCGAAAACGATATTTGGGAGCAGAAACATGGCTATCGGTGTGGTCGCGACCCTCAAGGTCGCCGAAGGCAAGAATGCGGATTTCGAAGCGGTGTTCCGTGATCTGGCGGCACAAGTGAAGGCCAACGAGCCGGGCAATCAGCTCTATCGCGTCTTCAAGTCCAAGTCCGATCCGCAGACTTATGTGGTCATGGAAATCTATGCCGATCAGGCCGCGCTGGAAGCGCACGGAAAATCCGATCACTTCCGCGCCGCAGGACCCAAGATCGGTCCCACCATGGGCGGCAAGCCCGAGATTCAATATTTCGACGCGGTCTAGGCCTTGCCGCGGTAACGGCGGACTTTCGCGCGATTGCCGCAGCCTTTCATGTCGCACCAGCGGCGTGAATGGTTTTTGGTGAGATCGAGAAACAGCCAGCCGCACGTATCACCGTTGCATTCCGCGAGGCGGTCGAGCTTGTCCGATGTGAGAAGCTCGCCCGCGTCGCGCGCGATGGGCCATAGCGGCGTGTCGATCGCGTTCGTATCGTCCCAATCCCAGCGCAGCTGATGGCCGTCCCGTGTCAGCCGCGCATGCGCGTTCGCGCGCGCGATCTCGCCATTGACGATCTCCAGCGCTGCCGGCGACGGCGCGCGATGTTCGCGCGCCGCCTCGAACACCGCGAACAAGGCTTCGCGAAAGGCGCGTGCCCGGCGTAGCAGCCGCTCGGCGGATTCCGGCGCGG
>JANWJQ010000166.1 GCA_025451875.1 Rhizomicrobium sp.
ATGTGATCACCCACGGCGTCGGCCATCGCGGGCAGATTAGCGCGGTGATGATCCTCAACGGCATGACACCGGTGAAGGACGGCTTCACGACTTATCTGCATGAAGCCGAGGCTTCGGCGAGACGGCGGCGCGCGGCATGAAGCGCGCAAGCTATGGCATCGACGCGCCGGGGGCGGTCCGTGCCAATATTGTTTTGGGTGTCGTCTTCGCGGTGATTGCAGCCGCCGGCTTCAAGCTCAACGTCATTCCCGCGTGGGCGATCATCGGCGCAGCGTCTTTTGCGGCGCTTTGTTTCTTCTATGCGGCGGTGATGTTGTGGTCGAGCCTCGTGGGCAAGAAGCGGGTATGCGAGCGCCTGGTCGCGGCGCTTGCGCTTGACGGACATGAGCAGGTGCTGGACGCCGGATGCGGCCGTGGGTTGGCGCTCATCGCTTGCGCAAAAAAACTCACAACGGGCAAGGCGGTCGGCATCGATCTGTGGGCCGCCAAGGACCAATCCAACAACAATCCCGAAGCGACATGGGCCAACGCGGCAGCGGAAGGCGTCACCGACCGGGTGGTGGTGAAAACCGGCGATATCACCAAGCTGCCGTTTTCCGATGCATCGTTCGACGCCATCATTTCGATGATCGTGATTCACAACATTCCTTCACGGTCGGCGCGCGACGGGGCGCTTCGCGAATTTGTCCGCGTGCTGAAGCCGGGCGGGCGCATGATCATCTTCGATCTCATGCACACGTCCCGATACGCCGAAGTGCTGCGGGAGGCGGGACTGAAAGTCGAGGTTCTGTCCCGCGTCCTGTTGTGGCTCCTGCCCTGTCGCGCGCTGCTCGCGCAGAAGCCGGTGTAGCCGCAAGCTCCAGCTACCGTCGGCGCCGAACGTGATCTCGAGGCGGAAGGAGTCGGTGCGGAAGGGCGTATTCGAGAAGTCGGTGGAGCAGATGCGTAATTGGTCTGGCCGCGCGTGGCGCTCACCACCAGCGTCGACTTGCTTGAAATCAATTGGCGACTTCTGGTTCCCGAACGCCCCCTTGCTTTCGGCCGCCGCCAGAGCGCCGAGCTGCCCGGTAACGGCCAGGCGATAGGCCGTAATGGCGATGGAACAGCTTCGAAAATGCGGCTGCGGTCTCGTAGCCCACCCGGGTCGCAATCCGTGCGATCCCGTCGTCGCTCGATTCGAGTTGAAACGCCGCCTCCGCCATCCGGCGTGCGATCAAGTAGCGGTGCATGGACTGGCCGACGAGCTTGGTGAAACGGGCCGAAAACGCCGAGCGACCAAGTCCCACGCGATGGCCGAGGTCGCGAAGGGTCCAGGGCAGATCCGGCCGTTCATGGATCAACTGAAGCGCCTGTCCGATATGCGGATCCGCCATCGCTCCCAGCCACCCGCCCTCTCCAGGACGCAGAGACTTGACCCAGCTTCGCAACACCTCGACGAAGAGCACTTCCGTCATTCGCGATAGCGCAACGCTTTGGCCGGGACGCTTCAGCGCCGACTCGCTCACCATGCGTTGCAGAATGGCCTCAAGCCAGCCACCGTCAGCCGCGGGCTTCAGGAGAAGCACGGGCGGAAGCAAATCCAGCACGCTACCGCGTGAGGGCCGCGACGGCGTGAAGTGGCCACAGATCATCGTCGAGAAAGGCTGCGCGCCGCCGCCATGACGAACAACACCAAGATGTGCGGGCTGTCGATCTAGATCTTGAAGCGGGAACGGCTTCGTCCGGCGATCCGAATAAATCACATGGGGCTCACCACGCGTGACGACGACAAAGTCACCCGCGGAAATGCGGAGCTTGCGTCCGTGTTCAAGCACGAGGGTCGCCGAGCCGCGACTGAGATAGTGGAACAAGGCGTCGGGAAACACCGGCAGCGCCAGACTCCATGGATGGCCGAGTTCGAAGTGGAAAAGCACGGTCCCACCAAGGCGAACGCGATCCAGCACGTCGGCGAGGATGTCCATGTTTCTGATGCTAGCCCCGCGGACGATCGGACACAATATTTGGACGATTGGTCCCTATCGTCCGAATGATCCCCGCCTTACGTCATGCCGCGCGGGCGGACGCATCGCGCGGCAAACCATTTCCCAAAACGGCAAATGGAAGAAGCACGACGTTGGCGAATGCCTGTCATTCCCCGGACCGGAATCGTCCGTCATCTCTACAGGAGCAATTCATGCGAAATCTTTTCCTCTCCACCGCTGCCGTTCTTATGGCGGGAACAGCATTTGCCGCCCAAGCTCAGTCCGCCAATCTGCCCAAGGGGGCGGCGCACAACATCGTGCTCGTACATGGCGCCTTCGTCGACCAGACGAGCTGGAAACCCGTTGCCGATATTCTCACCAGGAAGGGCTACAATGTAACGCTCGTCGAAAATCCGCTTACATCCCTGGACGCGGATGTCGACGCCACCGAGCAGGCGCTGGAGCGGCAGAACGGCAAGACCGTTCTCGTCGGCCACTCATGGGGCGGCGTCGTCATCACACAGGCCGGCGACAATCCCAAGGTCTCGGCGCTCGTCTACGTGTCGGCATTCGCGCCCGACGTGGGACAATCTCTGGCGACCTTGGCCAAGAGCGGTCCGGCAACCGAAGGCACCGCGGCGATTCATCCCGACGAAAAGGGCAACCTCTACATCGATCCCAAGGTATTTCCTTCGGCCGTCGCCGCTGATCTTCCTCCGCAGATCGCGGAATCCTTGGCAAACCATCAGTCCCCGTTGAACCACGCAGCGTTCGAGGCTCCGGTCGATACGGCAGCCTGGCACGACAAGCCGACGTTCTATGTGATCAGCACGAAGGACAAGGTCATCGCACCCGAGGCCCAAAAGATGTTCGCCGCCAGGATGAAGGCCGAGACGACGGAGGTCGCTGGCAGCCACGCCTCTCTTGTCGTTCATGCAGAGGAAGTCGCTGCGGTCATCGAAAAGGCCACGCTCGTGAAGTGAGGCGCCGCTCCCGGTACTTTCGTGCCGGGAGCGCCCACGCTTGCTCAGACGTTGTCCGGTTTCTGAAGATGAAGTCGGGAAATGGATTCCTGATCTTGCTCGCCCGCTTCGGCGCCGCGCCCGATTCCGGGCCATTGCAAGCACCAAATCATTGGCACAGAAATCAGGTCGCGGACTTGATGGAGCCGTCAGCCTCTCTGCGATCGGCAACAAGATATGCACGTATTATATGGGCGGAGAAAATCGGGAGGAACGCAGTGATCACATTGATAAATGTCTCCACCGTCGAGCCGCTCAACCATGCCGGGCCGCTTTCAGGATAAGGCCGGCGATTTCCCGCGGATGGGAGATGAGCGACAGATGGCTGGACTTCACTTCTATCGTCGTCGCGCCCATGCGCTTGGCCATGAACCGCTCGAGATCGGGATTGATCGTCCGGTCTTCCGTGGACACCGCATAGAAGCTCGGCTTTGAGCGCCAGGCCGCGTGCGTGGTCTTGCCGGCCAGAAGCGCCTTGTGAAACGGCTGCTGCACGGCATAGAGCACCTTCGCCTTCTCCACCGGCAGATCGCCGGCGAAATCGCGCAGGAACGCGGCTTCGCTCAAGCGGCCTTCGTCACCATCGAACACGATGCCGGCGGAGGCGGGCGGCGTGGGGAATTTCTTGGCCAGCGCCGTGTAATCTTCACCCGCATCCGGCGCCCGCGCCGCGACATAGACCACCGCCGAAACTTTCGGATCGACGCCCGCTTCCGTGACAATCATGCCGGAGAAGGAATGTCCGACCAGCACCGTCGGACCGTCCTGCCGCGCGAGCACGCGCTGCGTCTCCGCCACGGCTTCCTCGAGAGTTGTCAGTGGATTTTGCACGGACGTCACAATCAGCCCTACCGCCTGCAGGCGCGGGATCACTTCGGACCAGCACGATCCATCCGCAAACAGGCCGTGGACCAGAACCACGTTCCGGGCGGGCACAAGGGTTCGGGCAAACGCCGCTTGCGGCGCCAACGCGGCCGCTGCTGCCAAAGCCGATGCGAATGTGCGACGGTTCATCATGGCGATGTCTCCAGCTTGCTGATCAGCTAGAATAACATATGGCGGGAAACCGCCCAGCCTTGGCGGCGTTACCCACAGACATCAAACCTGCGAGCCCGTCCATGTCCGATTACAAACTCTATTACTGGTCCGTGCCGTTCCGCGGCCAGTTTGTGCGCGCGGTTCTGGCCTACGCCGGAAAAGACTGGACCGAAGGCGGGGACGCCGCGATCGGAAAATTGATGGAAGGGCCGGTGAAGAAGATGCCGGTGCCATTCATGGGTCCGCCGCTGCTGATCGACAGGAAGAACGATGTCGCCATCGCGCAGACGCCCGCCATCGTTCTTTATCTTGGCGAAACGCTGAAGCTGCTTCCGGACGACCCTGCCCTGCGCGCGCTGACCCTCAAGATCGTGTGCGACGCCAACGACGTGATCGATGAGATCACGATCCAGGGCGGCATGCAGATGTGGACGGAGAAACGCTGGAAGGAATTCGTGCCGCGCCTCAAAAAATGGATGTCCTTCTGGGAAGAAACCGGCCGCCGCCACGGGTTGAAAGCGCGTTCCGGCTTCCTGCTTGGCGGCGACGAGCCCGGCATCGCCGATGTGATCACCGCGACGCTCTGGGGAACGATGGCCGACCGCTTTGCGAAGATCGGAACGATCCTGAAGACATCCGCGCCGATGACCGCCGCGCTCACACGCCGCGTCGCCGATCTACCGCCGCTGAAGAACCTCGCCGCGAAAGCGCGCGAGGATTACGGCGACGCCTATTGCGGCGGACAGATCGAGAAATCGCTGCGCAAGGTATTGGGCGCCTAAGCTGTTTTCCCGCCTTGCCGCAGCATCAGGGGATTGGGTTGCGGCTCCGCCACCTTCACCAGCGTGTTCACATCGCGGTGCGCGAACAACTCGTCCCGCCCGCGCACCTTCAGCATGGTTTCGGAGACATAGCTCCAGCTTCCGTCGGGATTGAAGGTTATCTCCAACCGGTAGGAATCCGTGCGGAAGGCGTATTCGAGGAAGTCCGTGGAGCAGATTCCGTAATTGGTCTGCCCGCGCGCCGCCGTCACCACCAGTCTGTCGTCGCCCGGCTTCGCCTGGCCCGCCGCGAGCGCCGTCTGCCCGCGCGGGATCGACAGCGATTGCAGGATCAACCCCGTCGCCGGTTCCCACAGCCAATGCCCCACCTGATCGTGAAAGGTGATGGCCTCTTCGGGCGTGTTGATGTGGATGTGATAGCGCAGCCCGTAAAACAGTTGCGGCCCGTTGGTTTGCGCGTCGATGGGATGCATGTCGATACGCTCGATATATTGCCGCCGCTCCGGCCCCTCCGCCTTGGGATTGACGTCAAGGCCCTTGGCGCTCTGCCACACGCCCGCAAGCCGCCGCAGCGGCCCCAGATTGGCCAGCGTATCCGGATCGGACTCCGCTTCGGTGAAAATGTCTTCCGGAAATGGATTCATGACGACGCCCCGATTCAATATGCCGGAATCCTACTCCAACTCGCGCCCGCGAAACCATCTTGCGGCAAAACCACGGCGACATGTCCGGCAAGGCGCGAAACTGCTATCGTCCCGGCACGCGAGATTTCGGGAAGGAGAAGCCCATGCCGAAAATCTACCGGGAGATCGCCATCAACGACATGATGGGAACGATCGAAGACGCCATGCGGCGCGTGCTGAACCATTGGGAGGAACTGCCGCCGCCGATGCAGGAAGCCGTCACGCAGTTTCGCGTTCAACTCGAGGCCGCGATCGATTCTGTCTATGTCGTGAAGCGCGCGCTCGACACGCAAGTGCATGAGAGCGAAGACGAGCCAGATCATACGCCATAGCTGCTCGGCACCTGGTACGCGAGCAGCAAAGTGCGGGCGCTCGACGCCAATTCCGACAAGCGCATAACAGCTTTGCCGCCGGCGAAGAGCGCCGGCTTCGAAGGAGCGGAGGTCAGAACGATCGGGGCAGGATAAACGTCTCTCAGCGCATCACGCGGGGAACGCCGCGTAGAATCCCTTCGTCGCCGGGCAGGCGTCCAGCGTGCGCTGGTAGCCGTCGCGCGCGGTGACGCGGGCCATATAGGCCTTCTCCGTTTCGTCGAGCACGATGCCGCCGCGCC
>JANWJQ010000167.1 GCA_025451875.1 Rhizomicrobium sp.
AACATCGTCCAGAAATTCCAGCGGCCCAGACGCTCGTCCATCATCCGTCCGGTGAATTTCGGAAACCAGAAATAGGTCGCGCCGACGACCGGAAAGACGTTGATCCCGATCAGAACATAATGAATGTGCGCCACGATGAAATAGGTATCGGTCAACTGCCAGTCCACCGGCACCGATCCGGTCATAAAGCCGGAAACCCCGCCGATCACGAACAGCACAATGACGCTGGCGAAAAACATGAAGGCCGTGGTGAACACCGGCCTGCCCGTCCAGATTGTCGCGATCCAGGCGAACACGCCCACCGAGCTCGGCACCGCAATGATGAGGGATGCGGCGCTGAAGAAAGAGAGTGAGACGCTCGGCAAGCCCGTCGCGAACATGTGGTGCACCCACACGCCAAAACCCAGAACCATCGTCGCGACGGTGGCGAGCGCGACAACGGTATAACCGACGAGCGGGCGCCGCACGAACACCGGCAGTCCATCCGACACCATGCCCATCGCCGGCAGAACGATGGCGTAAACCCAGGGATGGCCAAACATCCAGAACAGATGCTGCCACAGCATTGCCGAGCCGCCGGTCGTCACATCGAAGAAATGGGTGCCGACATTGCGGTCCATCCACAACAGGAAGAACGCAAGGCTCACGGCCGGAATGGCGAAGATGTTCGCGGCGGATGCGGTGAGCGTGCCCCAGATCAGGATCGGCACGCGGTTGATCGACATGCCGGGTGCGCGCATGCGCAGGAACGTCACCACGAAATTGATCGAGCCCACCGTGGTGGAGATGCCGAGCAGGATCATGCCCAGCGCGTAGAAGTCGATATTCGGTCCCGCGTTGTAGGCGCGCGCCGCCAGCGGCACATAGTTGAACCAGCCATCGTTCGGTCCGAAGCCGAAGGCGAAGGCGGCATAGAGGAAAATCCCCGCGCAGAGATAGATCCAATAGGACAGCGCGTTCAGCCGCGGCAGCGCCATATCGCGCGCGCCCAGCAGCAACGGCCACAGATAGTTGGAGAAGCCCGACAACACTGGCCCCGCATAGAGGAAGATCATCGTCATCCCATGCGTGGAGAAGAGCTGGTCGTATTGCTCGGGCGTCAGCGCATGGCGCCCCGGCCATGCGAGTTGCCAGCGCATCAACGCTGCTTCCAGCCCGCCCGCGATCAGGAAGGCGAAGGCGGTAATGATGTAGCGGATGCCGATTTCCTTGTGATCCACCGTCGATAAGAAACCCGCGATACCGGGCTCGGTCTCCCACAGCCGCTTCAGCTTTTCCGCCAGCGCTGCGTTCTGCTCGGTGGAAACAGTCGGGACGCGTTCGTAGTCGGTGATCGTCATCCGCGCCCCTCAGTTCAATGTCTTGAGATAAGAGATGATGCTGGCGCGCTCATTCGCGGACAGTTCCGGCTTCGGCATCAATGCGCCAGGCTTGATCCCTTGTGGATCGGCGATCCAGCGGTCGAGATCGGCGGGATCATTCGGCAATATTCCTGCCGCGATCGTATGACGTTGCATCAGGTGGCTGAGATCGGGCCCGAGTGAGCCTGCGGCATCCGTGCCGCGCACCGCATGGCAGCTTCCGCAGTGCGTCGTGAAGTTCGCAAGCCCCGCCCATTGGCCACCGTTCGACGGCCGCGCGGGCGATTCCAATTGATGCGTTCGCCATGCTGCGAAATCCCGCGGCGTTTGCGTAATAAGCAGCATGCCCATCTTCGCATGCTGCAAGCCGCAATATTCGGTGCACTGGCCACGATAAATTCCCGGCGTGTGCGCCTCCAGCCAGGTTTCGTTCGTCTGGCCGGGTATGGCATCGGTCTTGCCGCCCAGCGCGGGAATCCAGAACGAGTGAATGACATCTGCACCAACGAGCTTGAACAGCACCGGCTGGCCCGCCGGGATGTGAATCTCATTCGCGGTAGAAAAGATCTGCGAAGGATCGTTGCTCAGATAACGAACCTGCCACCACCATTGATGGCCGGTGATCTCCACCGTGAGCGCCGGCTTCGTGGCAGGCGATGTCACCTCTGCCAGCACCACCATGGTCCAAACCACCGTGAAAAGCAGCACCAGCGAGGAGATGCCGACGCCGATCCAGATCCAGCGCAGGCCATCCGTCTTCTCATCGACGGCAATCTTGCTACCCGCCGGTTGCGGCGCAATGCCTGGCCGGCGCCAGATCGCGCCCGCAACCAGCAGCGAGATGATGACGATGACGGCGATGGAGATGACGGTGACGCCCCAGGTGAGAGGCACGACAGGGTCGGCCTTGTCGCCGGAGCCGGCCATATAGTTCAGCGGCGCATCCGCGAAAGCGGACGGTATCGGACCAAGAAGCGTGCAAAACAGCGCAGGCCCAAGAGCCCTCAGTCCGGAATGGATTTGGAATGGCCGCCTCACCCCTTCCCCCAAAAGCTGCGCAAATGCTGTGGAAACCGCAGTTAAGGGAGTAATGCGCAACCGGGTGTTTTTGATCCATGGCTCCGAAGGGCGGGACATTATATCGCGCTACGATATAATGTCCCGCGCGACCGGCTACTTGCTGACCGTCTTGTAGAGCGGCTCGGCCATGTTGAGGTGGTCCCGCACCACCGGCGCTGTTTCCGCGGCAAAGCTCTTTACGGCTGCGTTGTTGCCGTCCTTGGCATAGCCCTGCATCAGGATAAGCGCCTCTTTATGCGCATCGACCTGCTGGCTCATGTAGCGAGCGTCAAAATCCGCCGTCTTGGCGCCGCGCAAATCGTCGATCAGGCCTTGGCGGCGATCGTCCAGATGCACGTGCGCG
Source organism: Rhizomicrobium sp. (assembly GCA_025451875.1). Lineage (GTDB taxonomy): Bacteria > Pseudomonadota > Alphaproteobacteria > Micropepsales > Micropepsaceae > Rhizomicrobium. Next base: position 2,785 of record JANWJQ010000167.1, read on the forward strand.
GCGGGCTGGTGTTTCAGATTGCCGAGAATGGATTTGAGCTTGGCCGTGGTTTCGGTGTGTGCCTGCACCATTTTCGCGGCAAAGGCATTCACATCCGGATTGGTGGCGCGCGTTTCGGCAATCTTGCCGGCCTCGACTTCATACATGTCGCTGATCGCAGCGCCGGTCACGAAGCCTTGCAGGCTCGACGTCGTTTCGGCGGACATCGTGCCCACAGCATGGCTTGTCGTGTCCTTCACCGTGCTCATCGTATCGTTGTTCGTGCCCGGCGCGGGGCTCCGGTGGCCGGGCTGATCCGGCGGCGTGGCCATGGCGGATGTGCTGACAAATAGAGCGGCTGCCGAAAGCAGCAAGATCTTCTTCATGGCTATCTCCTCTTTCATGCAGCGGTAACGTTACGGCCATGCCCGAGTTCCACCGGAGTTGGGAGCACTATTCGCCAGACTTCGAAACCCTGCGCAGGGACTTCGCGTCATGAGCCGAAACCGGTTCGGCTTTGTTGCCCCAGGAGTTCCGGATGTAGGTGGCGACATCCGCCAATTCCTTGTCGCTCAGCACCGGAAACGCCGGCATGGAAAAGCCGCTGCCCGCATTTTTCGTGTCCGCTGTCGAAGCCCCGTCCAGGATAATCCGCAATACAGTGTCCGGATTGCGCGATTGCACCAGCGTGTTGCCCACAAGCGTGGGATAGCCTTGGGCGCTTGTGCGCGTGTGGCACACCGAGCAGCGCGCCACGAACACTGCCTCCCCGTCTTTCATCTGCTTGGTGCTCGGCGTATGTGGCGGTTTGGATGCCACGGGCGGAAGCGATTTCAGATAGGTGGCGATGGCATTCAGATCCACATCCCGCATACGGCTGGTGGATTTCTCGACAACCTGCTGCATCGGACCGGCAGCCCAGGCATGGGCGCTGCGGCCGGTTTTCAAGAACTGCACGATTTCCTGCGCTGTCCAATCGCCCAGCCCATCGCGCTTGGCATTGGTGATGTTGGGCGCGAACCATCCATCCACGAGATTGCCCTGCATTTTATCGCCGGCTTTGTCGGCGAACATGAAGTTCTTGGGTGAATGACAAGCACCGCAATGGCCGGCACCGGTGACAATCCACGCACCGCGATTCCAAGCCGCGGATTTCGTCGCGTCCGACTTGAAAGACGTTTGGTTTAGAAACAGCGCATTCCACGCCACCATGCCCGCACGGATATTGGCCGGGAATATAAGATGGTTAGACGGTGGGCGATACGATACCGGCTTCACCGTCTTCAGATAAGCGAAGATCGCGGCGGTATCCGCGCGGCTGAGCTTGGTGAAATAGGCATACGGGAACGCCGGATAGAGATGATGGCCGTCGGCGGCAATACCCCCATGCATTGCGCGATAGAACTCATCGGCATTCCAGTTGCCGATGCCGGTCTTCTTGTCCGGTGTAATATTCGAGGAATAGACTGTGCCCGGCGCCGCATGCAGCGGATAGCCCCCTGCGAATTTCGGGCTTCCTGCTTGCGGCCGCGTGTGGCAGACGACGCAATCGCCCATCGTGACGAGATAGCGGCCACGCACCACCTGTAATGCGTCCGCCGCCTGAGCGGCGGTACAACAAAGAACGCCCACAATCGCGATGAAGATAAAACGAAACATGAAGGCCGCCGAGCCATACAAGAGAAACAATGGCTGCTCGCCGGTATTGTTCCGGTGATCGGCCCGACTGAGTAGCCCAATCGCGATGATCTCGATGCACGGCTTCGGAGACAGAGTTTGAAGAATGGCGGATTGCTGTCATTTCCAAGGATGTTCCCGGATCTGAAGGCCCGGGCTCTAAGCGGCCCTACAATTACCGAATGAAACGACACGGCCTGCAGGTACAGTAGCGGCGAAGACCCTAGAATATCATTTTCCAAATCAATCCCATCACCAAAGTGGACAGATTCGTTTGAAGCTTCATGAGGATATTGGAACAGCTGATCCGCACGCGTGCACAGAATTCCGGTTTACAACGGCGATCTAACAGACGATAGCTAACGGTTAGACGCGGGTTTCGTCAAAATCCAAATCGAAGACGGCGCAGAAAAAATCCTGGGCGCGACGATTGCCGCGCGCGCGAGCGAGATGATCAACGAAATGTCCGTCATCATGCATGCCGGCATCGGAATGGAGGCATTGGCCGAAGTTGGCCATACCTATCCGACGCTGTAGGAGACAATCATGCTAGCTGCCCAGGCGTACTGTCGCGACCGACCCACTACCGGTTGAATGTGAGTGCGCCCGCAACACGTTCGAGTGAGAAATGACGGCAAGGAAATCCAGCTGTAGATCCGCGGCGACGATCTTCACCGTCGGCCATTCGACGCGCACGATCGCCGAATTCGTGGCGCTGCTGGCGCAAGTCTCGGTCGATCTGCTTGTCGACGTCCGCTCTATTCCGCGCTCGCGGACGAACCCGCAGTTCAATGCCGATGCGCTGCCGGAATCGCTCGCCGCGGCCGGCATCAGCTATCGCCTTCTGCCCGCGCTAGGCGGCCTGCGTCATCGAAAGAAAGGCGCGGCACCATCGCCCAATATGTTCTGGCAGGTCATGGCGTTTCGCAATTATGCCGATTACGCAGCGACGGATGCGTTTCGCGCGGGTCTGGAAGAGCTGGAAGCGCTCGCTCTCGACCATCGTTGCGCGATCATGTGCGCAGAAGCCGTATGGTGGCGCTGCCACCGCCGTATCATCGCCGACTATCTGCTGGCCGAGGGATTTGCAGTCGAGCACATCATGGGACTGCGCAAGATCGATCCGGCGAACCTCACGCCCGGCGTACAGGTGCTGCCCGGCGGAATACTGGTCTATCCGGCTGCGAAGAGCGATGCTCACATAGCGCTGGAAGAGCCGCCCGACACCCATGTCAAACGGAGGAAATCATGAAGCGATTCAAGGTCGGCGATCATGTGACGTGGAACTCCGAGGCCGGGCATGTCAGCGGAACGATCATCAAAGTGCATACAAAAGACGTGAGCTACAAAGGCCACATGCATCGTTGCACGCCGGACGATCCACAATATGAGATCAAAAGTTCCAAGACAGATCATATCGCAATGCACAGAGGGGCAGTGCTGAAACACGCGAAAGCCTGATAGAGCACGGGCTGCATCTTTCCGTGAGCGAAGGATTCCGCGAAATCCCGCATGGCAGGTTCATCGCGTCGTGAAGACGCGTAGTGCCAGGCGCGACGCCGGCGATCGGTCAGACGAAGGCTGGTGGCGATCCGGGATTTCGCTGTTCGTCTACCATACGCAGGAGGTGTTCTGCATGCTGCCAATAATTCTCGCACGTGGCAGCATCGAGATCGCGGGGGGCCTCGGCAAGCCATAACCCTGGCGCCAACGCTCCGGCGCGTTTCCCGGTCTCGCGGCAGCGGCTGATTTGTATGTCTCCGCGAGGCCGCCACGCGACGTCAGCAAAACTGACGGAATCGAACTCGTCTCCGGGGCGTGCGAACCGGTCTCCCGCGCGTAGCAACGTATTGGTCGGGAAAAATTTGGCGGGCGGCAAGGCCACCAGCGTTACACGCCGCCGGAAACGACGCCCTCGCATGGGGACACTTGATGCCTTCCCACTCCGCCGTTTTTTCGCGGGAAAAGCGGTTCCGAATCAATGCGCCTGAGAATAAGTCCATTTGAGCGGACTGATTGGTGGGTGATGTAGGAATCGAACCTACGACCCGCTGATTAAGAGCGGACTCCAGCCTCTACTTTTGTCTTCGACGGGTTTCGCGCGCGTGCGATAAACCACTGATTTTAAGCGATTATCTCTTGCATCAGCGCGCAGCCTGTTCGATGGATTGCGCGCCGATTTTGCTTCTGGTGGTGCCACTGTGGTGCCACAAAAAGAGATACGCGAGAGACATGGCAAAGCTCACTAAGCGAACCGTCGATGGCGCACTGCCGCGCGACAAATCCTATTTGCTGTTCGACGATGACGTGCGCGGCTTCGCCCTACGCGTCCAGCCCTCCGGCGAGAAAATGTTCGTCATGCGCTACCGCTTCGGCGGAGCCGACCGCAAATTGCGGCTGGGGCGCTATCGCGACCTCACACCGGAGGAAGCCCGCCGCCTCGCGCTCAAGGCCCGCGTCAGTCTAGCGGACGGGATCGACCCCAGCGCGGCCCGCCGCAAGGCCATCGCCTCGCCCACCATGGAGCAACTGGCCGAACGCTTCATGCGCGAACACGTCATGATCTATTGCAAGCCCTCCACCCAAGGCGACTATCGCCACGCCCTCAAGATCGTACTTACCAAGCTCGGGCGGCGGCGTGTGGCGGAAGTGACGCGCGCGGATATGGCGGAGTTTCATCAATCGCTGGTGAAGCGGCTCTATCTCGCCAACCGGGCGATGGCGACATGCTCCAAGATGTTCAATTTGGCGGAGGTCTGGGGCCTTCGCCAAGACGGCTCCAATCCTTGCCGCCTTATCAAGAAATATCGCGAGGTAAGCCGTATCTGGCCTTCGATCCGTGTGCTGCCCGTGTCGCGGATGGTGAGCGCGTTGATGGCAGCGCGGAAATTGTCGAACAAGATTTTGCTGGCTTCCGGCTCCGACAAATTCCGCAAAACAATCGGATCGTCCAGATCGACCGGGCGCGCGAACAGGCCGTCGCGAATGAAGTCCCTCACCTTCGGATAAAGCAGGTCGTAGCCGCCCACCAACCGAAGGTCTTTCAATATCTGGCGCGCGAAGAAGCCGACAACGGAGCGGTAGTCCGCAGGGCCGCCGCCATCCAGTTGGATGGTGTGGTCCACTTCGGAATCCAGCATCTTCTTGAACACGATTTCCCGCGTCTCTTCCGGTGTGAACGGCTTGACCGGCAGTTTGGGATTTCTTGCCTAGCTTTTCGTGTTCCGCGTAGCTCTTGCGCCATTCCTCCACACCCAGTTGAAGGTAATCGGCGAATTTCTCACTGATAATGGGACTCTTCTGTTCGGTGAGCTTCGCGCGGCTCACCGCGTCCGGCAGGACGGGATGCTTGACCACATTCTGCGCGATGGCCTCGACCAGCGGATAATCGCTCACGGTCTGCACGAGGATCGCGCCGTTGTTGTGGCGCGGCGTGGCAGTCACGTCGATTTGCAGCGATAGCTTGAGGTCTTTTTGGAGCATCCGATGATGAATGTCTTGGATGCACTGAAACCACGCCAATCGAGGATCGTGAATATGATGCGCCTCGTCATTGAAGACGGCGAGTTCGTCTATATCGCGCACAATCTCGCCCAGATCGGTGTTGCTATCGGTGGTCTTTCCCACCGGCTTCGAACCGAAGGGCGCTAGAAAATAATCGCGCAAATCGTCGTCTTCCAGAGACGGCTCCGGCACCTCGCCCAAATAGACGCGATGAATGTTTGTGAGAAAGATATTGCCCGTGGGCCGCACGATCCGAACGTCGTCTTGAATATGCAGCGCAATCTGAAAATCGTCTCGCCAGTTGCGTCCCGCCCGTCCGTTATCGGGCAGGACCGGATCGTTGAAGAAGATTTTGAGGCCGTCGAAATCCGCCCGCAGCCGGTCCAACACAATGATGTTGGGGGCGATCAGGAGGAAGTTGCGCGAGAGAGACGAATTGGCCTCGTAGAGCTTGTGGAAGAAGCTCCATGCGATCAGGAGCGACAAGACTTTCGTTTTGCCCGCGCCGGTCGCCATCTTCACAACAAAGCGCGGCCAATCCTCGTCGAACATGTTGGCGGATACGGCGCCGGAGGCGTCGAACCTTAAGAGGTCGAACTTGTCGCGCGCGCCGCGAACGTCATAGAGCCAGATTACCGATTCGACCGCTTCGCGCTGGGCGAAGTAGTAGCGGAACGGACTTTGCGTTCCGTCCGCTTGATCCATGAGATGATCGGTGTCGAACCACCAGCGCAGAAGCGCCTTGGAGGTTTCGGAGGCTCCGGCATAGCCCGCGTCACGCCACGCTTTGACCTCTTTGCGGATGTTGGCCACGAGCGGCGGCAAAAGCTTCTCGTAGGCCGTGCTTCGCATTTCCTCCGCCGCCGGAAACCAGCGCACGTCGGGCGAAAGCACCGCGTAGGGCGATGTTGGGAAGTCTGGATGCAGGGCCATGCGGCAACGATCTTTGGAGAGAACAAAATCGGATGTTGAAAGAGATTGCCGCCCGCCGGAATGGGGCCGCAAGTGGTGCCAAAGTGGTGCCACGCCACTTTTTGCCACAATGAACCGATTTTGTCTTGCCGCTTAAGTCATTGAATTGAATCGGTGATTTGGTGGGTGATGTAGGAATCGAACCTACGACCCGCTGATTAAGAGTCAGCTGCTCTACCGACTGAGCTAATCACCCATACCCAAACCCGGCTTATCCGCCGGAGGGGCGGGCTATAGCAGGCGATTTCCACTCTGTCCATGCGCCCTGTGGATTACATCAAGCCGCTGGAATGACGCGGGATTTCCACCTGCCGGTGGACGTGGACGGACATCAAAAGCCCAAAGCCCACCATCACTGTCAGCATCGCGGTTCCGCCATAGGAAATGAGCGGCATCGGGATGCCTACCACCGGGATCAGGCCCATCACCATCGAAGCGTTGATCATGATGTAGAAGAAGAAGTTGAGCGTGATGCCGGTGGCGAGGAGGCGGCCGAACTGGCTGCGCGACGCCATGGCGATGCGGATGCCGTAAGCTATCACCACCGCGAACAGTAGCAGCATCGCGATGCAGCCGACGAATCCGAATTCCTCGCCCAACACCGTCCAGATGAAGTCGGTTTCCTTTTCCGGAAGGAAGTTCAGGCGGCTCTGCGTGCCTTGCATGTAGCCCTTGCCCGCCAGCCCGCCGGAGCCGACGGCGATCTCCGCCTGGCTGATGTTCCAACCCGCGCCCAATGCATCCGAAGACGGATTGAGGAAGGTAAGCACCCGCTGTTTCTGATAATCATGCATAAATCGCCAAGCGATCGGGACCGCGGCGACACCAGCGCCCAACGTCGGCAATATCCACCACCAAGAAAGTCCGGCAAGAAAAAGAAGCGATGCCCCATCCGCGCACAGGATCATCGCGGTGCCGAGGTTCGGCTGCATCAGCACCAGCACCGCGGGCAAGCCGATCATCGCCAGCGGAATGAGAAGCTTCAGTGGCTTGGAAATGTCTTCGACCTGCTGGCCATGCAGATAGCGCGACAGCGCCAGCACCAGCGAAATCTTCATCAGTTCCGAAGGCTGGATCTGCAACGGCCCAAGCTCCAGCCAGCGCTGCGCGCCAAGGCCGCCGACCTTGCCCATGATCGTCGTGGCCAGCAGCAACACCAGCGCCGCGCCATAAAGAGGATAGGCCAGGCTCATCCACACACGAATATCGACCATCGCAATGGTAATCAGCAGGATCAGACCGATGACGAAGCGAACCATCTGCGGCAATGCCCAAGGATGGAAGCTGCCGCCCGCCACCGAATAGAGCATCGCAAAGCCGGCAGTGGCTATGATGGTGATAAGCAGCACCAGCCCCCAGTTCACATCGAGCAACTTATCGCCGATGGAAAGCGTGCGCCGCGCGGCGGCATAGGAGCGTGTCGTCATCCGCGCACCTCATCCACGCCGCGATCGGCCGCGTTCACCGGATAAGCATTCGGAAGTTTCACCGGATCGCGCTGCTGTGCAAACAGAAGAATGTCGCGCGCCATCTGCACATGCGTGTGCTCTGGTGTCGCACCGTGCTCCTGGATAATGCCCAGCGCATAACGCGGCAGCTGCACGGGCGCATAGGCGATGAAGAGCGCATGCTCACGCAGCTTCCACGGCTGGTTGGCGTTGCCGACGCGCCCCGTGGCGCGGTCCTCACGGGTGATGCGGCGTACCTGCGCGGTACCGGTTTTGCCGGCCATCTCGAATCCCGGCTGCGTGATGCGCCAGGGAAAAGCGGTGCCGCCGGGCACATTGGCCACCATGTTCATGCCTTCCTGCACGGCGGCGAGCGCGGTGTCGGAGAACGGCAAACGGTTGAGCGGGATGCGCGGCTGCTCGCTGTGCCCGATATAGCGCGTGATGCGGGGGCTTACGGCATTGCCGCTGGCAATGCGGGCGGCAAGCGTCGCCAACTGCAACGGCGTGGCAGTGACATAACCTTGCCCGATGCCGGTGTTCAGCGTTTCGCCCTGCTGCCACGGCACCCCGAAGCGCTTGAGCTTCCATCCGCGGCTGGGGATCAGGCCAGGGCGTTCACCGGGAAGTTCGATACCGGTCTTCCCGCCAAGCCCCAACGCGATCGCGGTGTCGTGGATCTTGTCGATGCCGAGCCGCTTTGCGGCTTCGTAGAAGAAGATGTCGCAAGACGCCGCGATGGCGCGTTTCAGATCGACATGACCGTGACCGCCTTTCTTCCACGACCAGCAATGGAAGACGTTGTTGCCCAACGTCATTGAGCCTGTGCAGTTCACCTGAAGATCGGCAAGCCCGTTGTCCATGCAGGCCGCGGCGATGACGGGCTTGAAGGTCGAACCCGGGGGATATTCACCGGTGATGACTTTGTTGATGAGCGGCTTGTGGTCGTCCGTCGTCAGCGCGTTCCATTCGTTCTGCGATATGCCGACATTGAACGCATTGGGATCGTAGCCCGGTGATGACACGAGCGAGATCACGTCGCCATTGGAAATATCCAGCACCGCGCAGGCAGCACTTTCATTGCCCAGACGCTGCGCCGCGAACTGCTGAACCTGCTGGTCGATGGTGAGATAGACGTCTGAGCCCGGCGTGCCCGCGTCGTGGCCCAGCTCGCGGATGACGCGGCCATAGGCATTCACTTCCACGCGGCTGGCACCCGCCTTGCCGCGGATCTCGTGCTCGAATTCTTTTTCGATACCGCGCTTGCCGATACGAAACCCCGGAATACTGAGGAGCGGATCGTCGTCGCTCTTCATGTCATCCACGGAAACAGAGGCAACATAGCCAAGGATGTGCGACAGGTCCGGCCCATACGGATAAGAACGCGTTTCGCCGACATCCGGCTGGATGCCGGGTAGATAAGGCAGATGCAGATTGATGCGCGCGAATTCATCCCACGAAAGGTTCTCGGCGACCGGCACCGGCGCGAACGGCTTGTTGTTGGCGATGTCGCGTTTGACCTTCTCGCGTTGATGATCGGAGAGGTAGATTAGCTTACCGATTGTATCGATGGCGGCGTCCACGCCTTCCACCGCCTGTTCCTTTACGATCAGCACGCGATAGTTGCGGCGATTGGAGGCGAGCTCGATGCCGAAGCGGTCGAGGATGCGGCCGCGCAGCGGCGCGACGAGACGCTGGCTGACGCGGTTCTCCTCCGCGCGCGTCATGAATTCATCGCCTTCGCGGATCTGCAACTGATAAAGGCGTCCCGCGAGAACGGCGAACACCACGTTCACGCCACCGGTCATCAGCAAGGTGCGGCGCGTGAAGGTCGCGTAGCGGCTTTTGTCCTTGCGGTCGAAGATCGGCATCAGAAATCACCCCTGAGCGGACCGACAAGCCTGCGATGGACGAGCCCCAATATCATGGCGGCGGGAATGTAGAAGACAACGCTGATCGCGATTTCCACGACGATGGGCGCCACCGGCGGCATCCGCCAATAATAGATCGCGATGATCGCATAGGCGGAGGCGCCCGCAATCAGCATCGCCGCGGCGAAACCCAGAATGGCGCCGATGCCGGCGAGGCCCGCGAAAGAATCCCGCTCCCGATCGACGATCGCATAAGCGCCGATGAAGGACAGCGTCCACACACCGGGCGGCCCACCGCCCAGCAGATCTTGCAGCACGCCGATGACGAATACGGCGAAGGGCGGCATCAGGTCCGGACGCACAAGACCCCAGAAATAGACGGGCATCAGGCCGAACATGGGCGGCGGCACCATCGAGCCGAAAATCGAAACCGGGACGTTGGACGCAATCACACCGAGCACGGCGCAGAGGAACGGAATCGAAGCGCCCACTGCGCTGCGAAATGACCAACCGAGCCGATCCGACATAACCGTCATTGATCCTGGGTGTCGCCGTTGTCTGTGGTGTCCGGCTGTTTCGGCGGCGGCTTCGCTGCCGGGTTCGGAACAGGCGTTGCGCCCGCCGCGGGCGTTGCTGGTTTGGGTTGCGCGCCGCCTGCTGCCGGCTGCGCGGTCTGAAGCGGTGTCACCTGCTGCACGGGCAGTGGCGGCGGCGGCTCCGGCTTCAATCCGGCAACGGAAGCGGGCAGATCGTTCGGCGACGGCGCGGGCGGCTGCTCGGGCGGCAGTTTGAAATCGACAATGCGGACATCCTGGCTGGCGCCGGCATCGGCCATGAGTGCAACACGGAAGCCGTGCCCGTCCGAGACCAGAACACCCACGGGAAGTCCCGGCGGGATCAGGCCGCCATCGCCCGATGTGATCACTTGGTCGCCGGCTTTCAGCGGCGTGGTGGTCGCCAATGTGTCGATCGTTGGATTTGGCGTGTTGTCGCCCGCCATGATCGCCTGAATGTTGCCCGGCTGGACGGTGACGGGAATGCGGCTGTTCAGATCGCTCAGCAGCAGCACCCAGGAAGTGCGTTCGCCGGAGAGAAAGATGCGGCCGATCATGCCGCGTGCATCCACCACGGCTTCACCCGGCTTCACGCCCTGTCCCTTGCCCGCATCGATGATCATCGTGTCGAGGAAGGGATGGCTGGCGCGGCCGATGACCCGCGCAGTATGTGCATTGAGCGCCGGGTCGGGCACGGCATTCAGCAGGAGCTGGTAGCGCTTCAGGCGTTCGTCCAGAAGCAGCGCCGCGCTTTGCCACTGGCGCAGCCGCGCGTTCTCTTGCTTAAGACGCTGGTTCTCTTCGTAGACGACAAAGATGCCGCCGATGCCGTCGAACCACGCAGATGCCTTGTCGAATGGCATGCTCACCCACACAAGGGCCGGCCGCGTCCAGTCGGTGAAGGATGCGCGTGCGCGGTCGAACAGCGATGACTGCGCTTTTCCAAGAAGCACCAGCACGATGGCAAGGACGACGACGATAGCAAGCGGAAGCTGGGCGTTACCCCGTCCCCGCGAATACCTCATCGTACCATTCGCCATGTCTTACTCGTGCGAACTTAGAAAGCTGTTGTCAGGACGTGCCGCATGCCTTTTGTGTTTTCCAGAACGCGGCCCGTACCCAGAGCCACGCAGGACAACGGATCGTCGGCGATGGACACGGGCAAGCCCGTCTCCTCGCGCAGGACCTGATCCAGATTGGCGAGCAGCGAACCGCCGCCCGTCAGCACGATGCCTTTGTCGACGATATCGGCGGCCAGTTCCGGCGGCGTCGCTTCCAGCGCGACCTTCACCGCTTCGACGATCTGGCTGGTCGGTTCGGCCAGCGCTTCGGCGATGTGGCGCTGCGTGATCGTGATTTCCTTGGGCACGCCGTTCAGAAGATCGCGACCCTTGATTTCCAGAGTCACGCCATTGCCTTCGGCAGGCGGCGCAGCAGTACCGATCTCTTTCTTGATGCGTTCGGCGGAAGCTTCGCCGATCAACAGGTTCTGGTGGCGTCGGATGTAAGCGATGATCGCTTCATCCATCTTGTCGCCGCCCACACGCACCGAGCGCGAATAGACGATGCCGCCCAGCGAGAGCACGGCGACTTCCGTCGTGCCGCCGCCGATATCGACAACCATCGAACCCGTCGGTTCGGATACCGGAAGACCGGCGCCGATCGCCGCTGCCATGGGTTCCTCAATGAGGAACACGCGGCGCGCGCCGGCGGAGAGTGCCGATTCCTGAATCGCGCGGCGTTCCACCGCCGTCGAGCCAGAAGGCACGCAAACGATGATCATCGGATTGGCGAAGGAGCGGCGGTTATGCACCTTGCGGATGAAGTGCTTGATCATCTCTTCCGCAACTTCGAAATCCGCAATAACGCCGTCGCGCATCGGGCGGATCGCTTCGATGTTGCCGGGCGTGCGGCCCAGCATCATCTTGGCGTCGTTACCGACGGCACGGACGGTTTTCTTGCCGCTGCGCGAGCTGATCGTGGCAACCACCGACGGCTCGTTTAAGACGATGCCGCGCCCCTTGACGTAAACCAGCGTATTTGCGGTTCCGAGATCGATTGCCATATCGCTCGACAGAACGCCGAGAAGACTGCCGAACATGTATGCCTGCCTATTCCCTTCCGGGGCCGCCCGTTTGCAGTGCCCGTCCCGCGAAATGTACCCCGGCGATGGTTAACGCCGGGGTTACGATTTCATCGCGCGACGGTCAGTGTCTCCGGCGCCCTCTTTTCACGTTTCACCAAAAGCTTGTTGAGCGCATTCACATAGGCATTTGCCGCGGCCAGCACCGTATCGGTGTCTGCCGCGCGCCCTGTGACGGTGCGCCCATTCTCCTCGAGCCTGACGCTGGCGCCGGCCTGTGCATCCGTGCCTTCCGTGACCGACTTGATCTGGAAGAGCTGGAGGCTGGCGTCATGCGGGTAAAGCTCGCGAATGGCGTTGAATATCGCATCGACGGGGCCATCGCCCGTGGTCTTTGCGGTCCTGTCCTGGCCATCCACAGAAAGCGTCAGCTCCGCCGAAGGCGGGACGTTAATGCCAGACGTGACGCGAAGGGCCCGGATGAGGACTTTGTCGCTGCCGCGCATCACTTCGTCGTCGACCAGGGCGACGATGTCCTCGTCGAAGACATGCTTTTTCTTGTCGGCCAGATCCTTGAAGCGCTTGAACGCTTCCTGGAACGCCTTGTCGTCGAGTTCATAGCCCAGCGCTTCCAGCTTGTCCTTGAAGGCGTGGCGGCCGGACAGCTTGCCCAGCACCAATGACGAAGCGTGCACGCCGACATCTTCGGGACGCATGATCTCATAGGTCTCGACATTCTTCAGCATGCCGTCCTGATGGATGCCGCTTTCATGCGCGAAGGCGTTCTTGCCGACGATGGCCTTGTTGTACTGCACCGGAAAGCCGGTGACGTTCGAAACAAGTTTCGA
>JANWJQ010000168.1 GCA_025451875.1 Rhizomicrobium sp.
AGGGCGGCGAGGCCATCGCGAAAAACTTCAAGTTTAAGGATTTCAACGAAGCGTTCGGGTTTATGACGCGCGTGGCGCTGCTGGCCGACAAGATGGATCACCATCCGGAATGGTTTAATGTCTACAAAAAGGTGGAGGTAACGCTTTCCACCCATGATGCCGGCGGCGTGACGCAGAACGATATCGACATGGCAAAGGCCATGAACGCGTGGGCGTGATGGATTTCGACAAGCAGATTGCAATTCGTTGTTTCGAAGAATCTCCACCCAGCGTCGACGGCAAGCCGGTGGTGGATTACTGGCTTTCGCTTTGGCGCGGCGACGCGCTGCCCTCGCGCGCGGATTTCTCCCCGAAGTCTGTGGTGAAGGCGCTGCCCGCCGTTGCGATCTTCGATGTCGTCCCGGACAAAAGCGTGTCTTGCCGCTTGATGGGCTCCACCCTCACGCAAGCGATTGGGCAGGATCCCAAGGGACAGGACTGGCTTTCGCTCACCCGGTCGGAAGACCGGCTCACACGCCTGCAGCGGTGGTCCGATGCGGCGCGCGGCGCCATTGGCCGCGGTTTGCGCCTGGGCTTTCGCGAATCCGGGGCGAAGCAATATTCGGAAGAGCTGCTGTTGCCCTTCGCCGCCAGCGAAGACAGCGACGTGCATCAGGTCTTCTATCATATCTCCTGGAAACAGAGCGCCTTCGATCCCACGCGCGTCGGCGTTGACGCGGTGAACAGCATCACGCGAGAATTCCGCGTGATCGACCTGCGCAAGTGAGCGTTCGTCTGCTTGCGATCTCGGGAAGCTTGCGGGCCGTCTCCACGAACTCGGCATTGCTGAAAGCGGCCATGCTGCTCAAGCCTGCGGGGATGCAGATCGAATTCTATAACGGCCTCGCGACGCTGCCGCATTTCAATCCCGACGATGATGTCGCGCCGTTGCCGCCCGCGGTCGTGGATTGGCGCGCGAAAGTCGCGGCAGCCGATGGCCTTCTGATCTCCAGCCCGGAATATGCGCGCGGCATTCCCGGCAGTTTGAAGAACGCGCTCGACTGGCTGGTGAGCGGGCCGGAGCATCCGGGCAAGCCGATTGCGTTCTTTCACGCATCGGAACGCGGCGTCGCCTCGCAGGCCGCGCTGCGGCTGGTTCTGGAAACGATGGGCACGCGCATCGTGGATGGCGCGTGCATCACCATCAACCTGCTCGGCACGGAGAAGGACGCAACAACGGTCGCGGCCAATCCTGCTTATGCCGAGAAAATCACCGGCGCCCTGAACGCCTTCGCGAAAGAAATTTAAGGGCGCACCAGCCGCCCGCCCACCACGCTCAGGATCGGCAGCGAGGGCAGGAAGGTGAGGTGATACCAGAGCGGGAAATGCGTCCAGATCGACATATGGACCGGAATGAAGATCGCCAGCAGCACGACGCCGGTCACGAGCGGCCATGCCAGCCGGTCGCGCGCGACCCACGCCGTCACGGCGCCGGCGGACAGCGTCGCGACGAAACTGATCGTGAGCCGCGCCCACATCATGGCGAGCGTGAACGTCATGGCTTTTTCCACGGCAGCGTAGCCGGGAAAGCCGTAGCGCAATCCCAAATTCAATCCTGTGACGACGATAGTCCACGCGACCAGCGCGGCGATAACGGCTCCGATTTTCCGCAGCATGACGATCCCCCTCGATGCGGGCGGATAAAATCATGCAAGCGGCGGCGCGTCTTGTAGGAAATTTCCTGGTTACGCCTCGAACCGCCAGGCCGCGCCGTCGGACTTCACATGGCCCGCCGTCGGCGCGCCGAAATGGGTGCCGATGACGAGGATGGGCTTGTCCGCCCATTCCTTGAACATGGTGTGGCGGCGGGCGTTGGCGGCCTGCTGGTTGCCGTCGAAGGCGGAGAGCCAGTCGGGGCGGCCGAACTGGCAGGGATGATGGATCATATCGCCGGTGATGACGGCGGTTTGGCCCTTGCTCTCGATCATCACGCTGACGTGGCCGGGCGTATGCCCCGGCGTCGGCACCAGCCGGATCTCCGGCGAGATGCGGTGGTCCATCTCCACCGTCTCAGCGAGGCCCGCATCGAAGATCGGTGCGACGCTATCGGCCATGATCTGCGGATGCTCGCCTTCTGGCGTGTTCTGCCAGTGCTCATATTCTGTCTTGCCGATGAGGTAGCGCGCATTGGGGAAGGTGGGCACCCATTTGTCGCCATCCTTCATCGTGTTCCAGCCCACGTGATCCACATGCAGATGCGTGCAAACGACGGCGTTCACCTTCTCGCGCGGGAAACCCGCTTCGGCGATGTGTTCCAGGAATTTTGTGTGCAGCGGCTGGTTGCGGATCAGCGCACGCGGCTTGTCGTTGCCGATGCAGGTGTCCACCACAAGCTTGAGGCCCGGCGCATCCACGAGCAACGCATGAACGGACAGCACCATCGAGCCGTCTTCCTGCACGAAATGCGGATAGAGCCACGGCATCTCGCGCAAGGCTTCGGGCGTCGCCTGTTTCAGAAAGGAGTATTTGTGCGGAACCGGCAATTCCGATTCCACGACGCGCGCGACTTTCACGTCGCCGATCTGCCAGCTGAGCATATTTCCTCTCCGATAGCGTTTGGCACAGCATGCCGCGTCTGGCCCGGCAAGGCGAGTGCTCAGCCGAACGGCCAGATCTTCACGATGAGCGCGATGCGGCCGGCGAGGATGATGAGCGCGGCGATCAGGAACCGCGTCAGATAGGAAAGCTCGATCCGCGCAGTGCGTTTCAACAGCCATGCCGTCGCCGGGCACCAGGCGAGGCCGGAAAACATCGCGTACCAGCCGTGCGTGAGCGGAAGAGGGCCTTCGGTCAGGATGAGACCGAACCCGCCGCCACCGGCAACGATGGCCCACGCCCAGGCGATCGTTTCGCCGAATATGCGAAGCGCGCGCTGCGGCGTGATGCGATACCATACGGTTGTGGGGACAGTTTGATCCGGCATGACAGACTCCGTTCGCGCCCACGAAAAACTGCGGCGTGTGCCGGATCAATAGTTTTGATTCCGACTAGCTATTTCTTCGGCCCGTTCTTCACCAGATCGGTGACGACGTTCGGGTCGGCGAGCGTGGTGGTGTCGCCCAGATTGCTGGTGTCGCCTTCCGCGATCTTGCGCAGGATGCGGCGCATGATCTTGCCGGAGCGAGTCTTGGGCAGGCCGGGCGCGAATTGGATCACGTCCGGTTTCGCGATGGGGCTGATCTCCTTGCTGACCCATTGTTTAAGCGCGTTGTTCAGCGCGTCGGTGGCCTCCACGCCGGTTTTCAAGGTCACATAGGCGTAGATGCCCTGGCCCTTGATGTCGTGCGGGAAACCGACGACCGCGGCTTCGGCGACATCGTGATTGGCGACGAGCGCGCTTTCCACTTCGGCGGTGCCGAGGCGATGGCCGGAGACGTTGATGACGTCATCGACGCGGCCGGTGATCCAGTAATAGCCGTCCTCGTCGCGGCGGCAGCCGTCGCCGGTGAAATATTTGCCCGGATAGGTTTTGAAATAGGTGTCGATGAAGCGCTGGTGATCGCCATAGACGGTGCGCATCTGGCCGGGCCAGCTATCGAGCAGCACAAGATTGCCGCTGTTCGCGCCTTCGAGAATTTTGCCTTCGGCATCGACAAGCTGCGGCTGGATGCCGAATAGGGGCTTGGTCGCCGAGCCGGGCTTCAGATCGGTTGCGCCGGGCAGGGGCGAGATAAGGATGCCGCCGGTTTCCGTCTGCCACCATGTATCCACGATGGGGCAGTGGCTGTCGCCGACGGTGCGGTAGTACCAGAGCCACGCTTCGGGATTGATCGGTTCGCCGACGGAGCCCAACAAACGTAGCGACGTGCGCGAGGTTTTTTTTACCGGCTCTTCGCCTTCGCGCATCAAGGCGCGCAATGCGGTGGGTGCGGTGTAGAAGATGTTGACCTTGTGCTTGTCGATCACCTCCCAGAAGCGCGAGGTGGAAGGATAGTTCGGCACGCCTTCGAACATCAGCGTCGTCGCGCCGTTCGCCAGCGGGCCATAGACGATATAGCTGTGCCCCGTCACCCAGCCGACATCCGCGGTGCACCAGTAGATATCGCCCTCGTGATAGTCGAACACATATTGATGCGTGAAAGCGGTGTACATCAGATAGCCGCCGGATGTGTGCAGCACACCTTTCGGCTTTCCGGTTGAACCGCTCGTGTAGAGAATGAACAGCGGATCTTCCGCGTTCATCGGCTCGGCGGGGCAATCGGCGGACACTTTTGCCGCTGCATCGTGGTACCAGGTGTCGCGCCCCGGCTTCATGTCGATCTTGCCGCCGGTGCGCTTGACCACGATCACGTCCGTCACGTCGGGGCATTTCGTCAGTGCTTCATCGACATTGTTCTTCAGCGGGATCGGCTTGCCGCCGCGCAGACCTTCATCGGAGGTGAGCACGATAGTCGAGGCGCAATCCTGGATGCGGTTGGCGATGGAGTCCGGCGAGAAGCCCGCAAAGATCACCGAATGCACCGCGCCGATGCGCGCGCAGGCGAGCATGGCGTAAGCGGCTTCCGGGATCATCGGCAGATAGATGGTGACGCGGTCGCCTTTCCTGACCTTGTGCGCCTTCAGCACATTCGCGAATTTGCAGACCTCACGGTGCAGCTCTTCATAGGTGATGTGGCGGCTGTCCTTGGGATCGTCGCCTTCCCAGATGATCGCCGTCTGCTTTGCGCGCTTGGGCAGATGCCGGTCGATGCAGTTGGCGGCGACGTTCAGCGCGCCGTCCTCGAACCATTTGATGTGCAGGTTCCTGGCGTCCCACGAAACGTTCTTCACCTTGGTGAAGGGCTTGGCCCAGTCCAGCCGCTTGGCTTGGTCGCCCCAGAACGCATCCGGGTCTTTCACCGAGCGCGCATACATCTCGTCATATTTGGCTTTATCGATGAAGGTGCGCTTCTTCGCGTCGGCAGAGACGGGGATGAGCGTATCGGACATGAGCGTTTCCCAACCTTGTTATGCCGCGATATTGGCGGCGCTTGGCAAACGCTTCAAGACGACCAATCAGAATTCGTCGTTGTTCTGCCCCGGACGCGGCGGATCGCGGCGAATGGACGCCGGTGTCTTCGAGAATTTCACCGGCGGCTTCATCGCGCGCCATGTGCCTTCCGTCGGGTGCTCGCGCTCCTGGAAGAATTCCACCGCCTCCAGATGTGGATCGACCAGCACTTCCTCCAGCGTGTTGGCGCGCATGATGGGGATGCGGTGCTCGTCGCCGAGCTTCATCCATTCTTCCACCGTGTGCGCCATCGCCGCCTCGCGCTGCATGGCGTAATAGACGCCAACGCGACTGCCTTTCGGCGCATTCACGAAACGATCGCTCTCATAGGCGTTGGGGATTCCGCCCAGCTCCATGAACTTCGCCGATGCCGCGCGGCTCACGGGCTGGATGCAGATGTGGCCGTCCTTGCATTTCAGTGGACGCCGATCGTTCGCCAGCGCGGGCGTGTGGCCGAGCTTGCCCACCGGCGGCTCGAAGGTGTGGCCGTAGAGATGCTCCACCATCATGAAGCTGGTGAAGCTCTCGAACATCGGCACTTCCACGAACTGCCCTTCGCCGGTCGCCTTCTGGTGATAGAGCGCGGCCAGCGTTCCCCACAGCGCATGCATGGACGACACCTTGTCCGCCACGAAGCTGGGCAGCAGGCGCATGTCCTCGTTTCCGTCCACACGCGGAAGCAAGTCCGCAGTGCCGGACGCCGCCTGCACCAGATCGTCGAAGGCCTGCCGCCCGGCATAAGGCCCGTCCGAGCCGTAGCCGACGCAATGCACATAGACGATGTGCGGATTGATCTTCGCCACTTCCTCATAGCCGAAGCCCAGCCGCGCCATCGCATCGGCGCGGACATTGTGGATGAACACGTTCGCCGTGGGGACGAGTTCGCGCAGCTTGGCGCGCGCTTCATCGGTCTTCAGGTCCAGCGTGATCGAGCGTTTGTTGCGGTTCATGGACATGAAGGTCGCGCCCATGTCCTCGTTCTTCGCGAACTTGGAGCCATGACGCTGGCGGTCGCCGCCCGGGTTCTCCACCTTGATCACGTCCGCGCCGAGGTCGCCCAGAATCTGCGTGGCATAAGGCCCGAAGATGAATTCGGTCAGGTCAAGAACGCGGACGCCGTGCAGAGGGCCGTTGGCCATGGAGAAACCCTGTCGAATGGCTAGAATGTCTGTCGGGCAGGGAGATTACGGCATGGCGGCGAAAGCTAAAGCGAAAAAGGCATCACCCAAGGTCAAGGTGGCGGCGAAAGCCAAGCCCAAATCCGTGGCCAGGAAGCCTGCAAAGACCGATGGCGAATGGCCGCCCACCTCCATCAGCGAGGCGAAGGTGAAGGAGGCGACGGGCCGCGGCTGGATGGGCTGGTTCGTCATCCTCAACCTGATGGAAGCGACGTCGATCCCCCACAAGGAAGTGGCGAAGCGCCTCAAGGAGCAACATGGCGCGCCAAGCTGGTGGGCGCAGATGATCGCCGTGGAATATGAGCGGGCGCGCGGCGGGCGGAAGAAGAACGAACGCGCCGGCGGCACCTATGCGGTGAACGTCACCAAGGTGATGCCCGCGAGCCTCTCCAAACTCTTCGCGGCAGCGACGAACGCGAAGACGCGCAAAGACTGGTTCCCGCCCGGCGCGTTCGAGGAGACGAGCAAGACCAAGGACAAATACTGGCGCGGCAAATGGAAGACCAGCCGCAAGCTGGAATTCGGCTTCTATTCGAAAGGCGATGGCAAAGCGCAGATCGCGCTGGAGATCGGCAAGCTCCCGTCACCCGTCGAAGTCGAGCAAGAACGCGCCGCATGGAAGAAGGCGATGGAGAAGTTGGCCGGGTTTTTGACATAACCAAACTTGTCATCCCCGGCGAGCGCGAACGAAGTGAGCGCGAGGGAAGGGGACCCAGGTGATGAAGTCTTCTCAAATCTCAAAAAAATGAATCGTCATGGCCGCCCTCGTGGCGGCCATCCATTTTCCAGAGGCAGAACAATATCTGCACCGCTTCTGGAAAATGGATGGCCGGGACATGTCCGGCCATGACGATCTTCTTTATTTGCTAGAGAAGGGACGCTTCGCCACCTGGGTCCCCTTCCCCTCGCGATGCTTGCGCATCGCTCGGCCGGGGATGACAATGTGTTTTTATTGGAAGCGCCTACATGCAACTCCATCTCTCCTCCTGGCCCGAAATCGACAAATATCTGGAAACCTCGAAGGCGATCCTCATTCCCATCGGCTCGACGGAGCAGCACGGGCCGAACGGGTTGCTTGGCACCGATGCGCTGTGCCCGGAGATCATCGCGAAGCGCGCGGGCGATGAGAGCGGCATTCTGGTCGGGCCGACGTTCAATGTCGGGCAGGCGCAGCATCACATGGCGTTCTCCGGCACGATCACCTTGCGCCCCTCCACCATGATCGCGGCGATGATCGACTGGACGCAGAGCCTGCGCCGCCACGGGTTCGAGCGGCTCTATTGGCTGAACGGCCACGGCGGCAACATCAACACCATCAATGCCGCGTTCTCGGAGATCTATCACGGCGTTTCGTTTGATCGCTCCGGCTCCAACCAGCCGCCGCTGCGCTGCATGTTGCGCAACTGGTGGGAGCTGTCCGGCGTGAACGATGTCTGCCGCCAGCTTTTCCCGGTGGGCGAGGGCAGCCACGCCACGCCATCCGAAGTCTCCGTCACCTATTTCGGCTATCCCGAAGCGGTGAAGCGCGTGGAGATGTCCCCCAAGATCGCCCCCAACGGCCCGATCCTCGACGCGGAAGACTACCGCCGGAGATTCCCCGACGGCCGCATCGGCTCAGACCCCTCCCAAGCCAGCGTCGAAGCCGGCGAGAAGATTGTAAACGCGGCGGTGAAAGCGGTGATCACCGAGTTCCGGAATTTCGCGGCGTCATAGCCCGCCTTGACGGAGTTCCGCCGCCTCCCCACCTGAGGAAGAAGGGCAGGGGGACGCGATGGCTGAATTGAGTTTTTCGCCGCGTGCGACAGCGCGCTGGGCAGGCCTTCTCTATCTCGTCAACGCGCTATGTGGGCTGTGGGCCGAAGTCTTCGTTCGCGGCAAGGTGATGGTGACGGGCAACGCGGCCGCCACCGCCGCAAACATTCTCGCCAATCCGCTGCTGTATCGCTCCGGCTTCGTCGCCGATCTGGTTTCGATGGTGACCGAAATCGGCATTGCGGTGATCTTCTATTATCTGCTCCGGCCCGTGAGCCGGGGGTTTGCCGCCGCGATGGTGCTCTTCCGGCTTGTCTGGGTGGCGATCTTCGCGGTCGTCGCGCTGACCCACATCGCGCCGCTGTTGCTGTTGAGCCAGAGAGGGCTTGATGCCGGTCAGGCGCAGGCGCTGTCCTATTTCTTCCTGCGGCTGCACGGGCAGGGCTATGAGGTGGCGCTTGTCTTCTTCGGCGTGGATTGTCTGCTAATCGGTCTGCTGATTTTGCGCTCAACCTTTCTGCCGCGCATTCTCGGCGTGCTGATGGGGATTGCGGGGCTTTGCTATCTCGCGAACAGCCTTTCAGACTTTCTCGTGCCGGTTGCCGCCCATGCGTTCGGCATGTGGCTGCTCCTGCCCTGCGCATTGGCGGAGTACGCGCTCATCTTTTGGCTTCTGGCATTCGGTGTGAACCCCGAAAAATGGAAGCGCCAGGCTCAGGGTGTTCTGGGTGAACTGAGATAACCTTGCTTCACGTCCGGCTGCGAAAGCAGTTTGAGTTTGCCGATGGTCAGCTCGTCGATGTGGAGCTTTCGGATGCGCCCCTTACCGATGGCAACGCGCCCAATCGCCAGCGCGCCGATGGCGAACGCGCCAACCGCTAACGCACCAAGCGCCAGTGCGCCCGTGGACACGACGATGGCGGCGAGCGCGGAATTGGCGCGATAGGAACGTTTCATTCGATACACCTACAGATGCGGCGCCCAAGCATAGCGCACATCGGGCAATTTCTCTTCGTTGCGTTCGCCGTCCGTCCGCTCCACGGCTTCCAGTCCATGCCGCTCATAGAATCGCCGCGCGCCTTTGTTGGCCTGGAAGGTCCACAGGTCGAAGCCCTCTGGCCGTTGCGCTTTCACCTGGTCGAGCAGGATCAGGCCGATGCCCTCGTTGCGGCGCTCGGGATGGACATAGAGATGATCGAGCCGGTCGCCTTCGATGGAGGCGAGGCCTGCGATCCGTCCGTCGATCAGCACCAGCCACGTCTCGCTTTCCCAGATGAAGGCGCGAACGAATGCGCGGTCCTCGTCGTCATCATGCAGTTTGAGGAAGAACGGCATGCTTTTCAGTGCCGCGGTGAACAGGGCCGCGGTTTCGTCAGCATCGGTCGCCACGGCGCGGCGGATTGTAATTTTACGCCCCATGCACGCCAGAATAGCCGTGCTTGCCTTGACTTCGTAGGGGCGTGAACCGATGAATCCCGCCATCCCAGGGGTGCCGCAAGGCTGAGATCGCAATCCCGCGAGTCCCTTAGAACCTGATCCGGTTAGTCCCGGCGTAGGGAGAGGCCAAATGAACAAGCCCATTCTGAATCAGAAGTCTGTCGCCATCACGACGGGACCGTTGCCCGGCTCGCGCAAGCTCATGCTCGGCGGCGTGCCGTTCCGCGAAGTGCCGCTGGATGGCGGCGAAGCGCCGGTGCGCCTCTACGATACATCCGGTCCGTACACGGACGATTCCGTGAAGATCGACATCGAGAAGGGCCTTAGCCCCCGCCGCCGCGACTGGATCCTCGCGCGGGGCGACGTGGAGGAATATGACGGCCGCACCCGCAAGCCGGAGGACGATGGCCTCAAGCGCGGCGAGCTTCTCTCCGTGCCGCAATTCGACCGCGCCGGCCGCAAGCCATTGCGCGCGAAGGCGGGCAGGAACG
>JANWJQ010000169.1 GCA_025451875.1 Rhizomicrobium sp.
GTGTCCTGATCGATGAAGCGGTCTGGCAGCGTCATGGGGCGCATCTTGAGGCCCTTGTCGAACGCGCCTTCCAAGGCGAGGAACTGCATCACATGGCTCGCGAAGCCGCCGATGGCGCCTTCCTCAATGGTGATGAGCACTTCGTGCTCGCGCGCGAGGCGGCGGATCATGTCTTCGTCCAGCGGCTTGGCGAACCGCGCATCCGCAACAGTGACCGATAATCCGTAGCCGGACAATTTCTCCGCCGCGACGAGACACTCCTGCAGCCGTGTGCCGAAACTCAAAATCGCGATGGATGTGCCTTCGCGCAGGATTCGACCTTTGCCGATTTCCAAAATGCTTCCGGCCCGCGGGCGTTCAAGCCCCCAACCTTCGCCGCGCGGATAGCGGAAAGCAGATGGTCGATCGTCGATCGATGCCGCCGTCGCCACCATGTTCATCAGCTCGACTTCATCGGCAGCCGCCATCACCACCATATTCGGCAGCGTGGCGAGATAGGTGATGTCGAACGAGCCCGCATGCGTTGGGCCATCGGCGCCGACAAGTCCGGCGCGGTCCATGGCAAAGCGCACGGGCAGCGACTGGATCGCCACGTCATGCACAACCTGATCGTAAGCGCGCTGCAGGAAGGTCGAATAGATCGCGACGAATGGCTTCATGCCTTCGGTGGCAAGACCGGCGGCAAACGTCACGCCATGCTGCTCGGCAATGCCGACATCGAAACAGCGATCCGGAAATTTCTTGGCGAAGAGATCAAGGCCCGTGCCGCCCGGCATCGCGGCGGTGACGGCGACGATGCGCTTGTCCTTCTCCGCTTCGGCGATCAATGCTTCGGCGAATACCTTGGTGTATTGCGGCGCCTTGGCGACAGACTTGCTCTGCTCGCCGGTGAGCACGTTGAACTTGACGACGCCGTGATATTTGTCCGCGCTGGCTTCGGCGGGCGCGTAGCCTTTGCCCTTTTGCGTCACGACGTGAACAAGGATCGGCCCGTTCTTCGCATCGCGCACATTTTCCAGAACCGGAATGAGATGGTCGATATTGTGGCCGTCGATTGGGCCGACATAGTAGAAGCCCATCTCATCGAACAGCGTGCCGCCGACCGCCATGCCGCGCGCATAGTGTTCCGCACGGCGCGTGCGTTCCGCCATGAAGCGCGGCAGATATTTCGCGATGCGTTTGCCGAAGCTGCGGAAGCCACGATAGGGGCTGCTGGAGATCAGACGCGCGAGATAGGCGCTCATCGCGCCAACCGGCGGCGCGATCGACATGTCGTTGTCGTTGAGGATGACGATGAGGCGCTCCTTGCGCGCGCCCGCATTGTTCATCGCTTCATAGGCCATGCCCGCGCTCATCGCGCCGTCGCCGATCACCGCGATGACATTGCGCTGCTCGCCTTTCAGATCGCGCGCCACCGCCATACCAAGGCCGGCAGAAATCGATGTCGAGGAATGCGCGGCGCCGAACGGATCGTATTCGCTCTCCGCGCGCTTGGTGAAGCCGGAAAGCCCGCCGCCCTGGCGCAAGGTGCGCATGCGATCGCGGCGGCCGGTGAGAATCTTGTGCGGATAGGCCTGATGGCCGACATCCCAGATCACGCGGTCATAGGGCGTGTCGAAAACGTAGTGCAGCGCGACGGTGAGTTCGACGACACCCAATCCCGCGCCGAGATGCCCGCCGGTGACGGACACGACATCGATCAACTCCGCGCGCAATTCCTTGGCGAGCGTGTGCAAATCCTCGCGCGGCAACTGCCGCAGCGCGGACGGTTCATTGATGCGATCAAGAAGAGAATATTTGGTCGGCAAAGCCATCAAAAATCCAATCGCGGCCGGACGTTCGGCCTAAGCACGGCGCGCCACAACGAATTCGGCCGCCGCACGCAGAAAATCGGCCTTCCCGTCGAACAAATCAAGGTGACGAACCGCTTGTTCCGACAATGCTTTTGCCTGTTGCCGGGCGCGTTCAACGCCGAGCACCGAAACAATCGTGGATTTGCCGCGGCCCATATCCTTGCCGGCCGCCTTGCCCATCTCGCCCGCATCGCCTTCGGCATCGAGGAGATCGTCTGCAAGCTGGAACGCGAGGCCAAGTTCCTGACCGTAGGCCAACAACGCATTGCGCATCGGTTGCGATGCCTTGCCGAGAATTGCGCCTGCCTCGCAGGAGAAACAGATGAGCGCCGCCGTCTTCATGCGCTGCAGGCGGGTGATCTCCGCCAGCGACGGCGTTTTTCCTTCGAACGCCATATCCATCATCTGTCCGCCCACCATGCCGGCGTGACCCGATGCATGCGCGAGGCGGATCACCAGTTCGCAGCGCACGAACGGATCGCCATGCGCTTCGGGTGAACCGATCAAGGCGAAAGCGTGCGTAAGAAGAGCGTCGCCCGCGAGGATCGCGGTGGCTTCGTCAAAGGCCTTGTGAACCGTGGGTTTGCCGCGCCGCAGGTCGTCATTGTCCATCGCGGGCAGATCGTCATGCACCAGTGAATAGGCGTGAACACATTCCACCGCCGCCGCCACGCGGCCAAGCGAGCGGCGATCGACGCCGAACAGCAATCCGCTCTGAATCACCAGGAAGGCACGCAGGCGCTTGCCGCCGCCCAAAGCCGCGTATCGCATCGCTTCCAATACGCGCGCTTCCGGACCAGCCACCGGGGGGAGCAGAGCTTCGAGGCTCTCCTCCGCGAGAAGGGCGGCATCGGCCAGAGCCGGTTCAAAGGTGGAGATGTGCGAATTCATGACGAAGCGTCAGCCAAGATCGACAGGCTCGACGCCTTCCGGCCCCTTTGCGCCAAGCACGACCTTTTCGAGCCGGCCCTCCGCGGCCTTCAGCTTCTTCTCGCAATGCGCCTTCAAGGCCTGGCCGCGTTCATAAAGAGCGATGGAGTCTTCCAGATCGACCTCGCCCTGCTCCAGGCGGCCGACAATATCCTCCAGCTCCTTCAAAGCGGATTCGAAGGAAAGCTGATCGACGGGCGTGTCGTTAGCCTTTGATTTTGTTGCCATTTACGCCTCCATCAGCGCGCGGACATGGGTGGCGGCCGAGCGCCCCAGTGCGTCGAGGTCATAGCCGCCTTCCAGGGTCGAAACAACGCGGCCTTCACAGGCCTTTTTGGCCAGTTCGCAGATCCGCGCCGTGGCCCAGCCGAAATCGTTTTCCGTGAGTTCGAGTTGCGCGAGCGGATCGGATTTGTGCGCATCGAAGCCCGCCGAAATGAAAACGAAATCCGGTTTGAAAGACTCCATCGCAGGCAAAATCGCGTTCGCCATCGCCGCGCGAAACGCGTCGCTTCCCGAATACGGCGTAAGCGGCACATTCAAGATATTTTGCGCGACACCGCGCTCGCTTGCAGCGCCGGTTCCCGGATAAAGCGGCGACTGATGCGTGCTCGCATAAAAGAGATTCGCATCGTTCCAAAAAATATCTTCGGTGCCATTGCCGTGATGCACGTCGAAATCGATCACGGCGATGCGCTCGAAAACCCTTATTTTTCGGGCATGAAACGCACCAATGGCGACGTTGTTGAACAGACAAAATCCCATCGCGCGATCGCGCGGCGCGTGATGGCCCGGCGGACGAACGGCGCAAAACGCATTCTTGATCTTCTTGCGCGCAACTTCATCGACAGCGCGCACAACAGCGCCCGCCGCACGCAACGCTGCTTCGCCGGAGCCCGGCGACATCACTGTGTCGGCATCGATAAACGCGAAACCGTTCTGCCGCGCTTCGTCGTTAAGCGATCCCAGAACGGCATCGACATGCGACGCGTCATGGGCCGCCAGAAGCGCGTCCCGATCCGCCCGCGGCGCCTCCGCGCGCGCAAGATCGGAGAAATCCGGGGTTTCCAGCGCCGCCAGCACCGCGCGCAGCCGGTCCGGGCTCTCCGGATGTCCGGCGGGCGGGACATGGCCCAGGCAGGCGCTGTGAGAAAATAACCCTGTTTTCATCCGTTTCCCGGTGCGGCTGACGGTGGTGCGCAGGCGGTCAAAATCCGGCCCGGTCTCGACTCACCGGAGTAACACTTTGAGCCCCGCAAGGTACGGACCGGCCAGATGTCACCAAGTGCCAGAAAGCTTTGTTTCGCAAGCCCTAGCGATTATCGCAATAACCGAAAGGGACAGTCACAAAATAGATGCACAAAAGCCACATAGCGCTTGGGAATGTTCGACTTTCCGCGATTCCGTTTTGACCCAAAGTGTTTACGCCCGTAATTTGCGGTCCAAACGGGCATTGCTGCGCAAGGAGTTTGTTTTGCGCAAGGCCACAGCTGCCATCCGGCAACTGTCCGTTGATGGCAGTTAGTCGTTACGACCGAACCAAGGGGGTTCCCAAGTGAATAAAGCCAACCAGAATAAGCATAGCCTGCGCTCGGCGCTGCTCCTCGGAGCATCCGCAGCCGCAGCCTTGAGCGTTGCCGCACCGGCAATGGCCCAGGACCAGTCCGTTGAAACCGTGGTTGTCACGGGTTCGCGCATTCCGCAGCAGGGCATCTACTCCAGCTCGCCCGTCACCGCTGTTGGTCAGCAGGAATTGAAGCTCGAAGGTACGACCGACGTGTCGACCCTCTTGAACAACCTGCCGTCCGTGTTCGCGGACTTCGGCAACTCCCAGGCAAACGGCGCCAGCGGTACGGCCACCGTCAACCTGCGCAACCTCGGCAGCGCGCGTACGCTCGTCCTCGTGGACGGCAAGCGCCTGATGCCGGGCGACCCCGCACTTCCGGTCGCTGACTTGAACAACATCCCGGCCGCTCTCGTCGACCACGTCGAAGTTCTGACGGGTGGCGCCTCTGCCGTGTACGGTTCGGACGCTGAAGCCGGCGTCGTGAACTTCATCATGCGCAAAGATTTCCAGGGCGTGGAAGTCGATGGCCAGTACACGGTGAACCAAGCGGACAACAACACCAGCAAGTATCGTACCTTTCAGAACAACGCGGGCTTCCCGAATGCTCAGAAGGATTGGTGGGGCGGTCAGTCCAACGACGTGACCCTGCTCATGGGCACGAACACGGGCGACAACAAGGGCAACGTCACAGCCTATCTGAGCTATCGTCATGTCAATCCCGTCACGGAAGACAAGCGCGATTTTTCGGCCTGTTCGTTGTCGACGAACTTCACGTCGAGTCTGAAATGCGCCGGTTCGAGCAACTACGACCGAATCATCTCTTTCGACACGCTGTTTAACGGCGGCGGCGGCGGCGGCGGCGACTTCTTCGGTGGCAACACCACTTGGGTGCCGTACACCGGTGTGCCGGCGCAGAAGTTCAACTACGGTCCGTTGAACTATCTGCAGCGTCCAGATGACCGCTACTCGGGTGGCTTCTTCGGCCATTACGAAGTGAACAAGGCGCTCGACATCTACACGAGCTTCATGTTCGCGGACGACCACACGGTCGCCCAGATTGCCCCGTCAGGCGCGTTCCTCGGTTCGGGTCCGCTCGACTTCCCGGGTACGGCAAGCCCCGGTTACTTCCAGATCAACTGCTCGAACCCGTTGATGACGGCGCAACAGAACGCGCTCCTCTGCAACACGCCGGGCAGCGCTCTGGTCGGTGGCCGCTTCAACGGCGCCGGTAACCTCACGCCGGGCCAGGCCCTCGTTCAGATTGGTCGCCGCAACATTGAAGGCGGCAACCGTCAGGACGACCTGCGCCACACCTCATACCGCATGAACATCGGTGCGAAAGGTGATCTCGGCAACAACTGGTCGTACGATGTGTACGCGCAGTACGGCGTCTCGCTGTTCAGCGAAACGTACGACAATGAATTTTCCAAGCAGCGCACGGAAAATGGTCTCGAAATCGATCCGGCGACTGGCAAGTGCTTCGCGGCGGAACCGGATGCCAATGGCATTACGGCCGACGCGAAATGCGTGCCGCTCGACCTCTTCCACGGCCTCGGCGCCATCACCCCGACTCAGCTGGGTTATGTCGCCGCACAGGGCTTCAAGGAAGGCTACACGCGCGAGCAGATCGTCTCCGGTTCGTTGACGGGCGACCTCGGCGAATGGGGCATTCAGTCTCCGTGGGCGAAGTCCCCGGTTGGCGTCTCGATCGGTGCGGAATACCGTTCGGAAGCCATCCAGCTGAAGACCAGCCGTGACTTCCAGATCAACGATCTGGCCGGTCAAGGTGGCGCGACGCTTCCCGTCCCGCTGTCGGGCTTCAACGTTGTGGAAGGCTTCACCGAAGTTCGCGTCCCGATCGTTCAGGGCGCGCCCTTCTTCGAAGACCTGACGGCGACCGGTGGTTACCGTTATTCCTCCTACAACATCTCGGGTTCGGTCACGTCGTACAAGTACGGCCTCGAGTGGCAGGTCGTGGACGACGTGAAGCTTCGCGGCAGCGTTCAGCGCGCGGTTCGCGCACCGAACGTGCTGGAACTGTTCGCGCCGGCCAATATTGGCCTGTTCGGCGGCAACGATCCTTGCGCCACCTCGACCGCCGGTGCTTGCGCGACGGTCCCTCATGCAGGCAATGCGACCCTGCTGAGCTGCCCGGCGGCGCAATGTAACCAGCAGTCGTCGGGTAACATCAACCTGAAGCCGGAAACGTCGGACACGAAGACCTTCGGTTTGGTCTTCACGCCGACCTTCATCGACGGCTTCACGGCCACGATCGACTACTTCAACATCAAGGTGGACAACTATATCAGCTTCATCAGCCCGTCTCTGACGCTGAACGGCTGCTATGGCACCTTGAGCCCCACGAGCCAGGCATTCTTCTGCCCGTTCGTGCATCGCTCGGCCACCGGTACGATCTTCGGCGCCGGTTACGTTGGGCGTGCAACCCTCAACCTGCCGTACCTGCAGACCAAGGGCGTCGACTTCGAAACCAACTACACCACCGACATGGCGGACTGGGGATGGCATGATGCGGGTTCGTTGGCCTTCAACTTCCTCGGTACCTACACCCAGCATTTGATCACCCAGCCGATCCCGACCGCGGCTGTTAGTGTTGGCTCTGATAAGACCTATGAGTGCGCCGGCATGTTCGGCATCACTTGCGGAATCCCGACGCCGAAGTGGCGCCACAAGTTCCGCATTACGTGGTCTTCGCCGTGGGACTTCGATCTGTCGCTCAACTGGCGTCACCTTGGTGGCGTGAAGTTCGACGGCAACTCGACCAACACGAACTTGAACTCCGGCGCAGCGTTTGACGTACCGGACAACAAGATCGGCTCGTTCGACTACTTCGATCTGTCGGGAAACTGGACGGTCTCGGAAGGCCTCGAGCTGCGTGCTGGTATCGACAACCTGTTCGACAAGACGCCGCCGACGGTTGACAGCAATGCGCTGGCCATCTCGGGCCCGCCGTTCGGCAACGGCAACACCTTCCCGGGCGTGTACGACTCTCTGGGTCGCACGATCTTCGTGGGTGGCACGTACAAGTTCTAATAGTTAGAACTCTCAACTCTGGAAGCGGCGGCCCAAAAGGTCGCCGCTTTTTTTTGCAGGGGCCGCCAAGGAACGGTGCTAATCAGGCGCGCCACGCCCGGCGCGTTCCGCCCGGCAAAGGACGTCGCGGTATGCCTGACCAGAATCCGGACCTGAGCCTTACGCTGGAGAACATCTCCGCAGCTCTGTCTTCGAACGACATCCCCAGGGCCGTCGCGCTCGCTCGCACCGCTCTGGAACGGGGCGGCGAGCACCCTCTTCTCTTCAATCTGCGCGCCCATTGGTTTGAAAGCCAAAAGCAGAACCAGGAAGCACTGGCCGATCTGCGCCGCGCGCAGAAGCTCGCGCCGGACGATCCCATTGTCCTGAACGCTCTTGGCCTCGCCTGCGCCCGCGTCGATCAGATGGCCGAGGCGCGCATCTGGTTTTCCGAAGCGATCCAGCGCGAACCCCGCTTCGCCCCGGCCTATTTCAATCGTGGATGGGCCAGCGAAGAACTCGGCGATCTGGATCTGGCGCGTGCCAGCTATCTCGAACTCACGCGCATGAATCCCGAACGGGTTGATCCCTGGGCGCGGCTGGCCGCGCTCTCATCCCGGCTGGGCGAGTGGCAGGCCGCCCGGACCTATGCCGAGCGCGCGCTCGGCCTCGATCCCGCCAACGTGCCGGCGATGCTGGCGCTTGCCGCCTGCGAAGCGGCAGACCGGAAATTCGCGGCGGCTTCCGCATTGCTGGAGAAGGTGGTGGCGAGCGCCGCCGCTGCTCCGGAAGAGCGCGCCATCGCCTTTGGCCAAAAGGGCGACGTGCTGCATGCGCAACAGCAGTACGATGCCGCCTTCGAAGCCTATGCCGCCGGAAACCAGCAACTGCGTGCCTTTCATGCGGAGCGCTTTGCCGGCCCGAAGGTCGAGACAATTCCGCAATATCTCGGTTGGCTGACACGATATTTCGCTACGGCGGCGCCTTGGAGTCGCGCGACATCCTCTTCCTCCCCTGCGAGCGGACATGTCTTCATTCTCGGCTTTCCGCGTTCGGGCACGACGCTGATGGAAGATGCGCTTGCCGCTCACCCCGATATCGTGACGACCGGTGAAAAGGATGGATTGGCAGATTCGGTTCGCGAGTTCATGGGATCGCCCGCGCGGCTCGACCGGCTCAAAGGCGCAACCGAAAGCACGCTGGCGGCATACCGCGCGGCCTATTGGAGCCGGTTGGAAGAACAGGGCATCGATGCGAGGGGGCGCATCCTCATCGACAAGCAGCCTTACAACACGCTGAAGCTTCCCCTGATCGCCCGCTTGTTCCCCGATGCGCGCATCATCTTCGCCGTGCGCGATCCCAGGGATGTGGTGTTGAGCTGCTTTCGCCGGCGATTCCGCATGAACCCGTCGAACTACGAACTTCTGACCATCGACGGCACTGCGAATTTCTATGCCGCCAGCATGCAGCTTGCGGAAATCCTGCGCGCCAGGTTGCCGCTGGATGTCATGGAGATTCGCCATGAGGATCTCATCGCAGACCTTCCCGCCCGGCTTCAGGCGGTTTGCGCCTTCGCGGACATTCCGTGGCTGGACAGCCTGACGGCCTTCGCGCAGCGGTCGCGCAGCCGCGCCATCGCCACCCCCAGCGCATCGCAGATCGTGCAGGGTGTTAATCAGGAAGGCGTGGGTCAGTGGCGCAACTATGAGGCCCATCTCAAAGGGGTATTGCCGGTGCTGGCGCCGTGGGCCGCCCGCTTCGGATACACCCCTTAACGGACTTGCCGCTTCCGGCTTGACGCGCCAGCGCCGAACACCGAAACAACGCCATTATACAAAGGGTTTCCCATGGTTTCTGCCAGCCAGCCTCTCACACAAGTCGATCCCGTGGTCCTGCAGGCGATTTCGCGCGCCGCCGGCTCCGGAAACCTCAAGGCTGCCTTCGATCTGGCCCATCAGGCCATCCAGCGGGGCCAACAGCACCCGATACTGTTCAATGCCCGGGCCTTGTGGCTTCAGCAGCTTGGGCGCCTTCCGGAAGCCGCCGACAATTTTCAGCAGGCGCGCGGCTTCACGCCCAACGATCCCAATTTGCTGAACGCGCTCGGCCTGTGCCTGGCGCGCATGAACCGGACGGATGAAGCGGTCGGCGTGTTTGAAGAAGCCATCGCATTGTCGCCGAGAGTCCCCCAAACGCACTTCCACAAAGGCTGGGCATTGGGGCAACGCGGCGATCAGAAGGGCGCGCGCGAATCCTACACGCGCGCCATCAACCTCAATCCCAATTATGCCGAAGCCCTGGCGGGAATTGCCGCGTTGGATGCCCGCGAAGGCAATCGGGAAAGTGCGCGGCAGTTCGCGCAAAAAGCGCTCCGCATCAATCCGCGCGAGCCCACCGCCGTGGTTGCGCTGGCGATGGCCGATATCGCCGAAGGCGCGTTTCAGGCCGCGGAGGAACGCCTTCGTCCCTTCCTCAGCGATCCCAGCGTGGGCGGCCAGCCCCGCGTGTTGATGTTGGGTCTCTATGCCGATGCCATGGATGGGCTTGATCGCCCGGAAGAAGCATTCGCGGCATATCGAACAAAGAACGAAGAGCTATTCCGGCTTCATCAACCGCGTTTCGCGGGGCGCCGGCGCGCCATCGATATCTTCTCCGATGTGGCGTCCTATCTGGAACAGCTTCCGGATAGGCAGCCGTCTGCATCGCAGGAAACCGCCGCACGCGGTGGCGATGAACCGCGCGAGCATGTGTTCCTGCTGGGTTTCCTGCGGTCGGGAACGACGTTGCTGGAGCAGGTTCTGGGATCGCATCCCGACGTGGCGGTTCTGGAAGAACGCGAAACGCTCAGCGACTTCGCGCCCGCCTTCCTGACGGAAAAAAATGGCTTGGAGAAACTTGCCGATCTGTCGGAAGAGGAGCTTTCGAAAATCCGCGCGCAATATTGGGCACGGGTGCGCGAATTCGGCGGCGAGCCGGCCGGCAAGGTGTTCATCGACAAACAACCATTGAACACGTTCAATCTGCCGATCATCGCGAAACTGTTTCCTCATGCGAAAATCCTGTTCGCGCTGCGCGATCCGCGCGACGTGGTGTTCAGCTGCTTCCGGCGGCACTTCGAAGTGAACGCGACGATGTTCGAATTCCTGCGCCTGGACGACGCCGCGCGCTTCTACGACGTCGTCATGCGTGTTGGAACCGCAAGCCTCAAGAAATTCCCCATGTCGGTTCATCGCCACAGATACGAGGACATGGTCGAGGACTTCGAAAAACAGGTGCGCGCCGTTTGCGATTTCCTCGGCATTGCCTGGGACGATTCGATGCGGAATTTCAGCGAGAGCGCCAAGGCCCGCGAAATTCGCTCGCCGAGCGTGCTGCAGGTCCGCCGCAAGCTTTATCGCGAAGGCGTGGATCAATGGCGCAAATATGAGCGCCAGATCGCCGGCATTCTGCCCATTCTGGCGCCGTGGGCGGAAAAGTTTGGATATCCGCGCGACTAGCGCGTTTTGGGGCCGGGGCCGTCTGCTTGCGGCTCGCCGCGGCGATAATCGTTGACGCCATTCAACAACTCGGCGGTCAGTTCCTGTTCTGGCGCCGACAAGTTCGGATTCCAGATATCGATCATCAGGATGACGCGCAGATCGTCGCTGTCATTCCAGGCTTCGTGATTGATGGTGTCGTCGAACACCCACGCTTTGCCCTCCTCCCATTCGCGCACGTCGTTGCCCACGCGGAAGCGGCATCCACCCGGAACGATAAGCGGCAGATGGACGATCAGCCGTGCATTGGTGTCGCCGGAATGCGCGGGGATTCTGGTTTTGGGGGACAAAAGCGAAAAGACGACGTTGGGCGCGAAATTTGAGATCTCGCACATGGGAATCTGGCGCAGGA
>JANWJQ010000170.1 GCA_025451875.1 Rhizomicrobium sp.
CATCACGTGGACGCCTTTGTTGTGGTCCACGATCTCGGTGATGTCCGCGTCACCGGCCACGCTGGTGAGCATATAGGCGTCATCGCGGCTCATGTGCTTGTCGCTCACCAGGAAGTCGATCATCTCGAGCACGGCCTTGTGCGTGGCGATGGAGAGGTCGTCGTCGAAGCCCATCGCGATATAGAATTTCGGCGTCTCCGCGCGCGGATATTTGATGTGCATGTCGTGATGCACGATGAAGGTCAGCGTGCCGATGAGCGAGGTCTCCATCGCGGTGATGTCCACTTCGCCATTGCCTTGCCCGGCATGGCCGTCGCCGATCTCGAAGAGCGCGCCCTTGTTGAACACCGGCAGATAGAGCGTCGTACCGGCGACAAGCTCCTTGTTGTCCATGTTACCGCCGATGATGGTGGGCGGCGCGCTATCGTATTTGCCGAAGTCCGGCGGCGGTGCCACGCCCATGCTGCCGAAGAAGGGGTGCAGCGGAATGTCGATCCCCGGCGCGAAATGCGCGACCATCTTCTTCCTGTCGAGCGGAATGATCTTCATCCGCGCATAAGGAAAGTCATCCGTCATCAACCCTGCGCCATAGCGGAAGGCGTTGTAAGCATAAGGGATCGCCAGCTCGATCTTGTCGATGCGGATTTCCAGCGTGTCGCCCGGCTCCGCGCCTTCGATATAGACGGGGCCATTCAGGATATGCCCGCCCGGTCCGCGCGCTGTGAGTGGCACCTTGTCGAACACATCCTTCAACGCCTGCTCGATATCCGCATCCGCCACGCCCGCTTTCGCAAGGCCCTTGGGGCTGTTCGTCAGCAAGGTGCGGAAGACGACCGTGTCGCCGGATTTGATATGCAACACGGGCTTGGCGCTGGCGTCGTAATTGCCCCACGCCACCGTGTCCGGCGCGGCGTTGAGCGTGAACGTCTCGGCATGAGCGGCCGTCGCGACGGTGATCGCGGCGGCACACAATAGAGTCCTGATCATTTTTCCTCCCCGGCGCGGCGGAGAGGTTAGCGCAATGCGGGCCTACTTCAATCGTTCATCGTCGCGCGTGCGGCTTTCCAGCCACATCGCGTTCAGCACGGCGAGCAGCACCGCGAAGCCCAGACCCAATACCCAACTGAAATACCACATGGCGAAACCTCAATAGGCGTGGCCGGAATCGATGTCGCTTTCCTTCACGGGGCCGCGCAGCACGCGGTAAACCCAAACGGTGTAAGCGACGACGACCGGAAGAATAAGAACTGTCACGCCCAGCATGATCGCCAAGGTGAGCGACGAGGACGACGCATCCCACACCGTCAAACTCGCATCGGGTTCGCTGGAGGAGGGCATGAGGAACGGAAACAGCGCCGCGCCGGCGGTGGCAATGGTGCCGGCGGGAACAAGCGCGGAGCACAGCATCGCGTATCCCGGAAAGCGCCGCAGCAGCACCGCCAGCACGCAGCCGGCATAGGCCGCGATGAGCGTGAGCAACAGCGCGGGATGCGCTGTCATGTTCGCGAACCATCCATGCGGCACGCGTGTCACGGTTTTGAGCAGCGGGTTGGATGGCCCGTCATGCGCGATGGTGCCCACAATGTTGAAGCCATCGACCTGGCCGAGGAACACGCCCGCCAGCGTGAACAGCGCAATGAACGCAACGGCGGCATAAAGCATCGCCGCATTGGCGCGCTGTTTCACGATGCCACTGGCCTTGTAGTTCAGCCAGCTCGCGCCGTGGAACACGATCATCGAGAGACTCACCAATCCACAGAGCAGGGCGAAGGGATTGAGCAGCGACAGCAGCGTGATGGACGTGTGCATGCGCATCATATTGTCGAAGCCGAACGGCACGCCTTCAAAGAGGTTGCCGAACGCCACGCCGAACACCAGCGCAGGCACCACGCCGCCCGCGAACAGCGCCCAGTCCCAGAAGCCGCGCCAGCGCGTGTTCTCCAGCTTGCTGCGGAACTTGAATCCGGCCGGTCGCAATATCAGCGTCGCCAGAACCAGGATCATCGCCAGGTAGAAACCGGAGAAGCTCGCGGCATAGAGCATGGGCCAGGCGGCGAAGATCGCGCCGCCGCCCAGGATGAACCACACCTGGTTGCCTTCCCATACGGGGCCGACGGTGTTGAGCACGATGCGGCGTTCCTTGTCGGTGCGCGCGACGAAGGGCAGAAGCGCGGCGGTGCCCAGATCGAAGCCGTCCATCACCGCGAAACCGATGAGCAGGATGCCGAGCAGCGCCCACCAGACGAGGCGGAGGATCTCATATTCGCTCATGTCGCGTCCTCCGGTGCGTCGATAGTTTCCAGCGGCCCCAACCGGATGAATTTTTGCAGCAGATAAACGTCCGCAACGAGCAGGGCGGAATAGAAGACCACGAAGCCCAGAAGGCTGAACAGGACGTTGCTCGCGTCGGTGGATGAAACACCAAGCGCCGTCGGCAGCACGCCCACCACCGCCCAGGGCTGGCGCCCATATTCGGCAACGATCCATCCCAGCTCGATCGCCACCCATGGCAGCGGGAAGGTCAGCAGCGCCGCCCACAGGAATGCGCGATGCCGGTCAAGCTCGCGCTTGGCGGAGAACCAGAATGCCACCGCGAACAGCGCGATAAACCAGAAGCCGATGGCGACCATGATGCGGAACGACCAGAACAGCACCGGCACGTCGGGAATGGTGCTGGCGGCGGCTTTGGCGATGTCATCCGCCGTCGCATTCTCGATATCGGGACGGAAGCGCTTCAGCAGGAGCCCATAGCCCAGGTCGCCGACATGCGCTTCAAGCTGCGTCCGCAGCACCGCGTCTTTCGGATGCGCGCGAACCTGCTGCAGCGTCCTGTAGGCAAGGACGCCATTGGCGATATGGCCCTTCGCCTGATCGACCAACTGGTCGATGCCGGGAACGACCTGGTCGGATGAGCGCGTCGCGATCAGGCCCAGCACCCATGGCACCGTGATCTCGTAATTGGTCTTGTGCGCGGCCAGATCGGGCAGCCCGACAAGGGTGAACGAAGCGGGCGCGGGCTCGGTCTGCCACATCGCCTCGATGGCGGCGATTTTCATTTTCTGGTTCTGGCCGGCGGTGTAGCCGCTCTCATCGCCCAGCACGACGACCGACAGTGCGGAGGCAAGCCCGAAGCTTGCCGCCACCGTCATCGAGCGCTTGGCGAATTCCTTGTAGCGGCCCTGCAGCAGGTACATCGCGCTGATCGTCAGCACGAACACCGATCCGCAGACATAACCCGCCGAAACGGTGTGCACGAACTTCGCCTGCGCCACGGGATTGAACAGCACCGCCATGAAGTCGGTGACTTCCATGCGCATGGTGTCGGCGTTGAACTTCGCGCCGATGGGATATTGCATCCATCCGTTCGCGATCAGAATCCACAACGCCGAAAGATTGGTGCCCAGCGCCAGAAGCCATGTGGCGATCAGATGCTGAATCCTGGAGAGCTTGTCCCACGCGAAGAAGAACATGCCGACGAAGGTGGCTTCGAGGAAGAATGCCATAAGCCCTTCGATGGCCAGTGGCGCGCCGAACACGTCGCCCACATAATGCGAGTAATAGGCCCAGTTGGTGCCGAACTGGAATTCCATGGTGATGCCGGTGGCGACGCCCATGGCGAAGTTGATGCCGAACAGGACGCCCCAGAACTGCACCAGCTGTTTCCAGATCGGCTTGCCGGTCATCACATAGACCGTTTCCATGATGCCGAGCAGGATG
This sequence comes from Rhizomicrobium sp., assembly GCA_025451875.1. Classification (GTDB taxonomy): domain Bacteria; phylum Pseudomonadota; class Alphaproteobacteria; order Micropepsales; family Micropepsaceae; genus Rhizomicrobium. The sequence goes on from JANWJQ010000170.1 coordinate 3,718, forward strand.
GAGAGGCCGAGCGTCAGCGGCACGAAGAGGAAGTGATAAAGCGCGGTCACCGCGAATTGCAGCCGCGAAAGTTCGACAATATCCAAGTCAGCCCCCGATAAGATGCGCAGCCATGGCGCTGGCCTGCGGTTCCGGCTTCGTAGCCGGTGCAATGAAGAGGAAATAGATCAACGTCAGTGCTGCCGCCTTGAGGCAGAGCAAAACAATCACATCGCGGCGAACGACTTTTGGAAACATCGGATCGGCCCGAAGGTCGGTGCGGATCATACGCCTGTCTGTGCGCCACTGGCGTGCGTGAAAGCCCTTATGCGACAAAATGGATGTGCGGCAGTGGCGCGCGGCGAAAGCCCGCGCAATAGTGCGGCGCAACACCGAAGGGGAATAGATGATCGCTTTGCTGGGAATAGCGGTGGTAATCGTCGGATTCCTGATCCGGATAAACCCACTATTGGTCATCGCCGCCGCCGTGCTCGCCACGGGATGGGCTGCGGGTTTCGACATCGTTCACACGCTCGCGCTGTTCGGCCACGCCTTCAACGCCAACCGCTACGTCAGCATCGTGTTTTTGGTTCTGCCGGTGATCGGTCTTCTGGAACGCGAGGGCTTGCAGGAACGCGCGCGTATTCTCATCGGCCGGCTGCGCGGGGCCACGGTGGGGCGGCTGCTCCTTATATATATGCTGTTCCGGCAGGTGATGGCCGCGATCGGCCTTGCCTCCGCCGTGGGCGGCCATGCACAGGTGGTGCGCCCCCTGCTCGCGCCGATGGCGGAAGCGGCGGCGGAAAAAGACGGCCCGCTGACGGAAGAGAATCGGAACACCATTCGCGCCTTCGCCGCATCGGCGGACAATGTCGGCGCGTTCTTCGGCGAAGACATTTTCCTCGCCATGAGTTCGGTGCTGCTCATCAAGGGCTTCCTGGAACAGAACCACATCATCGTGCAGCCGCTGTCGCTTTCGCTATGGGCGATTCCCACCGCGATCATCGCCGCGATCATTCATGGAACGCGGCTGCTGCTGTTGGATCGCAAGCTCAAACGATCACCTCCCCCTCGTGGGGAGGTCGGAGAGCGAAGCGATCCGGGTGGGGGGCGGTCGTCGAGCGCGGTCCCCCCACCCGAAAATCCGCATCGCGTTGCTCGCGAATTTTCGACCTCCCCACAAGGGGGAGGTGATTTTTCGTGATCACCCTCGAACACATCTACATCCTCATCGGTCTGTTCTTCGCCGCCGTTGCGGCGCTGAGCGTCTTCGACCGCGCCAACAAAAAGCGCTTCGGCAATGCCGCGTTCTGGGGATTGTTCGCGGCGAGCTTTCTTGTCGGCTCCGAACTCAGCGATTTTCAGAACGGCGTGCTGGTTCTGGCGCTGGTGATCGTGGGCGGTTTCAATTTCATCGGCCGCACCGCGCCGCCGACGACAACGCCCGAACAGCGCCGCGAACGCGCCGCGCGTTACGGCAATGGCTTGTTCGGCATCGCGCTCATCATTCCGCTGGTCGCGTTGATCGGCACGCTGTTCCTGAAGAACTCCGGGCTTGTCGATCCCAAACAGGTGACGCTGATCTCGCTCGGTCTCGGCGTGGTCGTCGCTCTGGCGGTCGCGATGCTGTGGTTCAGGCCGCCATTGCTCGCGCCATTGCAGGAAGGCCGCAGGCTCGCCGACACGATCGGTTGGGCGGCATTGCTGCCGCAGCTTCTGGCCTCGCTCGGCGCGGTGTTCGCGGCGGGCGGCGTGGGACAGGAGGTCGGCGCGCTGGCGACGCAATATCTGCCGCTTGGTACGCCATTCGCCGCCGTCGCCACCTATTGCATCGGCATGGCGCTGTTCACGATCATCATGGGCAACGCCTTTGCCGCCTTCCCGGTGATGACCGCCGCCATCGGCCTGCCGCTGGTGGTGGGAAAATTCCACGGCGACGTGACCGTCATGGCCGCGATCGGCATGCTCGCCGGCTTCTGCGG
>JANWJQ010000171.1 GCA_025451875.1 Rhizomicrobium sp.
ATCCTGCTCGACCGCGACGCCGACAAGCTCGCCTTCGAATTCATCACCGACGAAGACATCAAGCCCAAAGCGCTCCCGCCACCGAAAAAGCCGAAGGCGGAAGAGAACGTTTAGGACTGTTCGTTTCCGTTATCGGAGATATTCATTCTGTTGCGGTTCGGTTCGGCAAGGTCGCTTTCATCTGCGTATGTTTTAAACATCACGTACTGCTTGTCGCCGAATGCATCCTGATATTTGATTTCACCTAAGAACCAGATTTTTAGTGCCCCTTTTTCGAATGAGGTCCGTTCCGCTTCATCGAGATTAACTTCCGCCCAGAGGGTAGTTTCTTCGCCTGGGCCGACCGATGCTCTAAATTGCTTGGTGCCGTCAAAATCATCGAGCAGGCCTATAGTTGGCTCTGTATCATCCGCAAAAAAGACATCGTAGCGATCTGCAATAAAGTAGGCGGGGGTTTGCCCGTTGTTCTTCAAATTAGCTTCGCAATAAGCGACCAAGCGACTTGTAAAATGGATTCGAAATCCAGAGACAGAAAGGTACGCGCGAAGTTGGCGTCGGGCTGTTAAAGCTGAAAGTCGCCACTGCGCGATAGCGAAGCCTGCGAGTATTAACGTGCCGATGGCAGCCCAACCGGCAGCATCAGGCCAATAGCTAGTAATAGTTTTGTGAGGAACCCAGATCCCGATGCACTCTATAATGATAACTATTGCTACTGATACACCGGAAAAAACTAGTGGTCTGTCGTTCTGTACCATTTTTTAGCCTAGCGTGTTCGATCTTAAAATCTACCAGATGCAAAGAAATCGAATCAAAATACCTGAAGACTGAAGTAAGATACCTAAATGGGCGGAAACATCACCGGCGGCTGCCTCTGCGGCGAGCTTCGCTATGAAGCGAACGCCGCGCCCACCTTCATGGGCTATTGTTGTTGCGACGACTGCCAGAAGGCGTCGGGCTCCGGCTTTATTCCGTTCATCGGCTTTGCGGGCGGTGTGCTGAAAGTGAGTGGTCCGCACGCGATGTATCAGATGAAGCACAAGGACGGTCGCACCTCCGAACGATTCTCCTGCGCCAAATGCGCAAGCCTCGTGTTCGGCGGCGAGCCGGGCAATCCGAACGGCAACACGATCTATGCCGGCACGCTCGACGATACGTCCCAGTTCAAGCCCGTCATGGCGATCATGACCAAGTTCAAGCCGGACTGGGTGGTCCTGCCGGAAGGCCTCACCATCTACGAAGGCATGCCGGGATAAAATCTACCTCCCCTTGAGGGAGGGTAGGATTTCGCACATGACCGAACACCAATCCTCCATCGTCGCCGCCCTGAAACTCCTCGACGAATTCATGGCGGCGTTCAATGCGCGCGACGTCGAGGCCTTCGAGGCGACGTTCAATTTCCCGTCCATCCGCCTCGCCTCCGGCAAGCTCGTCACACTCAACAAGGGCGACATGACGGCGGACCGGTTCACCACCGGCGCGCTGGCGGAATGGGATCACTCCGCCTGGGAGCGGCGCGAGATCATCCATGCGGGCGCGGACAAGGTGCATGTCGATACGCGCTTCACCCGCTACCGCAAGGATGGCTCGGTGATCGGCGGCTTCGACTCCGTCTATGTCATCACGAAGGAAAACGGCCATTGGGGCGTGAAAATCCGCTCCAGCTTTGCGCCATAGCCACAAAATAAACGCGGCCATGCGGGCGCCCGTGCGGCGTTAATCTTCACACCTTCGGGGAACGCCGGCGCCGGTCCGGCATCCAATGGTGCAAGAGGGTGGAGACATGGCCGCGCAGGCGCTTCTCGATTACGAGAATCTGACCGATCTGGAACTGGCGGGCCATTTCGCCGCGAAAGATCCTCGGGCGGTTCGGCTCGTCACGACGCGCAACAACCAGCGTCTCTTCCGCACGGCCTGGAGCATCCTGAAAAACCGCAGCGAAGCGGAAGATGTGGTGCAGGAAACCTACCTGCGCGCGCTGGGCGCCATCGCGAAGTTCGAAGGCCGCTCGTCGCTGTCAACATGGCTGACGCGCATCGCCATCAACGAGGCATTGACCCGCAAGCGCGCGCAGCAGCGTCGCGCCAACGCCTTCAACGACAAATCGGTTTTGGTCATGGAAGAGTATCGCGAAAAATTGCTGGGCTCGCCCGAACGCCGCTTGTCGCCGGAAGGCGAGTTGGCGCGCAAGCAGCTCAAGGGCTTCCTCGAAGCCGCCGTCGCCAAGCTGCCGGACAATTTCCGCACCGTGTTCGTGCTGCGCGAGATCGAGGGCATGAGCGTGGAAGAAACGTCCGAAGCGCTCGACATTCCCGCCGAGACCGTTCGATCCCGCCATTTGCGCGCGCGCAAGAAGATCCAGGACGCACTCGATCCGGAAGTCCGCACCGCACTGGGCGAGACGTTCCCGTTCGCCGGCGCCGATTGCGAGGCGCTCACCACATCCGTTCTGAAACGCATGGATATTTTCGAGTCCAACAATGAGGGAGAAACGCATGATTGAAGATATGAAGTCCCGCCGCAGCCTTTTGATCGGCAGCGCCACCACGCTGTCCGTCGCCGGACTGGGCGTCGTTCTGGGATCGGCTGCTTTGCCGACCGCAGCCCGCGCTGCCACCGGCAACGCCGCGCAGGATATCCAGCTTCTGAACGCCGCGCTCGGCCTGGAGCATGAAGGCATCGCCGCCTACCAGCTCGGTGCCGAAAGCAAGCTTTTGAAGCCGGAAGTGCTGAAGGTCGCCGTCACCTTCCAGAGCCATCACAAGCAGCACCGCGACGATCTGATCGCCGCCATCAACAAGCTCGGCGGCAAGCCGGTCGTGGCGAAGTCGGAAGCCGATTATGCGAAAGAGCTGAATGCCTCTTCGCTCAAGAGCCAGGCCGACGTCCTGCATCTCGCGCTGAAGCTGGAGAAGGGCGCGACGAACGCCTATCTCGGCGTGATTCCGTCACTCGGCAATCCGGATCTGTATCTCTTCGCGGCGCGCGTTGCGTCCGATGAATCGTTCCACGCCGCATTCCTCGGCAGTGCGCTCGGCGAGCCGATCCCCGAAAAAGCACCGATGTTCGGTTGATCGGATTGCAGTCATGAAAACGATCGGCAATTCCCTATGGCTGGCATTGCCGGTCGCCGCCGCCGCGCTTGCGTTTGGAGTCGCGGCGGCGCCTTTACCGCCGGCTCCCTCCGCCCATCCGCCGGCGTCTCCGCCTCCCGCCAACGCCTCACGGGGGGCGGAGGTTTACGAGGCCAAATGCGGTGCGTGTCACTCACTGGATGCGAACCGCATTGGTCCCAAGCATCGCGGCGTGTTCGGCCGCAAGGCAGGCAGCGTTCCCGATTTCCACTACACGCCCGAATTGAAGAAATCCGGCATCGTCTGGACCGCGCAGAATCTGGACAAATGGCTGCAAGGCCCGGTGAAAATGGTGCCAGGCACCGCCATGGGCTTTCAGCTTCGTGATGCGCAGGAGCGGGCGGACGTCATCGCCTATCTGAAGCAGCAATCGGGGAAATAGCCGCCGCTGCTATACGGTTTCGTCGTAATTAACGCGGGCTTCACCATCGAAGCCTAGGCTTTCCGCGTGTCTGCCGAACTGTCTTCGGCATCGGGCGGGAGCCGAACCATGTGCGGAATAGCGGTAGCAATCGATTGGGAGGGCGCGCAAACCGCCGTCGCCATTATGACCGGCGGAATCGATCACCGCGGCGACATCACCGATCCCATGGTTTCCCCGCGCGCCAACACCGCGATGAGCACGCGGCGTCTGCGCATCGTGGACCGCGAAAACGCCACCCAGCCGCAGCCGTCCTTCGACAACCGTTTGCTCGTCTCCTTCAACGGCGAGATCTACAACCACGCTGAACTGCGCCGCGAATTGTCGGCGCTGGGCGTTCCGTTCCACACCCAGTCCGACACCGAAGTTGTCGCCAATGCGTTGCAGGTATGGGGTGCGGGCGCACTCCGCCGTTTCAACGGCATGTTCGCTTTTGTGGCGTTCGATCTGACATCCGGCGAATTCCTCGCGGTGCGCGATCCGTTCGGCGTGAAGCCGCTTTATGTCGTGCAGTCGGCCACGGGCTTTCTGTTCTGCTCGGAAATCCGCCCGCTGCTCGCGGCCTCGCAAACCGGCGATGTCATGCTTCTGCCGCCCGGCTTTCTGCTCACCCGCAAGGTCTGCGCGAAATACAAATCCGCTGTTGAAGCGCAGGCCGCCGGAACCTCTGACGGCGACGATCGCGTGCTCGACGACATCATGGCCAAGGCCGTGCAGTCGCGTCTGCCGGAGGATCTGCCCTTCGCGGTGCAGCTCAGCGGCGGCATCGACAGCACGCTGATCGCGCATTATGCGCGCGAAGTTCGTCCCGGCGTGCCCTGTTATTTTCTCGGTAATGCGGATGTCCCGGACTATCGCTTTGCCCGCGACTACGCTGACATGACCGGCGCCGATTTCCGGGTCGTGCCGTTCGATGCGCAGAGCGCCGAAACGCTGGCCAGCCTTCCGGACGTCGTCGCGACCGCCGAATCTTTCGAACCCAACGTCATCCAGGGCGCGGTCTGCTCATATTTCGCCGCGCGGGCGATCCACAAGGACGGTTTCCGCGTCGCGCTGTGCGGCGAGGGCGCCGATGAACTCTTCTGCGGTTACCTGCCGCTGGAGGTGGGCTTCGTCCATGGCGAAGAAATCGGCCGCGCCGTGCGCCAGGACACGCTCGCCATGATGGCCCGCACCTGCCTGCAGCGCATTGACCGCGCGCCGATGCATTTCCAGCTGGAAGTGCGCGAGCCGTTCCTCGATCCGGCGGTGGTGAACTATGCGCTCAGCCTCAAAGGCCCGGCGCTGTTCGAGACCGTGGGTGGCGCCCGCCGCGGGAAGAAACCGCTGCGCGCGCTTTATGATCTGCACGCCGACAAGCTGCCGCAATCCATCCGCCACCGCAGCAAGGTGGCGTTCGATGCCGGTGTGGGCCTGCGCGAAGGCAGCGCTGAATCTGCGTGGCGCGATCATTTCGAGCAGGCGATTTCGGATGCCGACTTCAGCGACGGCCAGCGTGAATTCGCCGCTTACGACCTGCGCACCAAGGAAGAGCTGTTCTATCTGCGACAGCTTGCGGCAACGATGGACGTCTCCCGCGTGCCGCATCTGAAGGACCGCACACGCCTTGTCGTGCCGTTCTCCGTGCCCGGCATGGAAAACCTGCGCAAGGTCGCGTAGCTCACCCGATCTTGAGCCGCCGCGCTCCGGAATCGCGCTAGGATCGCGCGATCCGGGGAGAGCCTTCATGAACGGCGTTTGGGATACTTTCGAAGCGCGGCTGGGCCGCCTGATGTTCGCCATCGCATGGGTGGCGCTGGGCGTGGAGAGCCTCGTCTACGGTATCCCCGTGATGCGGCTGGAGACCTGGGGCAAGACATGGCCGGGCTCCACCACAGTCGGCTACCTCACCGGCATCATCGTCATTCTCGCGGGCATCGGTCTGATGTGGGCGGAGCGGGCGAAGCTCTCCGCCAGCATCCTTGCCATCCTTACCTTCCTTTGGACGGTGGGCCTGCATCTGACAAGGCTGCTGCCCACGATCCTCCACACGGACTACTGGGAAGGCTTCGCGGAATGTCTCGCCGTGTTCGGCGCGGCGTGGGTGCTGGTGTCCATCATGCCGCCGCGGCTCATCACCAACACCTGGGACCGTATTCTGGACAACGGCATTCCCATCGGCCGCATCTTCTTCGGTATCGCGCTGCTGATCTTCGGCGCCATGCACTTCATCTATCTGGATTTCACCGCCGGCTTTATTCCCGCATGGTTCCCGCATCGCGAATTGCTGGCGGAATTCACCGGCGCGGCGCACATCGCGGCGGGGCTGGCGATCCTCTCCGGCGTTCTGGCGCAGTTGGGCGCGACGCTGGCAGGCATCATGTATCTGAGCTGGTTTTTCGTTCTGCACATCCCGCGCGTGGTGATGACGCCGAAGGATCCGTTTGAATGGAACGGCGCGTTCGTGGCGCTGATGCTGAGCGGCGCGGCCTTCATGGTCGCCGCCACTTTCACCAAGAGCGCCGAAGGCGAGCCGAAATAGCTTCTATTTCTTCTTCTTTTTGACCTTGCGTGTTTTCCGCTTGGCGGCGGCGCGCGCTTCGGCGCGGTCTTCGTTGAGCCGCTTTTTCATCGGAATTGGTTTGCCCTTGCTGTCGCGTTCCAGCCCCTTGGCCGGATGCGAGAGCGACCGCATGGAGTCGGTGTGTTTATTGGCTTTGCGCTTCCTGGATTTCATCGGCGGCCTCGCGGGTGATTCACAACCACGAGCCTAACGCGTTCAGTCGAGGCGCGTTGCCGCCATGATGCGCCGCATGCGCCGATATTCGCGCGCATCGTGGATCACTAGCACCGCGTGGATGAACGCCAGCGCCCAGACCACGAAGCCGGCGTGATGCAGGATGATCGTCGCCCACAGCGCAATGGAGAGCACGTAGAGGATCAGATTGAAGAGCGCCGCGAACGGCCGTCCCGCGAAAAGCAGGGCAAGCGGCGAGCAGAAGATGGCGAGAAAGTAGAGCATGAGGTTGGATATAGGCATTTCCGGCGCGCGATAAAGTCTCCGGGTGCGCGTGAAGATCACAAAACCGCGGGAAATTGCAGCGCTGCAACACTTCCTGAGAATACAATGGGTTATGTCCCGTTTAGGGAAATATTCTGTCCTATTACGTGGTGATTTTGAGATTTTAGTTCTCATTTTGTTCTTGCCACCGTTACGGTGGTGGCGTACATTTTCTCCAATTCTCGAATTGCGTCCGAAGCAAACCGCTCCCGGAAACGGGCAGCGGTTTTTTGATTTTCGCGAAGAGGATTTTCACGCAGAGGCGCAGAGAAGATAGCGCTCTCCATTTTCGTCACGGCCGCCTCGTGGCGCATCTGCATGCGGTGGAACGATCGCCGTTCCACACCTTGCAGGACTCCATCGCCCTTGGAGCCCGGGTTCCGCACCCAGCCTGGCGCAGAACGCGCGATCCCTTCGAGCCGGTCTTTGCCATTGACGGCGCTCAAAACTATTATGTGCACGCGTCCAATTTCAGGGGTATTTGCGCGTGCAGGATCAGATTGTTTTCAAGGATGTTTGGCTGAAGAACGACGCCTGTGCTGAGGCCGATGCCATCGCCGCATGGGATGCCGCCGGCGACAGGCTTGGCCAAAAGACATCCCTCGAACGTGCGAAGATGCTCTGCATCGTGGCTTATGAGCGTGGCAGGGTTGTCGGTACCGTGACCGGCGAAATTCTCTACATGCGCATAATGCGAGAGAAAATGGCGTTCCTGCAGGCGTTCGTCGTGCCGCAATATCGCTCACAGAGTTTGATCATCGACCTTGCGCTGGCGTTTCACACGGCGATGACGCGCTTTGCTCTCGAGCAGCCGGAACTTCGGATCGGCGGCAGCGCGGCGCAAATCCCGACGCTCGGAGCGATCGACAAGCCCGTTGGCCGCGGCGGTTTGGTGCTGATCGGTTATAATGAGCTGAATTGGCCCGTGAAAGTCCGTTGGTTCGACCACTTCCGCATCGATGAGGAAGCCGCGCGTGCGCGCGATCCGAAGCTGATGAAAGCGCCCGTTCGGAACTAGCAGCCGTCCGGAGTTCAGGTTGCCTGGAGCGCCGCCCGGATTTTTGCTGCGACCGGCTCGAGTACCTCCGGCTTCACCATCGTCTTGCCGTGGAAGTTCAGATCGGCGCCCGCTTTGCGGGGGAGGATATGGAAATGAACATGCGGCACGGTCTGACCGGCGGCCGCGCCGTTGAGCTGCGCGAGCATGACGCCGGGCACGCCCAGCGCCTTCTTCGTCGCGGCGGCGACCTTTTGAACCGTGCGGATCAGGGCGGACGCCGCCTCCGGCGAGATGTCGAAGAGCGTTTCGCCCGGCTCCTTGGGGATCACCATGAGGTGCCCCTCGACGGCGGGCATGATGTCCATGAAGGCGAGGGTGTGTTCGTCCTCATAGACCGCGATCTTCGGCAACTCGCCGCGCAGAATCTTCGCGAAGACGTTGTTGGTGTCATAGGGCATCAGTGTTCTCCGTCGGAGGAAGTTTTGCGGAACGGCCCATGTTCGGCAAGCGCTTCGATGTTCTCGGCCACCGCCGCGCGTTCCTGTTTGAGGTAGTCGCCCACCGCGCGCCGTAACCCGGCATGCGCGATGTAATGCGCCGAATAGGTCGGCACCGGCATGTAGCCGCGCACCAGTTTGTGCTCGCCCTGCGCGCCGGCTTCGACGCGGGTGAATTTGTGCGCGATCGCGTAGTCGATCGCCTGATAGTAACAGGTCTCGAAATGCAGAAACGGAATATGCTCGGTGCAGCCCCAGTTGCGC
>JANWJQ010000172.1 GCA_025451875.1 Rhizomicrobium sp.
AATATCCGTCCGATCCGTCCCCGCGGGCGTTCCGCCTGCGAGAACTTCCGCCCCTCTCTGGCCATTGTTTACTCCGGCCGGTCCACCACAAGCCGCGCAAAAGACGCGGTCAGCACCAGCGCCGCGATGGCGATGGTGACCGGGAGCAAGTTTCCCAGACCCACTGTGACTGTTTCAATCGCGGCCATGATGCGGTCGAGCGGCAGGGCGGCGAGGATGATGGCCGCTGTCACAATAAGAACTAGCTGATCCAACAGCTTATCGCGTTCCTGCAGCGCCAGTGCGCGCCTTGCAACAGATGCGGAAAATCCATCATCAGTCACCGAAGCGAGCGGTTTGGAGAGCAGGGCGTCCAGATCGGCTGTCATGATCCGCCTTCCAGCAGCGCGCGCAGTTTCTCGCGCCCGCGCAGTATATGCGATTTCACGGTGCCGAGCGGCATCTCCAAAATCGTGGCCGCCTCTTCATTGGAATGGCCGAGCGCATAGCAAAGCGTGAGCGTGGCGCGTTCGGGGGCGGAGATTTTACGCATGGCGCTCTCCAGATCGAGTTTGGCATCCGGCGAGGTTTCGATGCTTTGCTCGGGCAGGTCTTCCATCAATTCCGGCTTGCGCTTGCGGGCTTCCATGAGAAAGCGCGACCAGGCGATGCGCGTGAGCCAACCGGTGAACGATCCTTCGCCGCGATATTGCGAAAGTTTGCGCCAGGCTTCGAGGAACGTCTCCTGCGCCAGATCGTCCGCCAGCGCGTGATCGGCGCGGGTGAGGCGGCGCAGGAAACCGCGCAATGGCGACTGGTTCTGCCGCACGAGCACGCCAAAGGCCGCGGCATCTCCACCCGCGGCCCGCGCTATCAGATCGGACTCGTTCATCCCGTGACAGCATAACGTCTCATTGTGGCGGCGTGCGTGGACGATCGAAGAAATGGGCCAGCACGCGGCTGAAGCCGATCATGAAGGGGAAGATGGCGACAAAGGGCAGCCATCCGGGTCCGCTTCCGCCCATATCGCCATCACCGAAGAGGCTGTTGAAATTGCCCGTGGTCATCGCCCACAGGAAAACGAACAGCGCCGCACCGATACACATCAGGTAAATGCCGCCGGCCAGCGAATAGCGATGCCAGCCGCCGCGATAGCCGCCGCCGTCGTAATAGCGGCCATTGCCGTTGCCGCTCAGAAGTTCCGGCGGGATCGGTTGGCCTTTCTCGGCCAGCTTCTCAATCATCCGGTGACGGCTGGTGCGTTCGCGATAACCGAAGAAATTGCTGACGAACACGATCAGGACGATGGCGCCCCAGAAGATCGCCGTGATCAGAAGCCCGTTCCCATGCGTGACAATCATTGCCTGCTCCTTCGCGGCCAAAACGGTCCGTTACCAGTCAGATGCAGGCAAGGCGCGGCTTGGATGCAGGGGAGGGGATTGAATGTCGATTTTTTGGGTTTGGTTTTCGGCCCTTCGCCAGATTTTGTAGTTCAAGCTGGCCTTCCTACCTCTATTTGTTTTTCAAAATTGAAGGGATGCCCCCTCCCGCGCCTTACAGCAGCTCCAATTGCTGACCCGCCTGGATCGGGCGCTTGAACTGCGAGGTGTCGAGCGGGCGGTGGTCGGTGTTGAGGCCGAGGCGTTTCACGGCCATGTGGAAACGGCGCGAGATCATGTCGGCATAGGGGCCGGTGCCGCGCATGCGGGTGTTCCACTGGGCATCGTAATCCTTGCCGCCGCGCATGGAGCGGATCAGCGACATGACATGCTTGGCGCGCCCCGGCTCGTTCGCTTCAAGCCATTCGCGAAAGAGGTCTTTGATTTCCAGCGGGAGGCGCAGCAGCACATAACCGGCTGAGCGCACGCCGGCATCTTTCGCCGCGTCCAGAATGGATTCGATTTCCTCGTCGTTCAGCGCCGGAATGATGGGGGCCACCATCACCGCGGTAGGAATACCGACGGAGGCCAGCGTTTTCAGCGCCGCGAGGCGCTTCGGTGGCGTGGAAGCGCGCGGCTCCATCGTGCGCGCAAGCTGGCGGTCCAGCGTCGTCACCGACAGCGCGACTTTCGCCAATCCGGCTTCGGCCATCGGCGCGAGGATGTCGATATCGCGCAGGATTCCCGCGTTCTTCGTCACGATGCCGACGGGATGTTTGAACTCCCACAGCACTTCGAGAATGGACCGCATGATGCGCAGCTTCTTCTCGATCGGCTGATAGGGATCGGTGTTGGTGCCGATGGCCAGAACCTTCGGCACATAATTCTTCGCCGACAATTCCTTGCGCAGAAGCTCCGCCGCATTGGGCTTGGTGAAGATCTTGCTCTCGAAATCCGCGCCGGGCGAGAAGCCGAGATAGGCGTGTGTCGGCCGCGCGAAGCAGTAGATGCAGCCATGCTCGCAGCCCTTGTAGGGATTGATCGACTGGCTGAACGAGATGTCCGGCGAATTGTTCTTCGTGATGATCGTGCGTGAGCTGTCGCGCGGGATCTCCGTCTTCAGCGAAGGCTCTTCGTCTTCGGTGTCCCAGCCGTCATCGACGAGGACGCGTGTTTCCTTCTCGAAGCGCCCTGAAGCGTTCGAAACGGCGCCGCGTCCACGAAGGCGCCTCGTATCCGCTGTGATGTCCAAAACTGTTGTCATGCGCACCAAGATAAGAACAAAAATAGAACACGCAAGTACGAGATATGGATGCAAGGGCGGCGGGCGCTACTGCATCCTGTTGCAGAGGTAACCCGGGGGCGGGCAGGCGCGTTCCACGGCCCGAATCGGCGGGAGAAAATGGCGCAACCCTTGGTGAAATTCTGCCGAAAGTTTCAATTTATGGTGCGCCGCGAAAATAAATTTAACGCAACCGCGGTAAGTCCTTCAAAAATATGATAAGAATCGAGCCGGGCGGATGAATGTGTGTCGAAGGAGTGGGCTGATGCGTAAAATTGCGCTGGGCGTGTGCTCTGCGATTGTGTGTGCCTTGGTTTGCCTGCCAGCGAGTGCCGAGCCGATCCAGTCCGGCCCGCAATTCGTCAACGATCACGATGGGGGCGTGATGCCGAACCGGATCTCCGATCCGGATTTCGTCATCAATCCGGATGGTGACGACGAGAGCGGCGCCATGCCGGCCAGCGATCAGGTCGGACAGGACCAGGACGAAGACGGCGACATCTCGATGTATCAGGGCCAGGACGACAACGTTCCTGCCTGACGTCAGATGATGTGCTCCGGCGCGGCGGTGAACCGCGCAAAATCGGCGAGTATCGCCTGCCATGCGCGCGCCATGTCGGGCGACCAGTCCGCGCCAAGAATGTCGCGCAGCGTTTCCGCGAGCACATCGAAGAACTTCGAGAAAATGTCCGGCGGCACGCCGTAGCCGTCATGCGTGACGACTTCGCAGCGCAGGAAATTCTCGGCAAATGCGTTCGGACCGATGTAATCGAACACCGCTTCAATGGTGCGCGCCAGCATCTCGCCCCGCACCGCGCCCGTGGTGTCGCGCACGAAGAGCGGCAGCATCTCCGGATATTTCGCGAAGAGCTTTTCATAGACGCGCGGCGTGATATCGCCCGCACGTTCGGCGGCAAGCTCGAAACTTCGCTCGATGAGCGTTGCGTTCATTTCTCCAAAAGCCGCGGCATGATTTCCACGAAATTGCAGGGCTTGTGGCGAATATCGAGCTGGAATTTCAGGATGCCATCCCAGCCGTCCTTCACCGCGCCGGTCGAACCGGGCAGGGCGAAGAGATAGGTGCCCTTGGCCACGCCCGCGCAGGCGCGCGATTGCAGGGTGGAAGTGCCGATCTTCTCGAAGGAGATGCGGTGGAATACGGCGGCGAAACCGTCGATCTCTTTCTCGAACAGTGGCTTCATCGCTTCAACCGTCACATCGCGGCCCGTAAGGCCGGTGCCGCCCGTGGTAATGACGGCGTCGATCTGTGCATCATCGATCCATTGCTGAAGTTGCGCGCGGATCGTCGGGATGTCGTCCTTCACGATGACGCGATCCGCCAGAACATGTCCGGCATCCGCGATGCGCGCGGCGAGCGTGTCACCGGAGGTATCGTTCTCGCGGGTGCGCGTATCGGAAACCGTCATCACCGCGATGCGGACGGGAACGAACTTTATGCCGTCGTCAATAGGAGGCATCGCTGACCACCGTGGTTGCCGGCGGCGGAGAAGGCGGTGGTGTTGTGACGGAGCGGGACGGCATGATCGCCGGGCGCTTGTATTTCGGCCAGTCGCCGGCCGCGGCCTGATCGAGCGACGGCGACTCTTCGTTCTGACGGCGGTTGTACATCCAGTAGTAGGTCATCACGCGGCGCACATAGTCGCGCGTTTCCGGCGACGGCATGGTTTCGAGGAAAAGCAGCGGATCGGATTTGTCCGTGTTCGGACGATCCATCCAGCGCCATACGCTCCCGGGACCGGCGTCGTAGGAAGCCGTTGTCTGGATGAGATTGTTGTTCATCTTGTCGAGCAACTCGGCGATATAGCGCTGACCGAGATCGAGGCTGGTGGTTGGGTCTTTCAACTGCGAGCGATCGACGCTGCTGTCGATGTGGGTCGCGGTGCCGGGCATGATCTGCATCAGGCCGGTCGCGCCGACGGCGGAGACGGCTTTCTGCTGAAAGCGGCTTTCCTGGCGCACGAAGGCAAGCACCAGTGAGGGATCGACGCGATAACCGCCCGCAGGTTGATAAGGCGGAACAGGGAAGAGACCGGTCAACCTCTTGCCCTGCGACACGGAAAGCTCGCTGGCACGCAGTTCGAGATCGGGTTGGCCCATCTGCCGCGCCATCGCCGCGAAGCCAATGCTTTGTTTGGTATCGATGGAGGCGAGCGCGCGCGTCATCTCGCCATGCACATAATCGGTCTCGCCGATCTGATAGAGCGCGATGGCGCGGTGCGCGGCGGGTATCTGCGAAATGACGTTCATGTCGGATGCGCTGAGGGTCGCATCGGAGAAGCCGGTTGCGCTGTCCCAGCCGAGAATGCGTTCCGAGAGCAATCCATAGAAAGTGGGCTCAAGCCGTGCCGCGGCGACGAGCAAAGTGATGACGCGCAGGGAATTGCCGTCGCGCATATGCGCGCGCGCGGCCCAGAACGCGGCGGCCGCACGGGTTCCCGCGTGCGTCGAACCGACCTGTGCCAGCGTCTCGAAATGCTGGGCGGCGACGGAGAAATTGCCCATGCGATAGCAGGCGAGGCCCGCGATCCAGTCCAGCATCGGGGCCGACAGGCGGTCGATGGCGTTCACGTCGCTGGTGATGCGGAACGCGTCGTAATCCTGGCTTTCGGCGAGATAGGATGCTGCGACTTTCTGCGCGAGGCGCGCGGCGTCGGCGCCGGGAATGCCTTGCGCGATGGCGGCATTCATCTGCGCTTCGGCCTGCGCGGGCTGATCGGCTTTCACCGATGCCAGCATCAATTGGAAGGCAGAACGCGCGGCTTCGGACGACAAAGGCGGATCGCCGGGCGCGGTTTCTTCCGACGTGCCGCCGCCGACACGACGCGGGGGCGGTGCGGGTGAGGGGATCGTGGCCGTCAGACGCACGCCGACGACGCGATGGTGCCGCTTGATCGGAACGCTGGCGCGCTTGATGCCAAGATCGTAGATGCGATCGGCGACGCCCAGGTCGTTGTACTCGTTCATCCAGTCGATGAGATCGGAAACCGGTGTCTTCGACGAAGACGGCGAGAGGTAATGCTCGGCCTGCGCGTAGCCGACGAGAGACTTGTCATTGAGTTGCGCGACCAGCGATTGCGCTTCGGAAAAGTTCCCGCTCCGCTCATCCGCGAAAATCTGGCGGTAACGCTGCACATCCTCCGGCGAGAGCACGGCGACGGGAACGGATTGTGCGACGGCGTGGGTTGTAGCGAGCGCCGCAAAAGCTACGGCGAGCAGAAGAGCGCGTTTCAAGCGTTCGGTTCCTTCGACACAAATACGATGCAAATCGGCGATTTCCCAAAACCTACGCGCTCACGAGCGCAGGCTCAAGTTTCTTTCAGCCTGGTGGGCCTTCGACTGTGATTCCCTGCGCGGCGAGTCGATCCAGCAGTCCATTGTTCCGCAGCAGGTAGCCGATATCGATGACGATTAAATTCTTGCCCGGCTTGCTCAAGGATTCGTTCACCGCGTTGATCGCCAACGCGACGATCTGATCGCGCGCGGCGGCGAAGGTTTTGGTTTTCTCGAAACAACCATTCAGCTTGGTTTCGGAATAATGCGCCTTGATGCCCGCGAGATCGCCGGTGGCCCATGCCTGCGCGGCGAGCTTTGCATTGGCCGATTGCGTGTCGATATCGTCCAGCGCGGCCTTCATGCAGAGGCGCTGCGTTTCGGGCGACATCGCCTGAACCTCGTCGACAACCGGCATGGCCCGATAGGTCGCCAGCGATTTGGATGGGACATCGGCGTGATCGGCGATGCGTTCCACGGCCGCGCCGGTTTCCTTGCCGTCGAGTTCGAACTTGTCGCGGAACAAACCTTCCAGATCGAGCGCGGCGATGGCGGCGAGATAGTCATCGTTGTCGTCGATCTTCTTGCCGAGTTTCGTCATCCAGCCTTCGTAACGCGCGCGCAGGTCGGCGGGGAGCGTTGCGCGCAAGGTTTGATCGTCGGGCTGCTTGATCTTGTGCATGCCGGTGAGCAGGAACCACGATGTCTCGAAAAAACCTGCCTTCAACTGCGGCGGCAGATACACCATCCGTGCGCCGGCGATGATGTCGGTGAGCGGGGCCTTGTTCCAGTCGAGCGCCTTGGGCATCGGCGAGATCGTGCCGAGCAGCCAGACATCCGATCCGTTGCGCGAGATATGCCAGAGCGCCGGCCCCGGATTGGCGATTACCGTGACGGTTTCAATATTCGACCAATCCTGCACGGGTGCATTCGGCGTCGCCGATTGCGCGACGGCCATGGAGGGGATGAGAAGCGCCAAAGCCGCGGCGCAATATTTCACGCAGCACCTTCGCGTGCGGGCAGTGCGAGATATTTTTCCTCGATCGCAAGCAGGTCGCGCCAGGCCAGTTTTTTGTGCGCGGGCTGGCGCAGCAGATAGGCCGGATGCAGCGTGGGCATCACGGGAACCATGCGGCCGTTCACATGATATTCGAGCCATTTGCCGCGCGTGGCCATGATGCCGTCAGTCTTGCCCATGACGTTCTTCACCGCCACCGCGCCCAGCAGCACGATCAGGTCCGGGTTCGCCAGTTCGATATGGCGGCGCAGGAACGGAATGCATTTGGCGACTTCCACCGGATCGGGATTGCGATTGTCCGGCGGCCGCCAGGGCAGAACATTGATGATGTAGACGTTCTTCGCGCGGTCCAGCCCGATGGGCGCGAGCATCTTGTCGAGCAGCTTTCCCGCGCGGCCCACGAAGGGAAGGCCGGCTTTGTCTTCATCACGGCCCGGCGCTTCGCCGATGCAGAGCACGCGCGCGCCCGGCGTGCCGTCCGCGAAGACGGTGTTGGTCGCAAGCTTCTTCAGCGCACAACCGTCATAGGCTTCAAGCGCGGCCTTGAGTTCGGGCAAGGTGTTCGCCCGCGCCGCGATCTCCATCGCCGTGCCGATCTCATCGCCTTCGATGACCGGCGTGGGGGATTTCGCCTGCTGGGCAAGTGTCGGAGCCGGACGCGCGGGCGTGAAAGCGGGGCGCGCTGGTGCGGGCG